>NZ_JBHWJK010000008.1:13880-300476 GCF_042731455.1 Streptomyces sp. NPDC059852 | reverse complement strand
ACCCTTCAATACCCCCCCCAACTTGGCGGGTCTTGGTATTTTTTTTTTCACCCCCCCCCCCCACCCCGCCGGGGGGGGGCCCCCCCCCACCCCCCCCCCGCCCCCCCCCCCACGACGCGCTTCCGTCAGTCCCTCGCCGCTCCAGCAGCCCTGCGGGCTGTGGCCGCCAGGAGCTGACCGGCCCGAGGCCCGCACGCCCCCTGGCACCCGGTCACGCCCGCGGAGCGCCGCCGTCCGCGGCCAGCCGGGTCAGCCACTCGCGCAGCAGTCGCTGCTCCGCGTCGCTCAGGACGTCCGCTTCGTCGGGGAGCGCGGCGCGCAGGGCGCGGGCCGCCGCGGCGGGCCCGCTCTCCGTGGCGGGGACCGTCGGCTCGGCGCTGGTGATCGCCGCGATCGTGGCCTCGCGCAGCGCGTTCAGCAACGCGGGTGTGCGGCGCTCCGGCGGGGTGGAGTGCCAGGTGGTGACCGCGCCCCGGCCGGTCGCCTGGATGATCTGCGCGGCCAGTTCCTCGTCGACCCGCAGCCATCCGGTGGCCGCCAGCCGGCGCACCCGGCCGTAGAGCATCTCCAGGCCCGCGCGGTGCGCCTGGTCGGCGCCGCGCCCGGTCGCCCTCGTCATGACGGCGAACAGTTCCGGGCGGGAGACCCCGAACTCCACGACGGTGTCCCACGCGCGGCGCAGATCCTCCACCGCGTCCTTGGGCGCGGGGTCGAGCAGCGCGCGCTTGCTCGCGAGGAACTGCGCGTACCCGTGCTCCGCGACGGCCTCCAAGAGCCCTTCCTTGTCCCCGAAGAGGCGGTAGATCGCCGGCGGTTGCATCCCCGCGGCGGAGGCGACCGCGCGGGTGCTCACCGCGTCCGGGCCGCCGGTCTCCAAGAGTTCGACGGCGGCCTCGACGATGCGGCGGCGGGGGCTGTCGGTCGTGTCGCGCGAAGTCATGAATCGATGATATCGGCAGGTTGATTCCACTGATATTCCAGTGTTAGCGTCAAAGTGATTCCACTGGAAACAAGCCCGGGAGTACCCATGATCATCGTGACCGGAGCCGCCGGAAAGCTCGGCCGGCGCGTCGTCGAACGCCTCCTGGAGCGCGTCCCCGCCCACCAGGTGGGTGCCAGTGTCCGCGACCCCCGCAAGGCGCAGGACCTCGCCGACCGGGGAGTCCGCGTCCGGCAGGGCAGCTTCGACGACCCGGCCTCGCTCGTGCACGCCTTCGAGGGCGCCGAGCAACTGCTCCTCGTCTCCCTCGACCGCGCGGGCGAGGAGTGCGTCGCCGGCCACCGCACCGCCATCGACGCGGCGGTGAAGGCCGGCGTCGGCCGCATCCTCTACACCAGCCAGATGGGCGCCGCCCACGACTCCCACTTCCAGCCCTGCCGCGACCACGCGCAGACCGAGGACCTGCTGCGCGCCACCGGCCTGCCCTGGACGGCCCTGCGCAACGGCTTCTACGCGTCCAGCGCCCTGCAGTTCCTGGAGGCCGCCCGCCACACCGGCGACATCGCCCTCCCCGCCGACGGCCCGGTCACCTGGACCGGCCACGACGACCTCGCCGAGGCCACCGCCGCGATCCTGACCGGCGAGGGCCGCTTCGAGGGCCCCACCCCGCCCCTCACCGGCACGGCGGCGCTCGACTTCGCCGCTGTCGCCGAGATCGCGACCCGGGTCACCGGCCGGCCGTTCACCCGTACCGTCGTCCCCGACGACGCCTTCCGCGAGCAGATGCTGACGCACGGAGCCGCGGAATCCCTCACCGACCTGCTGCTGAGCATCTTCGCGGCGGCCCGGAACGGCGAGTTCACGGCCGTCGATCCGACCCTCGCCGAGCTGATCGGACACGAGCCCGCCCCCTTCAGCGCCCTGCTGGAGCGCGCCTGGACCGAGGACAGCCCGGCGGAACAGGCACAAGGAGCGGCGTCGTAACCGAATCGCGTCCTGCGCCCTCGGGAGTCGCGCGCGTGCATCTCGCCTTCCGGGGGACACGAGGCGGTATGGCAAGAAGAGTCGGAAACAGCACGGCAGCGCGGGCGGGGACGGACACGGCGGCACCCGGAGGGGCACGGGAGGGCACGGCGCTCAAGCGCGCCCTGACCACCCCGCTGCTCTACTTCTTCATCCTGGGTGACGTCCTCGGCGCCGGGGTGTACGTCCTGGTCGGACAAGTCGCCGCCGACGCGGGCGGAGCCGTGTGGGTGCCGCTCGTCGTCGCCCTGCTGCTGGCCCTGCTGACCGCCGCCTCCTACGCCGAGCTGGCGACGAAGTATCCGAGGGCGGGCGGCGCCTCCCACTACGCGACCCGCGCCTTCGGGCCGTTCGCCGGGTTCGTCGCGGGCTTCTGCATGCTGGCCGCCGGCGTCGTCTCCGTCGCCGCCCTCGCCCGGGGCTTCGGCGGCGACTACCTCTCGGCCTTCGTGACGCTGCCCGTCGGCCTGGTGGCCGTCGTGTTCCTGGGGCTCCTCGCCCTGATCAACGCACGCGGAATCAAGGAGTCCACCCGCGCCAACGTCGTCGCCACCCTCATCGAGGTGGGCGGGCTGATGGTCATCATCGTTCTCGGCGCCTGGCTGCTGCTGCGCGGCGACGGCGACGTCGGACGGCTCACCCAGCTGGGCACCCCCGAGAAGGGCGCCGCGGCGGCCGTCCTGAGCGGGTCCGTGCTGGCGTACTACTCCTTCGTCGGGTTCGAGACCTCGGTCAACGTGGCCGAGGAGACCCGCGACCCGCGCCGCTCCTACCCCCGCGCCCTGTTCGGCGCCCTCGCCACCGCGGGCGCCGTGTACGTGCTGGTGGGCCTGGCCGCGTCCGCGGCCGTACCGACCACGCGGCTCGCCGAGTCCAGCGGTCCGCTGCTGGAGGTCGTCAAGGAGGCGGGCGGCGTCCCCGAGCGCCTGTTCAGCGCCATCGCGCTCGTCGCCGTCGCCAACGGCGCACTGCTGACCGGCATCATGTCCTCCCGCCTCACCTACGGCATGGCGAAGGACGGCCTCCTGCCCTCCGCGCTGACCAAGGTGCTGCCCGGCCGCCGCACCCCGTGGGCCGCGATCGCCGCCACCACCGTGCTGGCGATGCTGCTCGCCCTCACCGGCAGCGTCGCCACCCTGGCCTCGACCCTGGTCCTGCTCCTGCTGATCGTCTTCCTCCTGGTCAACACGGCTGTCCTCGTCCTGCGCCGCGACGAGGGCGAGGCCGACCACTTCCGCACCCCGACCGTCCTGCCGGTGCTGGGCATCGCCTCGTGCGTCCTGCTCGCCACGCAGATCGAGGGCGCGGTGTGGCTGCGCGGACTCACCATCGTGGCCGTCGGCGCCGTGCTCGGTGCGGTGGCCACCGCCCGGCGCAAGAAGGGTGCGCAGGCCGACGGCCGCAACGGCGAACGGACGGCCGGCGGCGAGACGGACCCGAGCGGCGCACAGGACCACGATCGGTCCCATGAGCACACGTGAACCGCCGGAGACGACCCTCGACGGGCACTTCGTCGTCATCGGCGGACGGAAATGGCGGGCCACCGACCCGTCCCTCCCCGAGGAGATCGGCGCACGCCTGCGGAGTCACCTCATGTCCGCCCGCCGCGCGGTGCGCGCGGCGACGACGGCGAGCGATGAGAAGGCGGAACGGGAGGCCCGGGCCCGCGTGCAGCGGGCCAAGGTCGCGCTCGGCGAACGGGGCACCCCGTGGTGGGAACAGTCCGACGACGAGCGGCGACGGCGCTGGGAAGACGGGCTGACGGCCCTGGAGGCGCGGGACTGAGTCAGACCGACGGAGCGGGGCTGCCCAGCCGCCGGTGGTAGACCTTGTTGGCGATACGCCAGCGACCGTCCGCGCGGACGAGGAGAAAGACGTCGGTGAACGTCTGATCACCGTGGACGAGGGTCATGGTGGCGGTCGCGACCGTGCCGTGGACGTCGACGGCCTCGATGCGCCGGGCCCGCGTGGCCTCGTCGGGAGCGGGCCGGCCGGAGAAGAGGGAGCAGTACTCCTCGAGGTCCCACGAGACGAACTGACCGTCGCGGACTCCTTCGATGTGCGCGCTGGGCAGGAACGCGTCACGGAAGTGGGCGGCATCGCCGGTGGCGTGCCCGCGGATGTAGGCGCGGAGCGGTTCGAGTACGGCGTCCTCGACGGGCGGCACGGTGGCGACGGCGGCGATGTCGGCGGTGGAACCGGCGGGGGAGTGGAACAGTGCCGCCGCGCCGCGGACCGGTGTGCCGGAGGCCGCGGCCAGTACGGCCATGTCCTTGCCGAGAGCCCCGATGGTGAACTCGGCCGTCGTCACGCAGGCGCTGGGCGGGTCGGTGAGGAAGGGCCGTTTGCCGGACACGAGGGCGCCGAGCCGGCCGAGTGCGAGGACGTCCAGGACCTGGGCACGGGGCAGGCGGAGCGCGTCGGCCTGGTGCAGTGCGTCGCGCAGGGCGACGACGGCGCCGGCGAGGCTGTGGTTGGCGACCAGCTTGAGGGCGGCGGCGGTGGCGGGGTCCTCGACGCGGCGTACGGTGCCGAGCGCCTCCAGGACGGGACGGGCCCGGTCCAGGGCGTCCTGGTGACCTGCGGCGAGGAGGGTGAGGGTCCCGGCGGCGACCGCGGGCACCGAGCCGAGGACGGGGGCGTGGAGGTAGGCCGGGCCCAGGCGCCGGGCCAGCCCGGCGGCCTCGGCGGGGGCGATGGTGCTGGTGTTCACGACGACGGTGTCCGGCCGCAGTGAGTCGTCCATGCCGTCGACGACCTGCCGGCAGGCGGGTCCGTCGAACAGCGACAGCAGGACGACATCGGCCTCGGCGACGGCCTCGCGCGCGTCGGCCGCCGACGTGACGGTGTCCGGTGTGCGCCCCGAGCGGGTCCAGCCGATGACGTTCCCGCCCTGCTCGGCGAGGCGCGTGGCCATGGCGCCGCCCATGCGTCCCAGTCCGAGGACGGCGATCGTGCGAAGTGTGGTCATGCGGGAAACGGTCGTACAGACGGATCACTGCGACAAGCGCATATCTCGCATGGCTGACCTGCGTCCCTCGCATACCTGTCCGCCATACTGTCCCGGTGGAACTCGACGTATGGCGGACCTTTGTGACGGTGTGCCGGCTCGGCTCACTGTCGGCGGCGGCGGCGGAGCTGCATCACACGCAGTCGGCCGTGTCGCGGCAGATCGCCGGGCTGGAGCGCGAGCTCGGGGTGGCGCTGGTGGAACGGCACGCGCGTGGTGTGCGCGCGACCCCGGCGGGAGAGGTGTTCCGACGGCACGCGCTGACCACGCTGAACGAGGCCGACCGTGCCGTGCGTGCGGTGCGGGACGCCGCGGACGGGACGTACGGCAGACCACTGGCGGTCGGTGCGACGCCTTCTCTGGCGGCGGGGATCGTCCCCGAGGCGCTGCGGGCCCTGCTTCGGGGGAGCGGCCCCCTCCGCTGGACGCTGCTCCCCGGCCTGAGCGCATCCCTCCACCAGCGGCTGATCTCCGGCGACCTGGACATCGCGGCCGTCACCGACGCACCGCCCGGCCTGCCGCAGGACTCGCGGGTCGAACGCCACTTCCTGGGACTGGACGACATGGTCGTGGCGGTGCCGGCCGGTCACCCGCAGGCCGGGCGGGGGCCGGTCCCCCTGCGGGCGTTCGCGGGCGCGACCTGGACGGAGGACAACGACGGTTCGGCGGCCCTCCTACGCCAGCACGCCGCGCGTACCGGGGTGGACATCGCCATCGACATCACGGCCGCCGACCTGCCGGGCAAGCTCGCCCTCGTCGCGACCGGGCACGCGATCGCCCTGATCCCGGGCGTGCTGAGGCGAGCCGTGCGCGCGGACGTCACCACGGTGACCCTCGTCGATCCTCCGACCCGCGGCATCTACGCGCTCACGCCGCGCCGGGACCCCCACCCCTGCACGGCGGCGCTCCTCGACCACCTCGACTCCGCGTTCCGGGCGGTCCGTTCGGACCGCACCGAAGACGGCGACGGCACCGGCTGATCTACCGGGCGGGGTCGGGAACGGCGGGTGCGAGCGGGGACGCGTCCAGCAGGAGGGCCGCGGCGGCGCGGGCGCTGGTGGCGGCCGACGGGTCGCGGTCCATCTTCGCGGACTGGCCCGCACCGTCGTACAGCAGAAGGAACTGCCGGGCGACGGTGTCCGGGTCGGCGTACCCGGCGGCTGCGGCCAGTTCGGCGAACAGGCCGCGCAGCCAGGCGCGATAGTCGTCGGCGACCTTGCGGGCGGCGCTGTCGTCGGCCGCCTCGGAGGTGGCCCGGGCGAACGAGCAGCCGTTGTACCCCGGCTCGGTGAACGCCTCACCGAGCGCGTCGAACACGCCGAGCAGTTGCTCACGCGGAGTGCGGAAGCGCGTCAGCGTGCGGGTGATGTGCTCCTTGCGGCGCTCGAAGCGGAGCTCCAGATAGGCGCAGACCAGGCCCTCCTTGCTCCCGAAGCTGTTGTACAGGGACGCCTTGGCCACTCCGGCGTGCTCGATCACCCGGTCGATGCCGACGGTCTGCACGCCTTCGCCGTAGAAGAGCTCGTCGGCCGCCATGAGGAGACGCTCACGCGCGGACACGCGGGTCGGGGTCTTGGCAGCCATGGCGCCCACCTCTCTCTAGACAGAGCAGTTCATTCTAGACCCTGCGGGGTCCGCGGTCACGCCTCGGACATCTGGGCCGACAGCTGCTCACGCCTCTCCCGGCGACCGCTGCGCAGGAGCCCGGCGAGGGCGGCGAGCGCCAGCACCATGAGGGCGATGCTGTACTCCTTGGAGGTCGTGATCAAGCCGCCGCCGTGCACGACCAGCACACCGGCGATGACGGCGGGGATGCCGAGACCGACGTAGCACACGACGTACAGCAGCGACAGGGCGCCGGCGCGTTCGTGCGCCTCGACCTGCGGGATGACGAGCCTGATCCCGCCCTGGAACCCGCTGCCGAACCCGACACCGGCTATCACGGTGCCCACGAAGAACCCGGCCACCGACCAGGTGCCGCCCTGGCCCGAGCCGATCGACAGCAGGGTGATCGCGGCGCCGGCCACCAGGGTGCCGATGCTGAGCAGCATGACGGTCCGGGCGGCGGTGCCTCGCAGGGTGATCGTGGTCAGCGCCGCGGAAACGGCGAGGACGAACAGCGGCAGCCCTCCCCACACCACGGACGAGGAGTGCTCCAGGGTCCGCATGAGGGACGGCCCCAGGGCGCCGTAGAGCCCGCTCATGGACCACACGGCGAACATCACGGGCGCGGCGACGGCCACGGACGCGCGGGCCGACCTGGGCAGCTTGAACTCGGGAACCATGCTGGCCAGCGCGCCCGACTTGCGGGTCACCGTCTCCGGCATGGCGAGGACGGCCAGCGCCTGCAGGGCGAAGACGCCGAGCAGCACCGTGTAGACCAGGCGCGTGGGCGCCGGGAGGTACTGCACGATCAGCCCGGAGACCAGGGCCCCGGACGCGGTTCCCAGCATGGGCGCGAACGAGTTCAGGAACCCGCCGCGGCGCGGGTGGATGTCGAGCATGCCGGCGCCGAGGGCCCCGGCGGCCGCACCCACGCTCAGACCCTGGAGGACCCGGCCGATCATCAGCGCGCCCACGTCACCGGCGGTGATGAAGATGGCCATGGCCACCAGCTGGACGACCAGGGCCGTCACGATGACCGGCCGCCGGCCCACGTGGTCGGAGAGCTTGCCGAACAGCAGGAGCGAGGAGAGGACGGCCACCGCGTACACGCCGAAGACGACGGTGACGGTGATGGGGGAGAACCCCCAGTGCTGCTGGTAGATGGCGTAGAGGGGCGTCGGCGCGCTGGACGAGCCCAGCAGCGACATGAGGATCGAGGCGTACACGGCCATCGAGGTCCTCGGTCCCAGGGGCAGGAACCCGCGCCGGGGGACCGCGTGCGCCGGGTGCTGCTCGATCGCGGCGGTCGGAGGGGCCGAGCGGGAGGTGGTCGTTGCGCGACTCATGGGTCACTTTCGGCAGGAGGGGGAAGCGGACTCCCCGATAGTAGACAGACCTGTCTGTTCATTGCGAGGTGGGCCGGGTAAGAATCAGGCATGGTCGCAGGATGTGCTCATGTGTGTGCGCGCTGTAGTGAGAGTGGTGAGTTCCGGCGGTGATGTCGTGGGCGTCCCGACGAGGTCACCGGGTGAGGAATCCGGACTCGCTCAGCACCCGCTGCCCCTGGGGGGACTTCACGAGCTCGATGAACGCCTTCGCCGTCCCGGGGTTCCTCGACCGCTTGAGCAGGGTGATCGGGTAGTCGTTGACGGCGTCGGCGGACTCGGGGAAGTCCACGCCCTCCACCTTGGCGCCCGCGGCCTTCACATCGGTCCTGTAGACGAGGGCCGCGTCAGCCTCCTTCAGGGCGACCTTGCTGAGGGCGGACTTGACGTCCTGCTCCCAGGAGACAGGCGTGAGCTTCAGCCTGCCGGCGTCGAGGGCCTTCTGTGCGGCGGCACCGCACGGCACCGTCCTGTCGCACAGCACGACCTTCAGGCCCGAGCCGGTGAGGTCCTTGAGGGAGGCGATCTTGTGCGGGTTGCCCGGCAGGGTGGCGATCTGCAGCTGGTTGCGTACGAAGGTGGCCGGGGCGCCGCTGTCGTCACCCGCATCGGTCACGATCTTCATCGTCTTGGGGCTGGCCGAGGCGAACACGTCCGCCGGGGCGCCGCCGGTGATGCTCGCGGCCAGGGCGTCACTGCCGCCGAAACTGAAAGTGACCTTCGTGCCGGGGTGATCCCTCTCGAACGTCCTGCCCAGTTCCTCGAAGCTCTCCTTCAGTGAGGCGGCGGCGAAGACGGTCACCTCACCGGACGGCTTGCCCGAGGCGGACGCCGACGAGCCGGAGCCGTCGGACGAGCAGGCGCCCAGAGTCAGCAGGGCGGCGGCGCCCACGCCGGTCATCTGCAGTGTCCGACGCGGCCGGCGCTCGGAACGGGTCATCACGGGTCCACTCCCTCGGCTCCTCGACGGTCTGCGTCCGTCGGACAGGCATGCGTCGATGATAATGCCGCAAGTGCGAACTGAAAGTCTGCTGTCGCATCGCATGAGCCCAGGGACTCGCCCAGAGTCCTGGCATGTGCGTATCTACGGCTCCACGACCCCGAGCAGCCCGAGCCGGTCTGACTGTGACCGGAAACCGGTCATGGCGCCCCACTGAACAGATAACCGGTGTCCTGGCCGCCGTCCGCGTCACAAGATGGTGCGCATGACTCTGCCCACTCCCGTCCTGCACACCGAGCGCCTACGGCTGCGTCCCTTCACCGACGCCGACGCGGACTCCCTGTTCGCGCTGCACAGCAGCTCCCACGTGCTGCGCTACTGGGACTCCCCGCCGTGGACCGACCCGGCCCGCGCCCAGCGGTTCCTCGCCAACTGCCGGACCCTGGAGGACGAAGGCACCGGGGCCCGAGTGGCCATCGACCGCGTCTCCGACGGGGCGTTCGTCGGCTGGTGCGGCCTCTCCGGCTGGAACCCCGAGTACCGCAGCGCCTCGCTGGGCTACGTCCTCGGCGATGCCATGTGGGGTCACGGCTACGCGACCGAGGCCACGCACGCTCTGCTGCGGTGGGCGTTCGACACCCTGGACCTGAACCGCGTCCAGGCCGAGGCGGACACCCGCAACGAGGCGTCGGCCCGGGTCCTCGAGAAGCTGGGCTTCGTCCGCGAGGGGACGTTGCGGGAGGACTGCGTCGTCAACGGCGTGGTGTCCGACTCATGGGTGTACGGCCTGCTCAAGCGGGAGTGGCAGCCATCGACCGTGCCGGGCTAGACAGCGCGCCGAAGCGATACCGGGTCACCCGCCCCGCGCGCGAAGTGGGGCGGCCCCGCACCAGGAACATGACCCCACGGAGAGACGCATGCCCCATCTCGCGCTGTACACCTTCGGAGTCCTGAAGTCACCGCTCGCCGAACCCTCCCCGCTCACACGCGAGTTCTACGCCGCCGGAGAGGCCGTCTACAGGACGATCGGTCAGCACCCGGGGTACCTCGCCCGCGCCGAACCGGCCCAGGGCGATCGAGGCGTGCTCTTCGGGGCGGACTGGGGTGCGTGGGGAGAGTTCGCCGTCCCCGCGTGGTACGACAAGGGCCGTACGGCGGACACCACCGCCCTCGCCGCGACCCTCTCCCTCTGGACCGGCCTGCGCCCCGCCTTCGACGCCGTCTACGCCGGGCTGCACCGCGCGGCACTGAACAGGCGTCTGGACTGGTTCGAGAGGACGCGGCACCCCAGCCATGTGCTCTGGTGGATCCCCGAGGGCACGGTACCCACCTGGCAGGACGGCGTCGGCAGGCTGGAATCCCTCCACGACCACAGTCCCGCGCCGCACGCCTTCACCTTCCACCGCGCGTTCACGCCGGAGGGAGCCGCGACCAGGGCCGGCGATCAGGCCGAGTGAGACGACCCGAACACGGCCGACCTGGCGGCCCGTTCGAGCTTCGCGCGGTGGGCCGCCCGCGCCTCCTCGTCGACTTCCTGCTCGTACTGGGAGCGCATCCCGGTCCGGCCGTCGACGCCCTCGCGCAGGATGTCGGCGTGCCCGGTGTGCCGGTTGATCTCGCCGAGGACGTGGACCAGGACGGCGAACAGGGTCGTGTTGGGGCGGGGGTCCGGCCACCACGGAACATGGCCGGCGGTGTCGAGCGGAAGCTCGCTGATCGTCGCGTCCGCGTGCTTCCACGTGCGCCGGTAGAACCCGACGATCTGTTCGCGGGTCTCGTCCTCGGCCGCCCAGTGATCGCTGCCGTCGTGGTCCTGCCAGCGGGGCAGCCCTTCCGGTGAAGGCCGGTCGAAGACCTCGCCGAAGTACCTGGCCTCGACCTCGGCCATGTGTTTCACCAGGCCGAGGAGATTCGTCCCGGTCGCCGTCAGAGGGCGCCGCGCGTCGTATTCGGACAGGCCGTCGAGCTTCCAGAGCAGCGCCTCACGATCCCGCCGCAGCCTGCCGTGCAGGACGTCCTTCGCCAAGTCGTCGATCATGCGGCAGGAGCCTGCCATGGACGGGCTCCTGCCTCAAGATCCTCAACCTGTCGCCGGTTCAGCTTCGGACACACCTGAAGCCGGCCGCGCTGTCCGGGTCACCGGCCCGGTACTTCGGCCAGCTGGGGTACTCGCACAGGGGGCGTGTCCTGCCGTCGTTCGCGTCGGTGACGACCGGGGCGACAGGTTGCCTGTCCTGCTCGGTCCACCGCTCGACGGCGGTGAGGGAGTCCCAGGCGGCGGCGAAGGCGGGGCTGCCGAAGTTCGCGTGGTTGGCGCCCGGCACGAGGTAGTACCGCATGAACTCCCGTGTCCTGTGCGGCCCCACCGTGTCGGCGACCCGCTCGTAGTAGTCGTTCGTCGCCCGGTGCGAGACCAACTCGTCGGCCGCGCCATGGAGAAGCAGGAGCTTGCCACCGGCCCGGGCGAAGGGGGAGAGGTCCGCGTCGTTGATGTCCTGCAGTTCGGACAGGCGGCTGATGCGCTGGAGCCACTTGCCGGGGCGGTCCGGGTCGACGGCCAGGGAGTCGTGGCCGGGGTCCCTGGTGAGGGCGTACCTCACCCACTGGTCCCAGTACTGCATGCCGTACCCGCTCGTGAGCGGCATCGGATGGGACGGCGCCGTCGTGCCGAAGCCCAGGATCGGTGTGCGCAGGTCGGCGCCGGAGAGGAAGGGGAAGCCGGGGTAGCCGCGCTCGCCGCTGGCGACCCGGTACGGCCACTTCCACGGCGAGGAGATGGCCCGGACCGCGGCGATCTGGCGGTCCGAGAGGCAGGAGGGACCCGTGTCGGCGCCGGCCGGACAGCGCAGGGTCGCGGGGTCGAACCGGCAGGCGTCCGGGTGGGAGACGACCCGGTCGGTCAGTCCGTCCAGCCCGTCGCACGCGCGCAGCACGCTCTCGTACAGCAGCGTCTGCTTCTCCGGGCCCGGGAACGCCCCTGGCCGCGCCAGCACTTGTGTGGCGTGGCCCAGGTAGAGCGCTTCGGCGAGGTTGTTCCAGGCCGGGTAGGCGGAGATCACGCCGTCCATGGCGGTGGGCCAGCGCTGGACCATCGCCAGCGCCTCCCGGCCACCTGTGGAGCCGCCCGCGAAGTATGTGTACCGGGGCTTCGCGCCGTAGAACGCGCGGATCAGGAACTGGGCGGCGTCGTGTGTCTTCTTGAGCGCGTCGCCGGCGGCGAAGTTCCGCAGCGCTTCGTCGTTGACGGCGAAGGAACCGTCCAGGGAGAGGACGGGGTGCTTGGCCGGGTCCGCCTGGTGCCCGGAGTCACTGGCGTACGTCGCGTAGCCGCGTGCCAGCGGTGTGGTCCCGCCCCTCGGGGCGAAGGGGACGTCGCCCCGGACGTCGGGAACCGTGCCGTTGTAGCCGCCGCCCCCGAACATCATGGATCTGCGGTTCCAGTCGAGGGGGAGGGCGACGCGCAGGGTGATGTCGGGAGCGGAGTGGTCGACGGGGGAGAGGGCCGCGTCGACCCGGCAGTAGGTGAGGCTCACTCCGCTCACGGTCTCCGTGACCGGGGACGAGGCGGCGACACGGCCGCCGCGCGTGGGCAGGGAGACGACGGCCGCCGGAATGGCCGTCCCGGTCAGCGATGCGCACTGAGCCTGAGCGCTGCGGGCCGATGCCTCCGACGGACGCGCCTGCGCGGGGACGGCCAGGAGGGCGCCGGCCGTGGCCAGCGCGATCCCCGTCAGCGTCCTGGGGTTCATACGGGTTCCTTCCTCCGGAGGGAAGCGGTGCGTGAAGGCGGGGTCACCGGCTCGGCTCGGGCATGCGCTGGGCGCGCAGCTCGGACCGGCGGACCTTGCCCGCCGCGTCCCGCAGGGAGTCGTGGACCAGTTCGATCGACCGGGGCAGCTTGTGGCGCGACAGCCGGCCGTCGAGGAAGGCGTGGATGTCGTCGGCGGTGACGTCGGCCTGGCGGGGCGTGTGGACGATGGCGTGCAGCCGGTTGCCGGTGTCGGCGTCGGGCAGGCCGATGACGACGGCGGTCAGGACCTGTTCGTGTTCGACGAGGGCGGCCTCGATCTCCGCCGGGTACACGTTGACGCCTCCGACGGTGATCATGTCCGAGCGGCGGTCGTGCAGATACAGATAGCCGTCGGCGTCGAACCGTCCCATGTCCCCGAGGGACGACCAGCCGTCGCGTGAGATGGGTTCGGAGCCGATGTAGCGATAGGTGGCAGGGGTTCCCGGAGCGACCCGCATGTAGATCTCGCCCTCGACGCCGGGTTCGGTGACCTCGACGCCGTCGGCGTCCAGCAGCTTCATCCGACCCCATGTCACCCTGCCCACCGAGCCCTCGTGCCGGAGCCACTCGTCGCCGCGCAGCGTGCATCCGGCCTCCGCCTCCGTGCCGCCGTACAGCTCCCAGACCCGTTCGGCTCCCAGCCACTCGATCCACGTCCGCTTCAGCCAGACGGGGCAGGGTTCCGCGCAGTGCCAGACCGAACGCAGCGAGGTGAGCGCGTAACGCTCGCGGACCTCGTCCGGGAGCGCCGTGATGCGCCGCATCATCGTGGGGACCAGGTACACCCAGGTCACCGCGTGCTCGTCGATCGCGGCCAGCGTCCGTTCCGCGTCGAACCTGGTCAGCAGGGTCACCGAGCCGCCGAGGAAGATCGTCGTCAGGGCGGTGACGAACGGGGCGTTGTGGTGGAGCGGGGCCGTGATCAGCGCCTGTTCCCCGGCGCCGATCCGCCACATGTCCGAGTCGAACGGGGAGGTGACCGCCGGCCGGCCCGACAGGATGATCTTCGGGCGGCCGGTCGATCCCCCGGAGGTCGGGGCCTTCCACGACGTCGCGGTCGCCGGTGCGAGGTCGCGGTCGCTCCGCCCGGCTGCCAGTTCCTCGACGGTCACGGCCCTCGTACGGTCGACGAGCGCGCCGTCCGGCTCGGTGACCACCACGGCGGGCTCGCCGAGTTCGAGGATGGCGTCGAGCTCGGCCGCCCGCATCCTCGGTGACAGGACCTGCGGGGTGGCGCCGGCCTTGTAGCAGGCGAAGACGGCGAGCACGAGATCGGTGGAGTTGGGCAGTATCAGGGTCACGATCCGGCCGATGGCCGCCCCGGCGTCCAGCAGGCCCCGCGCGACGCGGTTGCTGCCCCGGTGCAGTTCCGCCCAGGTCAGCGTGTCGGTGCCGGCGCGCACCACCACGGTGTCCCCGTTCTCGGCGGCGAAGGCGCCGGGGATCCCGGACAGGGGGAATCCCTCTGGGGGCAGGAACGTCACGCCAGGACCTCCGGGTCGCGCTCGACGGGGGACGGTGCGTTCCCGTCGGTCGTGCGGTCCTCCCGCCGTAGTGCCCAGCGCAGGGCCACCGCGAGTCCGCCCGCGACGAGGGACGCGACGATGATGATGGGGAAGCCGGAGGTGGGGTCCCCGGAGTCGGACTCGGCCAGACCGAACAAATACGGCCCGACGAAACCGCCGGTCAGACCGACCGTGTTGATGAAGGCCAGGCCCGCGGCCGCCACGATCCCCGCCATCCGGGCCATGGCGACCGACCAGAAGACGGGCAGGGTGCCGAACAGCAGCATCGACATGACGCCGATCAGGACGATGCGCACGGAGGGGGAGGAGACCGCCAGGAACACCGCGGCGACCAGCGCGGGGGACACCGCCAGGACGCCGATGGTCAGGGACTCGCGGGGGAAGCGCCGGTAGAGCGCCGGTATCACGAGCACGCCGATCGTTCCGCCGATCCCGGTCACCCCGCTGAGCAGGCCGACGAGGAAGGAACCGCTCACGTCCAGCGACTCGATGATCGACGGCACGTTGAACGTCACGCCGTTCATCGTGAGCTGGTTCAGGAAGTAGATGACGCCGACGAGCAGGATGAACGGCCGTCCGAACGCCTGCCGCACATTGCCCTTCAGACTGTGCGCGCTCCCGCCGTCCAGGCTGTGCCCGCCGCTGGCCTCGCCGTCCCGCGCGGTGTCTTCGGCCCGCTCGCTCAATACGGCCGCCTCCCGCGCGGTCAGCCACTTCGCGTCGGCCGGCACCTCGGGGAGGAGGGCCAGGACGACCAGCCCGATGCCCATGGTGATCAGGCCCTCGATGAGGAACATCCACTGCCAGCCGTGGAACCCGGCGACGTCGTCGAGCTCCATCAGCGCGCCGCCGAGCGGCCCGCCCAGGAGCAGACCGAGCGTGGGCGCCAGGTAGATGAAGCCGATCGCGGTGGCCCGGTCCTTCTGCGCGAACCAGCGCGTCATCATGAACATCATCGCCGGGTACAGACCTGCCTCGGCGGCGCCGAGGGCGATCCGCCCGATGTAGAAGGTGACGTCGTCCGCGATGAACATCATCAGGGACGTGACCGCGCCCCAGGACAGGGCGATCCGGGCGATCCAGCGCCGCGGGCCCACGCGGTACATGACGAGATTGCTGGGCACCTCGAACAGCGCGTACGTCAGGAAGAAGAGGCCGGCGCCCAGACCGAACGCGGCCGCGCTGATGCCGACGTCCGCCTGGAGGTGGGTCTTGGCCAGGGCGATGTTCGTCCGGTCGACGTAGGACATGAAATAGGTGAGGCAGAGGAGCGGCAGCAGCCGCAGCATCGCCTTGCGGGTCGCGGCGGCGTGCGGACCGCCGACAGCGGGGATCGACATGCTGGTCACTCCCAGGAAGCCGGGCTCGGGGACGGGGGATCGCGCGCGGTCGTGCGGCCGGGCGGCCGACCCGCGGATCACTCGGATGCGGGGACATCCGACTGCGTCGTGCATGACAACGAAGCGCGTGGGGCGACAGTAGAGCGCCGTGCGCCCGACCGGAGATGGAACGTACCTACACTGCTGACCCGGTGATGGTGTAAGAATTCACCACCTGGTGGCGCGAGTGGTGGCCGTGAAGGATGGCAGGGATGGAACAGACCGATTCCGGCCCGGCCGGTCCCGTCGGCGACGGCGAACTGACCTCCTACCGGCTCCGTCGCGAGCGCGAGCTGAGCAGCCTGTACCAGACCGCCCGGTCCCTGACCGCGTTGGGCGAGGTCGACGAGGTGCTGCGATCCATCGTCCGGCACGCCCATGAACTCATCGGCAGTGACTTCGTCTACTTGTCCCTGCTGGACGCGGAGGGATACCTCACGCTCAAGGCGTCCGCCGGCACCATTTCGTCGGAGTTCTCGTCCGCGCGCGTCCCCCGGGGGCGGGGCCTGGGCGGGCGCGTGCTGGAACACAAGGCCCCGTTCTGGGTGAGTGACTACCGCAAGGCGCAAGCCCTGCCGCACGACCCCACCTTCGACCTGCTCGTCCCCCGCGAAGGGCTCACGGCGCTCCTGGGCGTCCCGCTCCTCGTGGGGGAGCAGGCCATCGGCGCGCTCTTCGCCGCCGACCGCACGGAGCGGCCCTTCGAGAAGGACGAGGTGGCCCTCTTCAGCGCCTTCGCCAGCCATGCCGCGGTCGCCCTGAACAACGCCCGTCTCTACGAGCAGACCCGGGTCTCGCTACGGCGCCTCGAGGACGCCTACCGGACGATCGAGGAGCAGGTCACCACGCTGGAACGCGCCGCCGCCGTGCACGAGGCGCTGACCCATGTGGTGCTGACCGGCGGCGGACCCGGCGACATCGCCCAGCTCCTGGTCGAACAACTCCAGGGCACCGTCACCATCCAGGACCGCGACGACAGGGTCCTGGCGGTCAGGCCCCCTGGAGAACCGGGGGAGGACGGCGATGAGGACCTGGGCCGCCGGCTGCGCGAGGAGGCGCGCACCACCGGGCGGTGTGCTTCGGCACAGGGCCAGGACGGCATCTTCCGCAGTGTGATCGCCGCGCGGGCCGGCGGCAGTCACTTCGGCTTCCTGTCCCTGGCCCGCCGCGCCGCCCCGCAAGCGGCGGAGGTGCGGATGCTCGAACGCTCCGCCCAGATCATGGGGTTGCTCATCCTCATGCGGGACGCGCGGGTCGAGGCCGAGGAACGGGTCCGGGGGGAACTGCTCATGGAGCTGATGTCCCCCGCCCCGCTCCATCCAGCCCAGCGCGACAGGGCCCTGGCCCGCGGGGTCGACGTCGACCACCTGGACACCCTCGTCGTGGTCGAGTGCCCCGGACGATCCGCCACCGAAGTCATCCGGCAGCTCAAGCCCCTCTCCTCCGCATGGTCGGGGCTCGCGGGCGAGTACCTCGGCCGCGCCACGATGCTGCTCCGCGCCGACGACGAGAACGACCTGGCCGGCACCCTGCACCACTCCCTGCGCCGAGCCCTCGGCGCGCCCGCCCTCGTGGTCTGCGACCGGATCGCCGGCCAGGAACGGTCCCGCTCCCACGCGCTGGCGCTGCGCTGCCTCAAGGTCATGCGCGCACTCGGTGAGACGGACCGCGGGGTGAGCACACGGCAGTACGCGATGTACGCGCTCGTCTTCGACCCCGACCGCGCCGACGACCTCGACCGCTTCCTCACCGACAGCCTCGGCCCGCTCCTGGAGTACGACCGCCGCCGGTCCACGTGCCTGGTGGCGACGGCGGCCGCGTACTTCGCCCACTCGGGGAACCTGAGTCAGACGGCCCGCGTCCTCCACGTGCACCTGAACACGCTGCTGAAACGGCTGGACAGGATCGGTGTCCTGCTCGGCGAGGACTGGCGCTCGGCCGACTCGGCGCTGCGGCTCCATCTGGCGCTGAGGCTGCACGAGTTGAGAGCGGCGGTCGACGGACCGGCACCCGGGTGAGTCCTCGGGCGGGGGCTCACTGGCCGTTGACGTCGCGTTCGAAGTCCTGGGCGCACTGGTCGCGTTCGGCCCGGCTGTCGGCGTGCTTGACGCAGTCGTTGTAGTCCTTGAACTCGTCGGAGGTGAGGAAGGAGACCCCGACCGCGACGATCACCGACGACGCGACGAGCCCCAGCCCGCCGAGGATCGCACCGGCGATGGCCATGCCCCGGTGCCGCGCACGTCCTCCACGGGCACGCCGAGCGGCGACGATCCCGAGGACGAGACCGAGCAGGCCCAGGATGACGCCGCCGAAGACCGACCAGAAGAGAACGCACGCGGTGATGCCCAGCACCAGCGCCGCGATCGCCAGACCATTGTTCCGAGGAGCCTGCGGCTCGCCGGACGGCTCGGAGGAGTACGTGTTCGGTGTCTGATACGTCATCTGAGTCCTCGCTGCTCCGTGGTTCACGGGGTGACATCCCTGCCGTGCCTCGCTGGCCGTGTGCCCCGGGAACCGCGCGGCATACGCGGCGTCAAATGGCGTGCGGCGATTGCCTGGAGCTGCCCCGCGCGGGAGTGCACGTCGGCCTGGACGCGGGCGGCCCTAGGAGGGGTCATCGACCTCGGGCCATGAGGCGATGCCGAGGTGTCTCGCGAGCCTCCGGGCTCCGCAAAGACAACTCGGCGGCCGGCGATTCGTCTGGCGCGGTGCCATCCCACGAACCGGGCCGCTGTCGGCACCGAACTGACCGAGGCGCGGGGAAAACACGGAACCACGGCCTTCGCGTGGCTGCGTGAAGCCTTCGAAGACCGGGCGCCCGGAGTTCTCCGACTGCGGTGGCCGGGGTGGGGCTGAGTCCGTCCCTCCACGCTAGGCAGGCGCCCGTTGTCCACCTGTCGGCGGAAACACCCTGTTGCCAGCAGCGCACCGGATCGGACGCCTGAATGCCGGTTGCCTCAGCCTCCGTTGTCGGCGACGCGGATGATCGTCTTGCCGTGCACCCGCTGGGCGGGAGCGAACGCGGAAGCCGCCTCCGCAAGCGGGCGGACCTCGCCGACGATCGGCTTGAGGCGGCCCGCCCGCACCCGTTGCGCGAGGTCCGCCAGACGGGTCCGGTCGGGCTCGACGACGAAGAAGACGCCGCGTCCGCCGCGGGGGTGGACGGTGACCGGTTCGGCGATGGTGACCAAGGTGCCGCCGGGGCGGACGACGGCGGCCGAGCGTTCGAGGATCTCGCCGCCGATCACGTCCAGCACGACGTCCACCTCGCCGACCTCCTCCAGCTTCTCGTTCTCGAGGTCGACGAACGCGTCCGCACCCAGGTCACGGGCGGTCTGGCGGCCGGACGCCCGCCCGGTGCCGATCACCCGCGCGCCGGCCTCGCGCGCCATCTGGACGGCGAGGGAACCGACGCCGCCCGCCGCGCCATGGATGAGCACCGTCTGCCCGGTGGTCAGGTGCGCATGGTCGAACAGGGCCTGCCAGGCGGTGAGTCCGGAGATCGGCAGGGCGGCGGCCGTGATGTGGTCGACGTCGGCCGGGAGCGGGGCGAGGTTGCGCGCCTCGACGGCCGTGTACTGGGCCAGTGAGCCGTTGCGGGCCCAGTCGGCCAGCCCGAAGACACGCTGGCCCACGGTCAGGCCGGTGGTGCCGTAACCGAGCTCGGTGACCACGCCGGACAACTCGTGGCCGGGCACGCTCGGGGTGCGGTCCCGACCGGCCCGGTCCGTCCAGGTGGCGGGCCAGTCCAGCTCACCGGGGGTGAACCCGGCGGCGTGGACCTCCACGATCACGTCGTTCTCGGCGGCCTGCGGAGGGGGCAGTTCGGACAGGGTCAGGCCGGCGACACCGGCGTCACGGTCCTGAACGGTGATGGCTTGCATGAGCGGTCCTCGGCGTAGGGGAGACGTTCGGGAGCGGACATCGCGCCGGCGCCGGACGACGCGGACGTCCCGTGTGGGCCGGTCGCCCGCCGTGACCGGTCCCGGCACCCCTTCACCCGTTATCGCACAAGGCGCGGGATGCGGCACGGCCGACCGATGTCCGTGGTGATCACACTTCCGACTCTACGAGCCGGGCGGCCCAGGCGTCTGGGCCATTCACACCCCCTTTCCGTGGTCCACTTGTCAGCCGTATCCCGGTGGGCCGAGACCTACGAGCAAGGGGGGTGGCGGCTTGCCGCTGCCGGCCGCGTGCACCACGCTGAGCTTCGCGAACGAGGGTCGCCGGCGGCCTCGGGCCGCGCACCGATGAGTTTCCCGCTCCCGGCTGGTCTGCATGCCGGACGTCCACGATCGGAAGGCTGCGCCATGCGAAAACTGATCTACGGCATGAACCTGAGCCTCGACGGCTACATCGCCGCCGCCGGTGACGACATCGGCTGGAGCGGGCTGCCGAGCCCCGAACTGTTCCAGTTCTGGCTCGACCTCGAGAAGGTGTGCGGGCTGGCGCTGTACGGGCGCAAGCTGTGGGAGACCATGAGCTCCTACTGGCCGACCGGCGACCAGCAGCCCGGGGCCACCCCGGCGGAGATCGAGTTCGCGCGGAACTGGCGGGACACACCGAAGGTGGTGTTCTCCTCGACGATCGACAAGGTCGACTGGAACACCCGGCTGGTGACCGGGGACGCGGTCGCCGAGATCACCCGGCTCAAGGCGGAGGACGGCGACCCGATGCACATCGGCGGCGCCACGCTCGCCGGGGCGGCGATGCGCGCCGGGCTGGTCGACGAGTACGTGGTCGTCACCCATCCGGTCCTGGTCGGAGGCGGCACACCGTTCTTCGCCGCGCTGGACGGCTGGGTGAACCTGGAACTGGTCGAGACGCGCACGTTTCCCGGCGGTGTGGTCATGGCCAGGTACGAGACGAAGCGCCTCGCCGAGGCGTGAACTCCCCTCGACTTGTGCCCAGTTGATGAGACAGGGCTACCTCGGCAGGCGCGTCCCGACCTAACGTTCGGTACATGACCGACACCGCGTACGAACTCGCCCAGGTGAACATCGCCCGGCTCAAAGCGCCGCTGGACACGCCCCGGTTGAAGGACTTCGTCGATCATCTCGACCCGGTCAACGCCGACGCCGACGCCGCCGACGGGTTCGTGTGGCGCCTGCAGAGCGAGGAGGGTGACGCGACGGCCATCCCGGTCTTCGGTGACCCGTGGCTGATCATCAACATGTCGGTGTGGCGGGACACCGGCGCGCTGACCGCGTTCACGTACCAGGGCCGCCACCGGGAGATGCTCAGCCGCCGACGCGAGTGGTTCGAGCGCGTCGAGGAAGCCATGACGGCGCTCTGGTGGGTGCCGGAGGGGCACCGGCCCACCGTCGCGGAGGCCGAATCCCGACTGCTGCACCTGCGCACCCACGGCCCAGGTCCGTACGCCTTCACCCTGCGCACGTCGTTCCCGCCCAGCGGCGCCGAGCCGCTGATCGGCGACGTACCGGAGGGAATGGGCTGCTCGGTGATCTAGATGCGGTGACTGCGGTGGCGCGGTCTCAGTCCGTGAGAGCCTGCGTCAGCCGGTCGAGGTCTTCGAGAAGTGCGGTGAGCCGTTCAGCGGGGATCGCGTGGATCATGCGGGTCTCGATGGCGTAGACGGCCTTCTGCGCTCCTTTCAGGCGGCGCACGCCTTCGTCGGTGAGACTCGCGGGGCGGGCGCGGCCGGTCTCGACGGTGGCGGGCCGGGTGAGCAGTCCCTGGTCCTGCAGGCCGCGCAGGACGACGTTCATGGACTGCCGGGTGACGAAGGTGGCGCGGGCGAGGTCCGCGTTGGACATGCCTGGCCGTGCGGCGAGGACCTCCAGGCAGGCGTACTGCGGCACGGTCAGGCCGTGCTCGCGCAGCACCTGGTCCATGGCGCCGCGCAGGGCGGCGTGGGCGCGCTTGAGGCGGTATCCCACGTGATCGAGCACGTCGTCGGCGGGATGCGGCAGCTCCGGATGCGAGATCTCCTCCATGTCAACATTTTGACATGGGGGAGGGTCCGGCCTATCGTGAGGTATGTCAAAGTCCTGACATCGACTCGAGGAGAACGCGTCATGACCGTCGGCATCAACGGCCCCGACTTCATCGCCCTGCAGGTCCGCGACCTGGAGGCGGCGGCCGAGTTCTGCGAGAAGAACCTCGGTCTGCGTCGGGCCCCCGCATCGCCCCCCGGTGCGGTCGTCTTCGACACCAAGCCCGTCGCGCTGGCCGTACGCGACCCGCTGCCCGGCACCGACCTGGACGCCGGCCGCCCCGGCCTGGGCGTCGCCCTGTGGTTCGCGACTCCCGACACCCAGGCGTTCCACGACCGACTCAGCGCGAACGGCGTCGAGATCCTCACGCCGATCGTGCCGACCCCGTTCGGTCCGACGTTCTCCTTCGCCGGCCCCGAGGGGTACGTCCTGACCGTGCACCAGGAGGGCTGACACACCGTGCACCAGGAGGGCTGACACGGGACAGCCGTTGCCCTTGTCCGCCCGTGGCCGGCAGAGGACCATGATCGCGTGTCACCGCGAGAAGGCCTCACCGAACTGCTCGTCCGCGCCGGACTCACCGTCCTGGCGGAGGTGCGCCCCGGCCGCCTGCTCCCGCCCGAGGCCGGCTGGCGTATCGCCCGGGGCATCGCGGCTCCGGACGGCGCCGTCCGGGACGCGCCACTCGACGACACATGGTGGCAGCGCCTTGTCGATGACGACGGCGAGTTCCTGGTGGCCGTCCGTGGCCATCGGATCGGCGGCAACGACGCCTGGTGGACCCGGGTCCGCTCCGCCGACGGCCCGCAAGGGCTCTCGGGCGGCCCCGGATTCGTGGCCCTGTCCCTGGACGGGCAGGTGCTGCTGGCGGACGTACCTGAAGCGGAGGGGCCCCGCGTCACAGCGCTCGACCGGCTGCCCGATCGGTTGGAGGAGGCCGCGGAGACCGCCGGGAGCGAGACCGACGCCGAGCGCGACGAGGTGTGGGCGGCCGTACCCGGAACACCGGCACGGCCCGCGCACTGGACCGAAGGGATCGGGCTCAACCCCGCCGCCCCGGACGCGTTGCTCATCGAACTGCTCGACGTGGCACCGGGCTTCCTGCACAGCTGCGACCGCCCCGCCGTCCTCGACGCCGCGCTGGCCCACCCCGATCCGGAGGTGCGCGGCCGTACCGCCGACACGTTCCGGCCGAAGCTCACCGCGGAGCAATGGCTCCGCCTGATCCGAGCCGAACCGTCACCGAGCCGCCGCGTCCTCTGGGCCACGCACGCCCGCGCCCGAGGCGTGCACCTCCCCGAGGACCTGTACGACGACCTCCTCACCGGCCCGGCCCGTGCCGAGGCCGCCGAGCTCCCGGGCATCCCCGCACGGCTCCTGCCCGCACTCGCGGCCGACGCCGATCCCGGCGTGCGTACGGCCGCCTGCGGCCGGTGGGACGACCTCGCCGCACCAGCACGGGAGCGGCTGCTGTCCGACCCCGACGACACCGTCCGTGCGGCCGCCCTGCTCGCCCACCACGTCACCGTGCCGATGCCGTCCGAGGTCCTCACCGCCTTGCCCGAGCCCCGGCGCGCGCTCGAACAGTGCCGCCTGGAGCCCGTGCTGGAGGCGGAACTGGTCCGGGACGGGGATACGGACGAACGCCGGGCGCTGGCGGCGAACCCGCGGCTCAGCCCGTCGGGTGTCGCCGTCCTGGCGGGGGACGCCTGCGACGACGTCCGCTCGGCCGTGTCGGTGCGCCCTGACCTGACCGAGGAACAGCGGGCCGCGGTGCGCCACGACTTCGACCTGGCGTCGAGGTCGTCCACCCTGCCCTGGGTCGAGAGTCTGCACGGGGACGCCGACGCGATGCGCCGCCTGGCCGCCTCGTCCCACCCGCTCGTCCGCCGCAGCGTGGCGCGGGCCCGGAAGCTCCCGCAGGACGTCGTGGAGCGGCTGTCCCGGGACGAGGACCGCGTGGTCCAGCTGTTCCTCGCCGAGTCCTGCGACGACGCACCGGCGGAGATGCTGCTGGAGGTCTGGCGCTGGTGGGACGGCAGCTTCAGCCACCCCGGCCGCCCCCACGACCACCCCGACTTCCCCCGCACCGGCCTGCTGCGTCACGCCGACGATCCCGACGGGCGGATGCGCCGGCTGGCCCTGGACGATCCGCGGTCCACCCCCGCCGACGTCGCACGCATGGCCCGCGACCCCGAGCCCGAGGTGCGTCGCCGAGCCGCCGTGGACCCCAGGCTGGCCCCGGCCGACGCCGTACGGCTGCTGAACGATCCGAAGGACTATGTCCGGGCGGCGGCGATCCGCAGTCCCCGGCTTCCGGCGCGCGTCCTGTCCGGGCTGCTGCACGACCGCGACACGGCATACGAGGCGGCCGGCAACGCGGCGATCCCCGTCCCGGTCCTGTACCGCCTCCTGGCCACGGCGGCCGGCAAGGATTCCGGTCGGTAGCCGATCTGGAAGGCCGGCGTGCATGGTCTTGGTACTGCGGAACGCGGCGATCGACTGCGCGGACGCCTACGAACTGGCGCGCTTCTGGGTCAGGGTGACGGGCCGTCCGCTGCACCCGGAGGCCGGACCGGGTGACCGGGAGGTGCGGGTGCCGTTGGCGGAAGGGCCGGCGTCTTCCCCGGCGTACCGGTCTGCCGGTCTGCCCGGCATCACATATCCGGAATGTCCACCCATTAGGATGCGGACCCTGGCGATGATGATCCGTCTGTGACAGGGGTTCGCATGCACGGCACGCGATGGCCGATCCGTGATCAGGGCCGTGGCCGGAGCCGGAGCGGGAGTCGGTGATGAGACGGCCGGACCGACGGAACGGCGTCGACGACACCCGTCGCCGTGCGGCACCGCAGGACGACACGAGCCCGCGGGTGCCCACGCCGTCCGCCTGGATGCGCTGGCTGCCGGCGTTGTACGTGGCCGGTGTGCTGGCGCTCGAACCGATCACACCGGTGCAGTGGCCGGTGAGCTTCCTGCTCATCGCACTGCCGGTGGTCGCCGCCTACGCGCACGGCCCCGCTGTCGTCCTGGCGGTCACCGTCTTCGCCGTCGTGCTGGAGGGCGTGCTGGCCGGTACGCCGTGCTGCGCCGGACGCATGGTGGGCTATCTCTGGGACCGCAACTATGTCGGCGCCTACGTCT
The DNA here is from genome assembly GCF_042731455.1 of Streptomyces sp. NPDC059852. Classification (NCBI taxonomy): domain Bacteria; kingdom Bacillati; phylum Actinomycetota; class Actinomycetes; order Kitasatosporales; family Streptomycetaceae; genus Streptomyces; species Streptomyces sp. NPDC059852. The sequence goes on along the minus strand of NZ_JBHWJK010000008.1, from coordinate 275,777 downwards.
GTACGGCCCTCCTGGGTGTGCTCGGCGCCATTCTGGCCTCCCACCGGATACGCCGTGAGCGCACCCTCGCGACCCTGCGCTCGGTGGCCGAGGCGGCGCAGCGTGTGCTGCTGCGCCCCGTACCCCGCCGGCTGGGCCGGGTCTCGATGGAGGCGCTCTACCTCTCCGCCGCGGCAGAGGCGCGCATCGGTGGTGACCTGTACGAGGCCGTCTCCACCGCGCAAGGGATCCGCCTCCTCATCGGCGACGTACGGGGCAAGGGGCTGCGGGCGGTGGAGACGGCCGCGGCGATGCTGAGTGCCTTCCGCGAGGCCGCCTATGAGGAGCCCGACCTCGCCGGAGTGGCGCTCCGTGTCGAGCGGAGCATGAGCCGCAGAGCCGCGCAGTTGCCGGGCAGCGACATGGCGGAGCGCTTCGTCACGGCGGTGTTCGCGGAGGTGCCCGATGCCGAGCCGGTGGTCCGCCTGGTCAACTGCGGTCACCCGCCCCCACTGCGCCTGGGCCCCGACGGCGTGACCGAGCTGCACCCCTCCGATCCGGGACTGCCCCTGAACCTGGGCGTTCTGCTGGGCGTCGACTACTGCGTGGACGTGGTGCCGTTCCGCCCCGGCGACCTGCTCCTGCTCTACACCGACGGTGTGACCGAGACCCGTGATGCGACCGGATCCTTCTATCCCTTGGACGAGCGCATCCGGCCGTGGGCCGCCCTGTCCCCGCCCGACCTGCTGAATCGCCTCCACCAGGACCTGGTCACCTTCTCCGGCGGCCACCTCGACGACGACATCGCCGCCTTGGCCGTGTACCGCCTGCCGGAGGACGCCCTCGACCAGGCCTGACCGGCCAGTCGGCCGCCGACGCCCAGGGCGCCCGCGCTGGGTGGTCTACCCCATGACCCCACGGGCCGCGTCCAGAAACGCCAGTCGCCTGTCCTCCAGGAAGTCCCGCACGCTCTCGCCCTCCGGCAGGCCTTCCCACACCGCCCGGTTGAGGTCGAGGAAGTGCGCGTGCGCGGCGTCGTGCACGGGCAGGGGGAACTGGACACGGATCAGTCGGTCCGCGACCCAGAACCTCCCCATGATGTCCCGGGTCGTGAGGTACCAGGCGTGGGTCTCGTCCCATTCGGGTGGCCGGGTGTAGGCGCAGCGTTCGGCCTCCGCCGACACCTCGATGAACCGCTCCAGCAGCGCCAGCCGTTCCCCGCGCCGGGCCTCCGACAGGGCGATCCGCTGCCTCTGCTGTTCGGCGCGTTCGGCCGAGAGCTGCGTCCTGTGCTGGACGAGGTACGACAACGAACCGCCGAGGACCACGCCGCCCAGCGATATGAGGGACACCCAGACCTCGCCTGACATGGGCGTCATCTTCCCATGCCGTCCATCTCGTCGATGATCTCACCGCTGTATAGCGTCACTATAGGTTTTCATGGCAATGGTGTACCGTTGATATATGACCACGGAGATCAAGCAGACCCGGGACCGGATCATCGAGGTGGCCGCCGAACTGCTGGCGGCTTCGGCGAGCGGACAGATCTCGACGCGCGAAGTGTGCGAGGGCGCCGGCGTGAGACCCCCGACGCTCTACCACCACTTCGGCGACAAGGACGGACTGTTGCAGGCCGTGGTCTCCGACGGATTCGAGCGCTACCTCGCCCGCAAGCGGTCTCTGGGAACGACCGGCGACCTCGCCAACGACTTCCGGCGCGGTTGGGACATGCATGTGGAGTTCGGCGTGACCAACCCCGCGCTCTACCACGTCATGTACGGACAGCCGGGGAAGGGACGTTCGACGCCGGCGGCCGAGACGGCCCATGCCGACCTTGTCGCGATGATGCGTGAACTCGACGACGCGGGGCGGCTCCGGCTGCCCGCCGAAGTGGCAGCCGGCGTCGTGGAGGCGGCCGCGGTGGGCGCGACCTTCCAGCTGATCCGCACCGGCGGAACTGCCGACGATCCCGTGTGCGCGCTCGTACGCGACACCGTCGCCGAGGCCGTCATCGCCCCGGCCCGCACCTACACGACCTCACCCACGACACCACAGCTCCGACAGGCCGCGGCGCGGTTGAGCGCCCAGCTGCCGCACGGCCCGGTCGCCACATTGCGGGCCTCGGAGACGGCCCTGCTGCACGAGTGGCTCGCCGAGCTCGCCGACTGACCGAGCCGTACTGGCTCCTCGCCGCACCCGGCGCCGAGACGCGAAACACCCTGGAGGGACACGGACATGACCACCACTCAGGAACAGCCGCACACCCAGACCAGGAGCGAAGAGGAGATCCAGCACATCCTCGACGGGGTCGCGGAAGGCTTCGCGCACCCGATCCGTTCCCCGATCCTGAAGACCCCGGCCGACTACGGCCTGGCGTACGAGGAGGTGACCTTCCCCTCTCTGGACGGGGTCCCGCTGGAGGCCTGGTACATCCCGCGCGAGGGCTCGACCAAGCTGGTCATCGCGAACCATCCCCTGTGGTTCAACCGCTACGGTCTCCCAGCCCATCTGGAGCCCTGGAAGTCGATCGGCGCCCTGGCGGGCAACGACTTCGAGGTCGACTTCGTCCCCGACTACCGGATCCTCCACGAGGCCGGGTACAACGTCCTCACCTACGACATGCGCAACTCCGGGCACAGCGGCTCCGGCAACGGGGGAATCGGCAGCGGAGGCCGCTTCGAGGCGCGCGACGTGGTCGGTTCACTCCTGTACGCGCGCGGCGACGAGCGGCTCGCGGACATGACCATCGGGCTGTTCAGCCGCTGCCAGGGCTCGAACGCGACCATGTTCGCGATGCGGCGGTACCCCGAGCACTTCGAGGACGTCCGCTGTGTGGTCTCCCCGCAGCCGCTGTCCGTCGGCGTGGCCATGCGGTCCACGCTCGACCTGCTGGGGCTCGGCGACCGCATCGACGAGCTGGAGCAGAGGATCCGGCTCAGGGTGAGTTTCGGCTTCGACGAGATGTCGCCCGTCGAGGCGGCGAAGAGCGTCACCGTTCCGACGTTCCTGTACCAGGTCCACGACGACCCGATGACCCGGCCGAGCGATGTGCGGGCCATGTTCGACAACATCCCGATCGAGGAGAAGAAGCTCCTCTGGATCCACGGCACGACGGCACGCTGGGACGGCTACCTCCACTTCCAGCGGGAGCCCGAGCAGATGCTGGAGTGGTTCGCGACGTACATGCGCTGACTTCGAGCCCACGTACGTGTGACAGCTGTCCCGGCAGGCGGCCCCGTCACCGAGAAGCGCTCGCTGCCTCGTGCAGCACCGCGCGCGCCACCACGTCGATGAGGTGGTCGGCGCGCGGTGCGAGCGAGGGCTGGTCGCCGAGCCAGGCCAGCATGGCGATCAGGGCGAACAGGTCGTCTCCGTCGATGTCCGTCCGGGCCACACCGGCGTCCTGGGCCCGCGTGAGCAGCCGGGTGCCCGCCGCGCGCAGCGTGACGCAGGAGGCGTGCAGTGCGGACGCCTCGTCCTCGATGGCGGCCGCCATCAGCACGGTGACGCCCCGATACGTGGTCGTCCAGGCGACGCAGTCACGGGTCCACGCGACCAGTGCGTCCCCGGGGGAGTCCGACGACTCGAACTCGGCCGCCTTCGCGGTGAGTTCCTCGAAGCTCGCGTGGAGCAGAGCCTCCAGCAGGGCCTCGCGGGTCGGAAAGTGACGCAGCAGCGTCGCGAGCCCGACACCGGCCCTGCGTGCGATGTCACGCATGGACGCCTCCACGCCCTGCTCGGCGACGGCGGTGCCCGCGACCGTGAGCAGATGGTCGCGGTTCTTCTTGGCGTCGGCTCGCATGGGTCCCCTCGTTTGACTAAGCGGATCAGTGGTCCATATATTCGGATCAGTGAACCGTTTATATGGATCGCTGATCCATATAAGTCTACGCTGCGCCCTGAGCAGGAGAAACCGATGCCGACGCCCACGATGAACGCCATCCGCCTGCACGACTTCGGCGGCCCCGAGGTGCTGCGCCATGAGCGCGTGCCGATCCCCGAACCGGCGCCGGGCGAGGTTCTCGTCCGCGTGCACGCGGCCGGGCTCAATCCGCCCGACTGGTACGTGCGCGACGGCATGCCCGGCATCCCTGCGGAGTTCAGGCCGCCGTTCGACCTGCCGCTGATCCCCGGGACCGACATCTCCGGCGTCGTGGAGGCCACCGGGGCCGACGTCCACGATGTCGCGCCAGGGGACGAGGTGATCGGCATGCTGCGTTTCCCCGTCCTGATGCAGAGCGGCGGCTACGCCGAGTACGTCACGGCCCCGGCGTCCGACCTCGCCCCAAAGCCGGCCTCCGTCGACCACGTGCACGCCGCCGGACTGCCCATGTCGGGGCTCACGGCATGGCAGTACCTGATCGAGGTCGGGCACGACCACCCCTCGCCCTTCCAGGAGGCCGCGCACCGACCCGTGCGGCTGGGCAGCGACACGACCGCAGTCGTCAACGGCGCCGCCGGCGGCGTAGGCCACCTCGCCCTGCAGCTGGCGAAGGCGAAGGGAGCCCACGTCATCGCCGTGGCGTCCGGCGCCCACGAGACGTTCCTGCGCGAACTCGGCGCCGACGAGTTCATCGACTACACGAGGCAGCGCCCCGAGGACGCCGTCCGCGGCGCCGACCTGGTCCTGGACGCCGTCGGCGGTCCCACCAGCCGGCGCTTCCTGCGCACGCTCAAGCGGGGAGGCGCCCTCTTCCCGGTGTACTTCGGCGAGTTCGACGACGAGGAGAACGCGGAACTGGGCGTCACGGTGACCGGCACCCAGGTCCGCGCGAACGGCACCCAGCTCGCCGAACTGTCACGCCTGGTCGACGCGGGCGCGCTCCGCGTCGCCGTCGACAGCACGTACCCCCTCGCCGACGCCCGGGCCGCGCACGAACGGGCCGCCCGAGGCCACATCCAGGGCAAGATCGTCCTCACCGTCGCCTGACGCCGGCGGACCCGGTCAGACACGCGTACGGATCTCGGTCCGCGGCGACCGACCTGCCCGAACGGCGCGGAAAATCGCTTGGCGTACGACGACAGGCCTTGCTAGGTTCGCCGTGGCCGTGCGAGATGACGAGGAGGTGGTACCCGTGAACGTATCGACGTGGGTGCTCTCCTCCAGGGTCACGGTCGGGCGATAGGTCGTCGTCCGGGAGCGCCGTTGCAGCGCACTCCCGAAAGGCACGACCGTGCACCTTCACTTCACTTCCTCCGAACGGCATTTTGACGACGGCGTCGTCGAACGCGCCTTCACCTTGGGTGACATCCCCGGAATCCTCTGGACCCCGGCATCCGCCACCGCCTCCGCGCCGGTGCCACCGATCCTCCTCGGCCACCCCCCGCTCGGTCTGGACAGGATGTACCCGCGGCTGGTGGCACGGGCCCGGCACGCCGCGGCCGACGGTTTCGCCACGGCCACCATCGAGCTCCCGGGCAGCGGCGACCGACCCCGTTGGGACACCCTCGAAGAGGCCCGCTCCGAACTGCGTCGGGTCAAGCAGGCCGGCGAGCCGGTCGGTGACGAGATCATCGACGCCCTGATCCTCCCGCTCGTCGACAAGGCGGTCCCGGAGTGGCAGTCCGCACTGGACGCCCTCCTGGCACTGCCCGAGATCGACGGCCCCGTCGGGTACTCGGGAGGAATCATCTCCATCGGCGTGCGTCTCGCGGCGGTCGACGCCCGTATCGCGGCCGCCGGTCTCTTCGCCGGCAGCTTCGTGCCCCGCGCGATCCTCGAAGAGGCACGCCGGGTCACCATCCCGCTGCACGTCCTGCTGCAGTGGGACGACGAAGGCAACGACCGGCAGGCGTCCCTGGACCTGTTCGACGCCTTCGCCTCCAAGGAGAAGACCCTGCAGGCCAACATGGGCGGACACACCGGTGTCCCACAGTTCGCGGGAGACGCCGCGGCCCACTTCTTCACCCGGCACCTGAAGTGACGCCGGGTCCCAGGCTCCCCGCCGGACCGTAGGGAGTCCCGCGGCCGCCATTCCGCAGACGGGACGAGGAGACCCACCCGGGGGCGGAGGGACGAAGAGAGCAGGCCGTGTGCCGCACCAACGCGCCGGTCTCATGGAGCGAACGGCCGCTTGGGCCCGGCAGGGCGGGCCGCCATCATGGGCCCATGCACCGGCCGCCCCTCCGTCTCCCCGCCCCCGAGTGGTTCACGGCCGACGAGTCGACCCTGAACGTCGCGCTCGTGTATCCGATGCAGGGGCCCGCCGGTATCTTCGGTCCCACCTGTGAGGCGTGCGCGCGGCTGGCCGTCGAGGAGGTCAACCGCGCGGGCGGTGTGCTCGGCAAGGAGCTGCGGCTGCTGGAAGTAGACGGCGGTGCCGAGCCCCGGCGGGTCGCGGACGAGGTCGAGGCGCTGGTGGCGACGGGCGCGGTGCAAGGGGTCACCGGCTGGCACATCTCCTCGGTACGGCAGGCCGTCGCGCCACGCATCGCGCACCGGGTGCCGTACGTCTACACCGCCCTGTACGAGGGCGGCGAGCGCACCGACGGCGTCTTCCTGACCAGTGAGACGCCGGCCTGGCAACTCTGGCCCGCCATCCGGCTGCTCGCCGACGAGCGGGGAGTGCGCCGCTGGTTCGTCGTCGGCAACGACTACGTGTGGCCCCGGCGCACCGCCCGCGCCGCCCGCCGCTACGCGCGCGCGAGCCAGGGCCGGGTCTGCGGCGAGGCGTATCTGCCGCTGGGGACCGACGACTTCAGCAGCCTCCTGCGACGCGTCGAGCGGGCGGACGCCGACGGGGTGCTGATGCTCCTGGTGGGCAGTGACGCGGTCCGCTTCAACCGCGCCTTCGCCGCCGCCGGACTCGACCAGCGCTGCCTGAGGCTGAGCACGCTCATGGACGAGAGCATGCTGCTGGCGAGCGGCCCCGAGGCGACCGTCGACCTCTACAGCACGGCCGGCTACTTCGCCTCACTGGCCGACCACAACACCCTGGACTTCCACGGCCGTTACGCCGGTCGTTTCGGCGTGGAGGCACCGGTGCCCGGCAGCCTCGGCGAGTCCTGCTACGAGGGCGTACTGCTGCTCGCGGCGCTCATCGAACGAGCCCGCACCCTGGACGTGTCCGCCATCGGCGCCGCCGCCGAGAACGTCGCCTACGAAGGTCCGCGCGGCCTGCTGAGCCTGGACGGACGGCATGTGCGCCAGCGGATCTACCTGGCGCAGGCGGACGGGCTCGACTTCACCGTTCTCGCCCAACTCCGCGCTCCGCACGAGTTGGCGTGACGGGACTGTCCCCTGCCTCCAGTGCCCTGGCGAGCTGGTCGAGGAGGATCTTCAGTTCCTCCTCCTCGCCTTCCCCTGCCGGGAGGCCCGCCTCGTCCCAGTCCGCCCGGACCGCTCGCGACACCTGCTGCCAGCGCTGCGTACCGCGCGGGGTGAGTTGCGCCAGCACCCGGCGCCGGTCGGTCGGGTCGACGCGACGGAACACCAGGTTCTGGTCGACAAGTTGATCCATGAGCTTGGTCAGGGTCGGCGCCGGCAGAAAGGCGTGGTCGGCGAGGGCCGTCATGCTGTGCCCCTGGCCGTCGGAGAGCAGGTCGAGCACCCGCCACGCCTCGACGGAGCAGTCGAACGCGTCGAGCACGGACCGGATCCGGCCCACCGAAAGGCGCTCGGCCCGTGTCAGCAGGTGAAGCAGTTCCTGGGGCCGCCGGGGCCGCCTCGCCATCGCACTCCTCAGCATGCGTCCGGGGTATGCCCCCACCGTGTGGGGCGGGACGAGCGTACCTCTCAACGCCTCGACCATGACAAGGCATTGCGGCAATCTGATCCTTTCCCTGGGAAGCAATAAATGCGGCCGATAAGGCCGTTGGATACTGGTCCTCAATTCCGCGGAAACACCGTGGAAACAGTCTCGCCGCAGGCTGTGGACGCACTTCAGCGACCAGCCCGGAGGCCACCCCGCAACGGCTGGTGGCCCGCGCGTCATCGCCGCCCGCCGCTCTGAAGAGTGTTTCCGCCCCGCCCTCCATCCGTTCCTCGACAGCCCTTCGGGCAAGGAGGTTCTGCATGCCAGGCCCCAGCATCAGCAGGCGCGGTCTTCTGACCGGTTTCACCGTCCTCGGTACGTCCGCCGCCCTCAGCGCCTGCGGCGCCAAGACCGGCAGCGACACCTCGTCCGCCGCCGGCGCGAAGGCCGACACCTCGGGTGACACCGTGAAGGTGGGTCTGCTGAACTCGCTTTCGGGCACCATGGCCATCAGCGAGGTCACCGTTCACAACGCCCTGCTGCTCGCCGTCAAGGAAATCAACGCCGCCGGTGGCGTTCTCGGCAAGAAACTCGACCCGGTCAGCCAGGACGGCGCCTCCGACTGGCCCACCTTCGCCGAGAAGGCGCAGACCCTCATCACGGACTCCAAGGTCGTCGCCACCTTCGGCTGCTGGACCTCCGCCAGCCGCAAAGCCGTCAAGCCGGTCTTCGAGCGCAACAAGTCGCTGCTGTTCTACCCCGTGCAGTACGAGGGCCTGGAACAGTCCCCGTACATCTTCTACGTCGGCGCCACCACCAACCAGCAGATCGTCCCCGGGCTGGACTACCTCAAGAAGCAGGGGCTCACCAAGCTCTACCTCGTCGGCAGCGACTACGTCTTCCCGCGCACCGCCAACAAGGAGATCAGGGCCTACGCGAAGGCCCACGGCATGGAGGTGGTCGGCGAGGACTACGCGCCGCTCGGCTCCACCGAGTTCAGCACCATCGTCAACAAGGTCAAGGACGCCGGCGCGGACGCCGTGTTCAACACCCTCAACGGCGACAGCAACGTGGCCTTCTTCAAGGAGTACAAGTCGGCGGGGCTCACCGCGAAGAGCCTGCCGGTGCTGTCGGTGTCCATCGCCGAGGAGGAGGTGAAGAGCATCGGCACCCAGTACCTGGAGGGGCAGTTGACGGCCTGGAACTACTACCAGACCACCCCGGGCGAGGCGAACGCGAAGTTCGTGAAGGCGTACCAGGCCGCCTACGGCAAGAGCAAGCCGACGTCCGACCCGATGGAGGCCGCCTACACCTCCGTGTACCTGTGGAAGGCCATGGTGGAGAAGGCCGGCTCCTTCGACGTGGCCAAGGTGAAGGCCGCCGCGGACGGCATCACCTTCGACGCCCCCGAGGGCACGGTCACCGTCGACGGCGCCACCCAGCACGTCCACAAGACGGCCCGCATCGGCAAGGTGGGCGCGGACGGCCAGATCACCGAGGTGTGGAACTCGGGGAAGCCGATCAAACCGGATCCGTACCTCAAGGGGTACGACTGGGCCTCCGGTCTCTCCTGAGCACGTCCGGCTCTCCGCGGTGGGACCCGGCCTCGCCTCCCAGGCCGGGCCCGCCCCGCGCCCGCACTCCCCGTCCCCGATCCGGAGCCGCCTCATGACGGTCGTCCTCAACCAGTCCTTCACCGGCATCAGCATCGGTGCCGTCCTGCTGCTCATCGCCCTCGGACTCACCCTGACCTTCGGGCAGATGGGGGTGATCAACATGGCGCACGGCGAGTTCATCATGGCCGGCGCCTACACCACCTACGTGCTCCAGCAGTCCGTCAGCAGCGCCGGCGTCTCCCTGCTCGTCGCCCTGCCGCTCGCCTTCCTCGTCGCCGGAGCCATGGGAGCCCTCCTGGAGTGGCTGCTCATCCGGCGCCTCTACACCCGGCCCCTGGACACCCTCCTCGTCACCTGGGGCGTCTCCCTCATGCTCCAGCAGCTCGCCCGGGACGTCTTCGGCGCCCCCAACGTGCAGACCACCGCACCCGACCTGCTGACCGGCCACATCAACGTGGGCGGCGGCATCACTCTCGCCACCAACCGCCTGTTCATCCTCGGCCTCGCCCTGGTGTGCGTCCTCGCCCTCACCCTGATCCTCCGGCTCACCCCGCTCGGCCGCCGTATCCGGGCCGTCGTCCAGAACCGCGACCTCGCCGAGGTGTCCGGCATCGCCACCGGCCGCGTCGACCGCACCACGTTCTTCATCGGCTCGGGTCTCGCGGGCGTGGCCGGGGTCGCGCTCACCCTGGTCGGCCCGATCGGCCCGACGATGGGCACGAACTACATCGTCGACGCCTTCCTGGTCGTGGTCGTCGGCGGCATCGCGCAGCTCAAGGGCAGCGTCATCACCGCCTTCGCCCTCGGTGTGCTCCAGTCGGTGCTGGAGTACTCCACGACCGTCAGCGTCGCCAAGGTCGTCGTCCTCGTGGCGATCGTCGTCTTCCTCCAATGGCGACCCCAGGGCCTGTACACACTGCGCACCCGGAGCCTGGCATGACGACGACCACGACACCCTCCACCACCGCCACGCAAGCACCGCCCCTCGAACGCCTCCGCGTGCCCGCCGGCTTCCTCCTCGGAGCCGTCCTCCTGCTCGGCGCCGCCCCGCTCGCCCTCTCCGACTTCCGGCTCAACCTCCTCGCCAAGTACCTGTGTTACGCCATCGTCGCCGTCGGCGTGAGCCTCGCCTGGGGCCGCGGCGGACTGCTGGTCCTCGGGCAGGGCGTCTTCTTCGGCCTCGGCGGCTACGCCATGGCGATGCACCTCAAGCTCGCCGACGCCGCCGCCACCGGCCAGACCCTGCCCGACTTCATGCAGCTGTACGGCACCGGTGACGCGCTGCCCTGGTGGTGGCGGCCCTTCGCCAACCCCGTCCTCGCCCTCGCCATGACCGTCCTGCTGCCGATGGCGGTGGCCGCGCTGCTCGGCTTCTTCGTGTTCCGCCGCCGGGTGAAGGGCGCCTACTTCGCCATCCTCAGCCAGGCGCTCGCCGCCGCGTTCGCCATCTGGCTCGTCGGCCAGCAGGCCACCACCGGCGGCACCAACGGCCTCACCGACATCCAGGGCTTCTTCGGCTACGACCTCGACGACCCGGTCAACCAGCGCATGGTGTACCTCATCGTCGCGACCGTGCTGCTGCTCCTGATGGCCGCCGCACGCCAGCTCTTCGTCAGCCGCTACGGTGAACTCCTCATCGCCGTGCGGGACTCCGAGGAGCGGGTGCGCTTCCTCGGGTACAACCCGGCCAACGTGAAACTGGTGGCGTACGTCGTCGCCGCCGGCATGGCGGGCCTCGCCGGCGCCCTCTTCGTCCCCGCCGTCGGGATCATCTCCCCGGCGCTGATCGGCATCGTGCCGTCCATCGGCTTCGTCATCGGCGCGGCGGTCGGCGGCCGGGCCAGCCTGGTGGGCGCGGTCCTCGGCGCCATCGCGGTCGCCTGGACGCAGAGCACGCTGTCCGACGCCTACCCGGCCGCCTGGACCTACCTCCAGGGCCTGCTGTTCGTGCTGGCGGTCGGATTCCTGCCCGGCGGACTCGCCTCACTGACGACCGTCCTGCGGCGCAGGCGCCGCAACCCCGCCCCGACGACCGGAGGGACACCATGAGCGGCGAAGGACTGACCGTCCGCGACCTGCGGGTCACGTTCGACGGCTTCACGGCCGTCGACGGCGTGGACCTGGACATCCGCCCCGGTGACCTGCGCTTTCTCATCGGCCCCAACGGCGCCGGCAAGACGACCCTGGTCGACGCGGTCACCGGCCTGGTGAAGGCCACCGGCTCCGTCCGCTTCGGCGGCGAGGAACTGCTGCGCAAACCCGTGCACCGCATCGCGCGCCTCGGCATCGGCCGTACCTTCCAGACCGCCGCGGTCTTCGAGGAGCTGACCGTCCTGCAGAACCTCGACATCGCCGCCGGGGCCGGACGTGGCCCGCTGACGATGCTGCGGCGCTGCAAGGGCGTGCCCGAGGAGGTGACGCGGGCGCTGGAGACCACCGGCCTCACCGACCTGCGCGACCGCCCTGCGGGCGTGCTCGCCCACGGACAGAAGCAGTGGCTGGAGATCGGCATGCTGCTCGTGAAGGACGTGGAACTGCTTCTGCTGGACGAGCCGGTCGCGGGCATGAGCCACGACGAACGCGACGCCACGGGCCGGCTGCTGCAACGGGTCAGCGAGGACCGTACGGTCGTCGTCATCGAGCACGACATGGACTTCATGCGCGCCTTCGCCCGCAGCGTCAGCGTCCTGCACGCCGGCAAAGTGCTCAGCGAGGGCTCCGTCACCGAGGTCCAGGCCGACGCGAAGGTCCAGGAGGTCTACCTCGGCCGCGCCACCGAGCCGTCACCGGAGCCGGTGCCCCGGCCCGCCGCCGTCCCCGTCCCCGAGGAGGCGTGAACCCATGCTCCGGATCAAGTCGATCCAGGCCGGCTACGACCGCACCACCGTGCTGCACGGCGTGACCGTCGACGTACCGACAGACGGCGTCGCGGCGGTCCTCGGCCACAACGGCGCCGGCAAGAGCACGCTGCTGCGAGCGGTGATGGGACTGATCGTGCCGACCGGCGGCACGGTCCTGCTGGACGGCGAGGACATCACCCGCCTGGCCCCGCACCAACGGGTCGCGCGAGCAATGGCGTACGTCCCGCAGGGCCAGCAGTCCTTCCCGCACCTCACCACCGCCGAGAACCTCCAACTCGTCGCCGACGGACGCCGGGACGGTAAGGAGGCCGCCGCCGAGGCACTGGACCTCTTCCCTGCCCTGCGGGAGCTGTCCGGCCGCCGCGCCGGCCTGCTCTCCGGCGGCCAGCGCCAGCAACTCGCCATCGCCCGGGCCCTGATCACCCGGCCCCGGCTGCTGCTCCTGGACGAACCGACGGAGGGCATCCAGCCGTCCGTCGTCGCCGAGATCGAGGAGACGATCCTCGCCCTGACCCGCCGGGGCGGCCTGTCCGTCCTCCTCGTCGAACAACACGTCGGCTTCGCCATGCGGGCCGCCCAGCGCTACTACGTGCTGGAGGCGGGCCGCGTCACGTCGTCGGGGGAGGGGGGAGCGGAGTCCGAGCAGAGGGTGCGGGAGGCCCTGAGCGTGTGACGGAGCGCCGGAGCGGTACCTGGAAGTCCCTGGTCAAGAGAATCGGGAGCGCATCGGGTCGGCGAGCTTGGCAGTATGTCGAGGTGGTTGAAGAAGCCACCGCGCCGGGGCCGGTGGTGGCGTCGGCGCCGGTGATGCGTGGGTGCGGGTGCCATGCCGCCGACCGCCGTGGCCACCGCCGCGCCGGCCGAGGTCAGGACCTCGACCTACGTGCCGAGGACCCGTGACGCTCACCCGCCCCCCGACGCCTCCTCACGCGGCGCCGCCGTCGAGGCTCGTACGACGAGTTCGGTGGCGAGTTCGATGTGGTGGGACTCGACCTTCTCGCCGTTGGCCAGTCGCAGGGCGGTGCGTAGCGCGGTGGCGCCCATCTCCCGGAGCGGTTGGCGGACCGTGGTCAGGGGCGGTGACGCCATCTCGGCGAGGCTCGTGTCGTCGAAGCCGACCACGCTCAGGTCCTCGGGGACCCGCAGCCCTCGGGTGCGCGCGGTCTCGACGGCGCCGAGGGCGATCTCGTCGTTGCCCGCGAAGACCGCCGTAGGCGGCTCGTCCAGGTCCAGCAGGGCCGCAGCGCCGAGCAGGCCAGTCTCGTAGGTGAACTCGCCGGGCCGGATGTAGGCGTCCGGCACCCGCGCGCCCTCGGCCTCCATGGCGGCCCGGTAGCCGTGCATACGGGCCTGATTGCACACGGCCATCGCCGGTCCGCCGAGGTAGGCGATGCGGCGGTGCCCCAGGGACAGCAGGTGGCGGGTCGCGGCCAGACCGCCCGCGAAGTTGGTCGCCCCGACGCTGGTGACCCGCGCGTCCGGCAGGTGCAGCGGGTCCAGCACGACCAACGGCAGCCCCGAGCGCGCCAGTTCGTTCAGGTGCGCCGTGGTGTACACGCTGGTCACCGCGATGACGGCACGGCGCCCGGCCGAGACCAGGTCCCGGGCCCAGTGCGGGGCACTGGACGCCTTGCTGACCACCACCGACGCCCCTGAAGCGGCGGCCGCGTCGACGATGCCTTCCAGTGCCTCGGCCACATAGGACTTGAGGCCACCCTGGAACTGCACCTCGATGGTCGGGCTCTCGACGCCCTCGGTGTGCCGGAACACGGGCGCGAGATAGTCGTGCTGGTGCAGGAGTTCCTGCACGCGGACCCGGGTGTGCGGCGCCACGTCACCGCGACCGTTGACCACTTTCGACACGGTCGCCACGGAGACCCCAGCTGCCTGGGCGATGTCCGCCAAAGTGGTGCGCCTGGCGTTCGGTCGCATCGGTTCCTCTCAGCTCCAGGTCCACCGGTGTCCATGACCCGCCGGTCGGGCCGGCCACGCGGGCGGAACCTGTCAACCGTACCTGAGCCCTTGTGTCTCCCTCCTCCCAGGTCAGCCAGTTTCGAAACACTTTCGGAATCCGTAGACGGCTCTCGGGAACCGCTGAAGGCCAGTATCTGCAAGGGTTTCGTCCGCGTTACCGCTTCGCTGCAGACGTATTGACAGCGCCTCAGCCCGAAACCTAGCTTGCTCGCACAGAGCTTGCAGAGCGAACTTTCGAAAACCTTTCACCAGGACTCACGGGATGCCGACGGCTCTCGAGTGCGGAGAAGAATCATGGCGCTCTCTCGACGTACCCTCCTCGGCCTGGCGGCCGCCGTGCCGGTCTCCGCAGCGCTGACGGCCTGCGGCGGCTCGTCAGGACCCGGCAAGAGCGGCGGTGCCTCGTACTGGTACCTGAACGGACAACCCCAGGAAGGCGTCAGGTCCGGCGCCGTGAAGGCGTTCAACAAGGCCCACCCCGACACCCAGATCAAGGACACGACCTTCCAGAACGACGCCTACAAGACGAAGATCAAGACCGCGATCGGCGCCGGTGAGGCCCCCACGATCATCTGGGGCTGGGGCGGCGGGACGCTGCGCGCCTACGCGGAGGCCGGCCAGGTCGAGGACCTCACCTCGTGGTTCGGCGAGCACGCCGACCTCAAGAAGAGCCTGTTCCCGTCCTCGTTCGGCGCGGCGACCGTCGACGGCAAGATCTACGCGATGCCGTGCGAGACCGTGCAGCCGATCATCCTCTACTACAACAGGAAGGTGTTCGACCAGGTCGGTGCGAAGCCGCCGGAGTCCTGGGACGACATCATGGCGCTGGTGCCCAAGTTCAAGAACAAGGGCATAGCGCCGTTCTCCCTCGGCGGGCAGTCCCGGTGGACGAACATGATGTGGCTGGAGTTCCTCTTCGACCGCATCGGAGGCTCCGAGGTCTTCCAGGCCGCCATCGAGGGCGAGAAGAACGCCTGGTCCCACCCGGACGCCATCAAGGCGCTGACCAAACTGCAGGAGCTGGTCAGGGCCGGCGGGTTCGTCAAGGGCTTCTCCTCGATCACCGCCGACTCCAACGCCGACCAGGCGCTCCTCTACACCGGCCGGGCCGCCATGATGCTGCACGGCGCATGGTCGTACGGCATCCAGCAGGCCGACGGCGGGGACTTCGTCTCCAGCGGCTCGCTGGGCTACATGACCTTCCCGCCCGTCGAAGGCGGCAAGGGCGATCTCAGCGACACCGTCGGCAACCCCGCCCAGTACCTCTCCATCTCCTCGAAGGCCGGCGCCGAGGAGAAGAAGGTCGCGAAGGAGTACTTCGCGAAGGGCGTCCTCCAGGAGGAGGAGGTGAAGCAGTGGATCGGCAACGGGTCCGTGCCGATCAAACTGGGCACGGAGAAGCTCCTCGCCGCCTCCGACAACGCCGAGTTCCTCCAGTTCACGTACGACATCGCCAGCAAGGCCAAGGTGTTCGTGCAGTCCTGGGACCAGGCCCTGAGCCCGACGGCCGCCGAGACCCTGCTCGACAACATCGTCAAGCTGTTCCAACTGTCCATCACACCCAAGCAGTTCGCCACCAACCTCAACGCGGTCACCAACGCATGAGTGCGGTCACCGGACCCGCGCAGCGCCGCCGGCCACGCAGTGCCCTGCCGTGGCTGGCGACGCCGGCGCTGGTGCTCTTCGTCGGCTTCGCCGTGGTCCCGCTCATCGGCGTCTTCGCGCTGAGCTTCACCACCTGGGACGGGATCGGCACCATCCGCGCCACAGGGCTGACGAGCTGGCGCAAGGTGCTGACCGACCCCGGACTGCCGCACGCCCTGTGGGTGACCTTCCTGGTGATGGCCGTGTCCTGGGCCGTGCAGACCCCGCTGAGCATCCTGCTCGGCACGTTCCTGGCAGGCCGCCAGCGCTACCGCGCCGTGCTGGGAGTCGTCTACTTCATCCCGCTGATGCTCAGCTCCGCCGCCATCGCGCTCGCCTACAAAGCCCTGTTGGACCCCAACTTCGGGCTCGGCGCGGGACTGGACATCCAGACGCTGAGCAGGGACTGGCTGGGAGAGCCCGGCCTCGCGTTCGCAGTCGTCGTCTTCGTCGTCTCCTGGCAGTTCATCCCGTTCCACTCCCTGATCTACCAGGGCGGCGTCCAGCAGATCCCCAAGTCCCTCTACGAGGCGGCCCAGCTGGACGGAGCCGGACGCATCCGGCAATTCTTCAGCATCACGCTGCCCCAGCTGAAATACACCATCATCACCTCGTCCACGCTGATGGTCGTCGGGTCGCTGACCTTCTTCGACCTCATCTTCATCCTGACCGAGGGCGGCCCCGGCGACGCCACCCGCGTCCTCGCCCTGGACATGTACAAGCGGGGCTTCCAGGCCAGCCTGATGGGACCGGCCAGCGTCATCGCGGTCATCCTCGTCCTCGTCGGTCTCGGGCTCGCCCTGCTGCTGCGCCGCCTCGGCGGCCGGGACGCCGGCGCGAGCCAACTCGAGGGGGCCTGACGTGACCACCACCCTGACGAAAACGCGACGGCCGCAGAAGGTCACCCACGACGAGGGTCCGCGCCGCTCCCGCCCGGCCACCCGCCGACGCAACTGGCTCGGGGGCCTGGCCGGCTGGCTCTGGCTCGCCGTCGTGGCCGTACCCCTCTACTGGGCCCTCATCACCAGCTTCAAGGCCCGCACCCGCTACTACGCCGGCAACCCGCTGGTGCCGTCCACCGACCCCACCCTGGAGAACTACCGGCTCGTCATCGAGTCCGACTTCCTCCAGTACTTCCTGAACAGCGTCGTCGTGACCGTCGGGGCCGTCGTCCCGGCCGTCGTGGTCTCCTTCATGGCGGCCTACGCGATCGTCCGCGGCTGGCGCATGCGGGTCCTGCGCGCCATGAACGGCCTGTTCCTGATGGGCCTGGCCATCCCGCTCCAGGCGACGATCATCCCCGTCTACCTCATCATCATCAAACTGCACCTCTACGACAGCCTGCCCGCCCTGATCCTCCCGTCGATCGCCTTCGCCATCCCGCTGTCGGTGCTGGTGCTCGCCAACTTCATCCGGGACGTGCCCAAGGAACTGTTCGACTCGATGCGCGTCGACGGTGCCAAGGAGTGGACGACGCTGTGGCGGCTGGCGGCGCCGCTCACCCGTCCGGCCATCCTCACCGTCTCCATCTTCAACGCCCTGACCATCTGGAACGGCTTCCTGCTGCCCCTGGTCCTCACCCAGAGCCCGGACCGCCGCACGCTGCCGCTGGCCCTGTGGACCTTCCAGGGCCAGTACGGCGTCAACGTGCCCGCCGTGCTCGCCGCCGTCGTCCTGACCACCCTGCCCGTCCTGGTCCTGTACGCCTTCGGCCGCCGCCAGTTGCTGAGCGGGCTGACCGCGGGGTTCAGCCGTTGACCGGCGCGGACACCGATCCACTCGTCTACCGGTTCGCCCGCGGTGCCCTGCTCGAGGGGCCGACGGGCGTGGGAGGAAAGTGAACGCCGACGTGGCCGTAGAGAACACCTCCGCGACAGCCCTCTGGAACGACCCCACCGCCACCGTCGCCGCGCGCGTCGACGCGCTGGTCGACGCGATGACCCTCGAGGAGAAGACCGCCCAGCTGTACGGAGTCTGGGTGGGCGCCTCCGACGAGGGCGGCGAAGTGGCGCCCCATCAGCACGAGATGGAGGAGCCCGTCGACCTCGACGCCCTCCTGCCCACCGGACTCGGCCAGCTCACCCGCCCCTTCGGCACGGTCCCCGTCGACCCGGCCCTCGGCGCACTCTCCCTGGCCCGCACGCAGGCCAGGATCGCCGCGTCCAACCGCTTCGGCATCCCCGCCCTCGCCCATGACGAATGCCTGGCCGGCTTCGCCGCCTGGGGAGCGACGGCCTACCCCGTCCCCCTGTCCTGGGGCGCCTCCTTCGACCCCGACACCGTCCGGCGTATCGCCGCCGCCATCGGCCGGGACATGCGCTCGGTCGGCGTCCACCAGGGCCTCGCGCCCGTCCTGGACGTGGTGCGCGACGCGCGCTGGGGCCGCGTCGAGGAGACCATCGGCGAGGACCCCTACCTCGTCGGCACCATCGGCACGGCCTACGTGCAGGGCCTGGAGTCCGCCGGGATCGTCGCCACCCTCAAGCACTTCGCCGGCTACTCGGCATCCCGCGCCGGCCGCAACCTCGCCCCCGCCTCAGTGGGCCCGCGCGAACGCGCCGACGTGCTGCTGCCGCCGTTCGAGATGGCGATCCGCGAGGGCGGCGCCCGCTCCGTCATGAACGCTTACACCGACACCGACGGCGTGCCCTCGGCGGCCGACGAAGCCCTGCTCACCGGACTCCTGCGCGACACATGGGGCTTCGACGGCACCGTCGTCGCCGACTACTTCGCCATCGCCTTCCTCACGACGCTGCACGGCGTGGCGTCCGACTGGGCGAGCGCCGCCGGCACCGCCCTGCGCGCGGGCATCGACGTCGAACTGCCCAACGTCAAGACGTACGGCGCACCTCTGACCGAGGCCGTCGCCGACGGCCGCGTCCCGGAGAAGCTGGTCGACCGCGCCGTACGCCGCGTCCTCACCCAGAAGGTGGAACTCGGCCTCCTCGACCCGGACTGGAACCCCGTACCGGCGGCCCTCGACGGCACGGACCCGGACGACCCGGAGGCCCTGCGCGGCCGGATCGACCTGGACAGCCCCGACAACCGCGCCCTGGCCCGCACCCTCGCCGAGGAGGCGGTCGTGCTGCTCAGCAACGACGGCACCCTGCCGCTGGAGCGCCCGCGCCGCATCGCCCTGATCGGTCCCAACGCCGACGAACCCGTGGCCGTACTGGGCTGCTACTCCTTCCCCCAGCACATCGGCGTCCGCCACCCCGACACGCCCCTCGGCATCGACCTGCCCACTCTGCGCACGACACTCGCCGCCGAGTTCCCCGACGCCGAGATCACGTACGCCCGCGGCACCGGCGTCGACGACGGGGACCTCACCGGCCTCGACGAGGCGGCGCGGGTGGCGCGCGAGGCCGACGTCACCGTGGTGGTGCTCGGCGACCGGGCCGGACTCTTCGGCAGGGGCACCAGCGGCGAGGGCTGCGACGCCGAGTCACTGGCCCTGCCAGGCGCGCAACAGCACCTGCTCGACACGATGCTCGACCTCGACACCCCCGTCGTCACCGTCCTGCTGGCCGGACGGCCCTACGCCCTCGGGCGTGCCGTGGAGGAGTCCGCGGCGATCGTGCAGTCCTTCTTCCCCGGCGAGGAGGGTACGCACGCGATCGCCGGGGTGATCGCCGGCCGGGTCAACCCCTCCGGACGTCTCCCGGTCGGCGTGCCGCGCGGACCGGGTTCTCAGCCGGGCACCTACCTCGGGGCGCGGCTCGCACAGGCCAGCGCGGTGTCCAACATCGACCCGACCCCGGCGTTCGCCTTCGGCCACGGCCTGTCGTACACGCGGTTCGACTGGGCGGACCTGAGCGTGGAGGCCGAAGAGGCCTCGACGGCCGGGGAGTTCGCGCTCTCCTTCACCGTCCGCAACACGGGGGAGCGGCCAGGGACCGAGGTGGTCCAGCTCTACCTGCACGACCCGGTCGCCTCCGTCGTGCAGCCGGTGCAGCGCCTCATCGGCTACACCCGGGTCGCGCTGGAGCCGGGAGAGGCCCGGCGCCTGAGCG
Organism: Streptomyces sp. NPDC059852; assembly: GCF_042731455.1. Lineage (NCBI taxonomy): Bacteria > Bacillati > Actinomycetota > Actinomycetes > Kitasatosporales > Streptomycetaceae > Streptomyces > Streptomyces sp. NPDC059852. Next base: position 255,996 of record NZ_JBHWJK010000008.1, on the reverse strand, counting down.
TCACGGTCCCGGCCGACCTGGCCTCCTTCACCGGACGCGACGGCCGGCGCATCGTCGAACCGGGCGACCTGGAACTGCGGCTCGCCGCCTCCAGCGCGGACCCGCGTCTGACGGCCCGGGTCACGCTGACCGGAGCCGAGCGCCCGCTGGACCACACGCGGCGGCTGCACGCCACGATCCTCCAGGAGCCGCCGACCACCTGAACCGGGGGTGCGCGGCGCGGGCCAGGAGCACCGCGCACTCCCTCGGGAGCCCTACAGCAGCCCGCGCCGGGCGAGGTTGCGCATGAGAGCCCCCACGCCATACGTCCACGGCGCGGCGTCCTCGCTGCGGACGACGGTGTTGACCAGCGCGCCGAGCCTCGGACTGGAGATGGTGACGACGTCGCCGTACTCATGGGTGAACCCGGCGCCGGGCGCGTGCCGGTCCTCCGTCGGCGCGAACAACGTGCCCGTGAACAGCACGAAGCCGTCCGGGTATTGATGGTGTGCGCCGTGCGTGGCCGCCACCAGATCGAGGATGTCGCGGCTGATCTCGCGGAGAGAGCTGCTGCCCCGCAGGACGTGACCGTCCGGACCGTCGACCCGCAGGTCGACGTCGAGGCCGCGCACGTCCTCGACGCCGAACTCGTCGTCGAGCAGCCGGACGAACGGGCCGATCGCACAGGAGGCGTTGTTGTCCTTGGCGCGGGACAGCAGCAGGGCACTGCGCCCCTCGATGTCCCGGAGATTGACGTCGTTGCCGAGCGTCGCCCCACGCACCCGCCCGCGCGAGTCCACGACGAGGACGGCCTCCGGCTCGGGGTTGTTCCACACGGAGGCGGCGAGTACGCCGATGTCGGCGCCGGTGCCGACGGCGGACAGCACGGGGGCCTTGGTGAACACCTCCGGGTCGGGCCCGATCCCGACCTCCAGGTACTGCGACCAGAGCCCTTCGGCGACGAGCGCCTCCTTGGCCTTGACCGCCTCGGGCGAGCCCGGCCGGATGCCGTCGAGGCGACCACCCACGGCTTGCACGACCCTGGCCCGCACCTTCGCGGCCTGCGCCGGATCGCCGCCGGTGCGCTCCTCGATGACCCGTTCCAGCAGGCTGCGGGCGAAGGTGACACCCGCCGCCTTGATCACCTGGAGGTCGATGGGCGCGAGCAGATGCGGCACGCCGGGGCGGCCCGGCGGTGCCTGCAGCAGTTCGTCCAGAGGCCAGACGCGTCCGCCGTCGGCTTCGCGGACGAGGGCCGCCGCGTCGTCGCGCTCCAGGAGGTCGGAGACGGTGGGGGAGAGGGCCGTGAGGTCGACGACCTCCTCGCCCCGCACGGCGGCCACGCACGGCCCGCCCGCCTCGGGATCGTGGACGCGGGCGACGAGGGCGGCCCGATCGGAGTCGTCCGGCAGGACGGAGCCGGGGTCGAGGTCGAGAACCGGACGGGGGCGCGCTGCTGCCGATTCCACGAGGGGTGCTCTCCTGACTGGGGACGTGTAAGGGCTGATGGACTCAGGGGGCTCAGTGGGAGTCGCGGGGGACCGTGTGTCCGCGGCTGCCGCGCAAGAAGGTGAAGTCGGCACCGCGGTCGGCCTGTTCGACGTGCTGGGTGTAGAGCCAGGTGTAGCCGCTGGAGTACTGCTCGGCGGGCGGCGTCCACTCCTGACGGCGCCGCGCGAGTTCGGCGTCGTCGACGTCCAGGCGCAGGGTGCGGTGGGGGACGTCGAGGACGATGGGGTCCCCGTCGCGGACCAGGGCGAGGGGTCCGCCGACGGCGGCCTCGGGCGCCACGTGCAGCACCACGGTCCCGTAGCCGGTGCCGCTCATCCGTCCGTCGCAGATGCGCACCATGTCGGTGACACCGGCCTTCAGCAGCTTCGCGGGAAGCGGCACGTTGGAGACCTCCGGCATGCCGGGGTAGCCCTTGGGGCCGGCGTTGCGGATGACGATCACGGTGTTCTCGTCGATGTCGAGGGCCGGGTCGTCGGCGACCTCGTGATACGCCTCGGGGGAGTCGAAGACCCGGGCGGGACCGCGGTGGGTCAGCAGGTGCGGTGAGGCGGCGGACTGCTTGATGACGGCGCCGTCCGGGCAGAGGTTGCCGCTCAGGACGGCGATGCCGGTGCCGGCGGGCTGGAAGGGGGCGTCGAGCGGGGTGATGACGTCGGTGTCATAGCGTTCGGCGTTCTCCACGTTCTCGGCGACGGTACGTCCCGTGACGGTGACCGGGCCGCCGTGCAGCAGTCCACCGTCGAGCATCTCGGCCATGACGGCGGGCAGCCCACCCGCGTAACAGAAGTCCTCCATCAGGTACTTGCCGCTGGGCATCAGATTGACCAGCGTCGGGACCGAACGGACCAGCTCGTCGAAGTCCCGCAGACCCAGCTCGACGCCGACGCGTCCGGCGAGGGCGGTCAGATGGATGACCGCGTTCGTGGACCCACCGATGGCCGCGTTGACGCGGACGGCGTTCTCGAACGCCTCGCGGGTCAGAATCCGCGAGGGCCGCAGCTCCTCCTCCACCATCGCCACGATGCGCTGCCCCGCCGCCTGGGCGGTCTCCATGCGCTGGGAGTCGACGGCGGGCCAGGCCGCCGAACCCGGCAGCTGCATGCCGAGGGCCTCCGCCAGGCAGGCCATGGTCGAGGCGGTGCCCATGGTCATGCAGTGGCCGTTGGAGCGGGCCATGCAGCCTTCGGCGAAGAAGCACTCCTCCTCGCTCATCCGGCCGGTCTTCAGATCCTCCTCGAACTTCCACACGTGGGTGCCGGAACCCACGTCCTGCCCACGGAACTTGCCGTTGAGCATCGGCCCGCCGGTGACCATGACAGCGGGCAGATCGACGCTGGCGGCGCCCATGAGCATGGCGGGGGTGGTCTTGTCGCAGCCGGACAGCAGGACGACGCCGTCGAGCGGATTGGCCCGGATCAGCTCCTCGACCTCCATGGCCATGAGGTTGCGGTACAGCATGGCGGTCGGGCGCATCAGCGTCTCGCCGGTGGCCATGGTGGGGAACTGCAACGGCAGGCCGCCCGCCTGCCACACCCCGCGCTTGACGGCCTCGGCGACCCGCGTCAGATGGGCGTTGCACGGCGCGAGTTCGGAGGCGCTGGTCGCGATGCCGATGACGGGACGTCCGTCGAACACCTCGTGCCCGAAACCCTGGTTGCGCATCCAGGACCGGTACAGCATCCCGCTGCGCCCCTGCGCGCCGAACCACGCCTGGCTGCGGCGGTCCGCCCTCTGTCGGTCGGTCATGTGCACACTCCCGTGGCTCAGACGTCGTCCCACTCGGCGAGGCGGCACTGGCGGCCGAGGCCCTCAGCGCCTAGCCTTCTGCCCCAATCATTAAATGATTCGATGAATGACGTCCAGGGGGCGAACACAGACCATGGGCCACTTCCCGACCACGCACCAGCGCGTGGTCGACACGCTCGGGCAGCGCATCGTGGACGGTGAGTGGGAGCCCGGAGCCCCGCTGCCGGTCGAGGACGCCCTCGCACGCGAGATCGGCGTCAGCCGCGGAGCCCTGCGCGAGGCGGTCAAGTCGCTGGTGGCCAAGGGGATGCTGCACGTACGCCCACGCACCGGCACGCGCGTGCGGCCCCCGGAGCACTGGAACCACCTGGACCCCGACGTCCTGCGCTGGAAGCAGGCCGGGGACGCGGCGGCCCTGCTGCGCGACACGAGCGAACTGCGCCGCATCGTCGAGCCCGCCGCGGCCCGCCTCGCCGCCCGACGGGCCGACCCCGACCACGTACGCGCCCTCCACGACGCCCTGACCGCCATGGAGACCGCGGCGGCGTCCCCCGACCGCACCGGCTACGTCGAGGCCGACATCGCCTTCCACCGAGCACTCCTCGACGCCGGCGGCAACCGCCTCCTCGGCTCCCTGGGCCGAGCCGTCGAGATCGCGCTGGAACACAGCTTCGTCATCAGCACCCAGACGCCGGGCGCGGTGGAGTCCTCGCTGCCGGGCCACCGGGCCATCGTGCAAGCCATCGAGGCCCACGACCCGACAGCCGCCGCGACCGCCGCACACACCCTGATCGAAGCCGCCGAACAGGAGATCGCCCGCTCACCGGGGCTGCCGCACGACACCGCCTGAGACCGGCGATCTGCAAGTGCCGTTGTCCTGTTCGCGCACGGGCGGACTAGGCCGCCAGCCCGGGTACGGCCCACCTGCGGACCAGGTACCACCGCAGAGCCATCCGCACGCCCAACCGCCGCCGCACCAAGGCCAGTAGAGTCGGCGCTTTCGGTGGCCACTTCGGCGACGTACGGCGCACGTTCACGGTCACGTACAACTCCTCACCGCAGCCAGGCGGATACGACTACGCGCGGATCACCGTCAGGGCGTGGCCGGACGGGACGCCTGGCTGAGTCCCGGGCGAGGACAGAGCACGCGGGGGCTGATGTCAGTGGCCCCTGGGACCGTAGGAGACGTGGACGAACTTGTGGAGCGCGTCGACACGCACGACCGGGTGCTGGGAGTGGTCAGCCGGTCGGAAGCGGTCCGGAACAGCTGGCTGCATCGAGTCGGCGTGGTGGTGTGCCGTGATGGGCGAGGTCGCTTCCTCGTCCATCGACGCGCCGAGCGGCTGACCCGTTTCCCGGGACATTACGAACTCGGTGTCGGAGGCGCCGCCGGGGTCGGGGAGTCCTATGCGCAGGCGGCCGCCCGGGAGCTGTGCGAGGAGTTGGGGGTGCGGGCGACCGTGTGTTCCCGGTTCACGTTCCTCAACCGGGCCGGGCTCAGCCCTCACTGGCTGGGCGTGTGCGATGCCGTCCTGCTTCCGGAGTCCGTCGTCCCCGATCCGCGGGAAGTGGCCTGGCACGGATGGCTGACCGAGCCGGAACTGCGGCGGGCCTTGCGGGAGTGGACCTTCACCCCGGACAGCCGGCAGATCTTCGAGCGGTATCGCCCTCGATAGGGACCTGCACCTGCCGCGGCCCACTGGACCGCGGCAGGTCGGCCGTATCAGGCCGCCGTGACGTCGAGGACGACGCGGAAGCGGGCCTGGCCCGACAGCATCCGCTCGTAGGCCTCCATCGCCCGGTCGAAGCCCATGACCTCGACGCGGGGCCGGATCTCGTTGGCCAGGCTGAACGCCAGGTTGTCCTCGTTCTCGATCGAGGTCCCGGTCAGGCTGCCCACGACCGAGCGGGTGCCGAAGATGAGGTCCGGGGTGGCGATGGTCAGCGGGTCGGGCGCCGCCCCGACCACGACCAGCTTGCCGTTCGGAGCGAGCCCGCGGACCAGCGGGTTCATCGACGCGCCGCTGGAGGCGGTGGCGATGATGATCGACGCCCCGCCCAGGGCGGCCAGTTCGGCCCCGGGGTCGGTGCCGGTGCTGTCGATGTAGACGTGGGCGCCCAACTCCCGGGCGTACGCCTCCTTCTCCGGGCCGCGGGCGATGGCGGCCACACGGTAGCCGAGGGCGCGCGCGTACTGCAGGGCCAGGTGGCCCAGGCCGCCGACGCCCTGCACCGCGACAAGGGCGCCCGCCCGGGTGGGCCCCTGCTGGAGGGCGATGAAGGTGGTCAGGCCGGCGCACAGCAGGGGAGCGGCGTCGATCGCGGAGATGCCTTCCGGGATACGCACCAGCCCACTCGCCCGGGCGTGGACCACCTCGGCGTACCCGCCGTCGACCGTCGTACCCGTCTGCTCCTGGTCGAGGCAGTTGACGAAGTCGCCCCGGCGGCAGGGCTCGCACTCCCCGCACTGTCCGTTCAGGAAGCCGACGCCCACTCGGTCGCCGATCTGCCAGGTGGTGACGCCGGCTCCCACCGCGTCGATGACGCCGACGACCTCGTGGCCCGGCACCACGGGTTCCGAGGGGTCGGCCCGCAGGCCCTCCACGGCCAGCACGTCGGTGTGGCAGATCCCGCAGGCCTCGACGCGCAGACGCACCTGTCCCGGGGCGGGATCGGTCAGCTCGCGTTCGACCAACCGCAGGTTGTGGACGCCGGTGGCCTCGAAGGCCCGGTAGGTGGACATGGTGGCTCCTGGATGTCGTTCGGAGGGGAAGCGACGTACCGGTCCGCAGGTCCGCAGGATGGCCTGCGCAGGCGGTTGCACGCCGCCGTGACTCAGCAAAATGACCGGTCGTCTCAAAGAGCGTAACCCACGTCCCCACGAGGGTTGCGGCGGAGGCGCATACGATGAGGTGGTCGGTCATCTCGTACGCCGTGGTCCTCTCCGCTCCGGCGGCGGCGCCGCGGGGTCCGGCGAATCGAGCAAGGTCACAGGAGGCGAGTGGCATGGGGCGAGCGTCCAAGCGCGAGGAGATCGCCGAGGCGGCCTTCCGGCAGTTCCACGCGCGGGGCTTCAACGCCACCGGCATCAACGACATCACGAAGGCGGCGGGAGTCCCCAAGGGCTCCTTCTACAACCACTTCGCCAGCAAGGAGGAGAGCGCCCTGGAGGCGCTCAGCAGGTACGCGGACACCTTGCGCTTCGACCTGCTCACCTCGCCGGACCTCCCTCCGCTGGACCGGCTGCGAGCGCACTTCGAGTACCTCAGCAGGGACACGGTGGACAACGGTTTCGTCCGCGGCTGTCTGGTGGGCAATCTCGGTGCCGAGGTCGCCGATCACAGCGAGGAGATCCGGTCCGCGGCCCAGCAGGGCTTCGACGGTTGGGCCCACCGGCTCAGCCTGGTGCTCGCCGAGGCCCAGGAGGCGGGTGACCTCGACGGTTCCCTGGACACCGAGGCGACCGCCCTCTTCATCCTGAGCGCCTGGGAAGGAACGTTGATCGCGGTGCGGGTCGACAAGTCGGCCGCCCCCGTGGACGCGTTCTTCCGGACCGTTTTCGAGCGAGTTCTCCGCTAGGACGGTGACCCTGCGCGCCCCCCTGACCGGCGTGCACGACCAGGGCGGCGCCTCGCGTGACGCCACCTGAGCCCTGTCGGGGGCCCCTGCCTGCGTGAACTCCCTCGTTTGACGATAGGCGACCGGTCGTCTAGTTTAAATGACCGGTCGTCTAGTGACGCCGGAAACCACCCGCAGCCCTTTCGATGGAGGCTCTCCATGTCCACTCCCGTCAAGCTCGCAATCGTCTACTACTCCTCGACCGGCACCATCACGGAGATCGCCAAGGAGCTCCACGACGCCGGTGTGAAGGCGGGGGCCGACGTCCGCCTGCTGAGGGTCGCCGAGCTGGCTCCCCGGGCGGCGATCGAGTCCAACCCGGCCTGGGCCGCGAACCACGCGGCCACCGCGAGCATTCCGGAGGCCACACCGCAGGACATCGAGTGGGCGGACGCGGTCATCTTCGGCACCCCGACCCGCTTCGGCAACGTCTCCTCGCAGCTCAAGCAGTTCATCGACACGCTCGGCGGACTGTGGGCCGAGGGCAGGCTCGCCGACAAGGTGTACAGCGGCTTCGTGTCCACCGCCACGGCGCACGCGGGCCACGAGTCGACGTTGCTCGCCCTGTACAACTCGGTCCACCACTTCGGCGGCCTCGTCGTCAGCCCGGGCTTCACGGATCCGGCCAAGTTCGCCGATGGCAACCCCTACGGCACGTCCCACGCGGACGGTCAGGGCACCAATCCCGTCGACGACACCACGCGCACCGCCGCCCGCATCCAGGCCGAACGCGTGGTGAGGATCGCCGGCACGATCAAGGCCGCTGCCTGACCCAGGCCGCCCCCGTGACGGCGGCGCCCCGTCACCGCGGTGAGCGGGTCGGGACCCCTGTGCCGGCCCGCTCACCGCTCCGCCCATCGAGAAGGAAAAGATCATGAAAGAGTTCCTGGTCGAACTGACGACCACCGTTCCCGAGGGAACCGATCAGGCGGTGGTCGACGAGCGTCGCGCCGCCGAAGCCGTACGAGCCAGGGAACTGACGGCCCAGGGGCACCTTTTCCGGCTGTGGCGCCCGGTCGGGGAGCTGCGCAGCGTCGGCGTCTGGCTCGCCGACGACGAGGCCGAACTGCGGGCGAAGGTGCTCGGCAGTCTCCCTCTGTGGCCCTGGATGACCGTGGTGATCACGCCCTTGCAGTCCCATCCGAACGATCCGGGTCGGGCCGCCTGAGTACTTCTTGACAGGTCAAGCACGTCGCGGCATGCTTGACGTGTCAAGTAATGCATCCTGCGTGGCGACAGGCCCCCGGGGGAGCGGACCGGGAAGGAGCGGCCATGAGAGCCGACGCTTTCGAGATCGGGCTGAACTCTTTCGGCGAGATCGCCACGGACGGCGGCCGCACGCTCGGCGACGCCGAGGTGGTGCGTCTCCTCGTGGAGGAGGCCCGGCTCGCCGAGTCCTCGGGGGTGGACGTCTTCAGTGTCGGCGAGCACTACCGGCCGGGACACGTCGACAGCGCCGTCCCGGTCCTGCTCGCCGCCATCGCCACCGCCACCAAACGCCTGCGCCTCGGCACCTCGGTGACCGTGCTGAGCACCAACGACCCGGTGCGGCTGTATCACGCGTTCTCCACGCTCGACGCCGTGTCGAACGGCCGCGCCCAGATGATTCTCGGACGCGCCTCGTCCACCGAGTCCTTCCCGTTGTTCGGCTACGACCTCACCGAGTACGAGCAGCTCTTCGAGGAGAAGCTCGAGCTGTTCATGCGCCTGCAGCGGGAGGAGAGGGTGACGTGGAGCGGGGCGGCCCGCGCCCCGCTCGTCGAGCAGGAACTGCGTCCCCGGATGCGCCCCGGCGGCATCCCCACCTGGATCGGGGTGGGCGGGAGCCCGCATTCCGTCCTGCGCGCCGCCCGTTACGGTCTGCCCCTCATGCTGGCCGTCATCGGCGGCCGGCCCCAGCGCTTCGCCAGCCACGTGGACCTCTACCACCGGGCGCTCCAGCAGGCCGGACACGCTCCGCAGCCGATCGGACAGCACTCCCTGGGGCTCGTCGCCGACAGCGACGAGGAGGCGGTCGAGACCTGGTGGCGGTACTGGGAGCCGGTCGTGCGTCAACTTGCCGAGGAGCGCGGCTTCTACAAACCGGACCGCAAGCGCTACGAGGCCGAGCTGGAGCACGGCGCGCTCTTCGTCGGTTCCCCGGAGACGGTCGCTCGCAAGATCGCCACCGTCGCCCGGGACCTGCGCCTGAGCCGCTTCGACCTCAAGTACGACGTCATGCACCTGCCGCGGCAGGCCCGCGCCCGCACGATCGAGCTGCTGGGCCACGAAGTCGCCCCCCGGGTCCGGGAGATCCTCCGTAAGGAGGCCACACATGACTGATGTCGTCGCCCTACGGCACGAAGGCGATCCCCATGGTCCGCGACATCCTCGCGGGTCGACTTGGGTTCGGAGACGAAGATGACCATGCGGCACACGCGCACGATCGGCATTCTGGGCGCCGGGAAGGTGGGCACCGTCCTGGCCCGGCTGGCGGTGGCCGCCGGGTACCGCGTCCTCGTCGCGGGTTCCGGCGCCCCCGACGGAATCGCCGCGATCGCCGTCGCCGGGGACGATGCGGACGCCCTGTCCACCGTGATGCACCTGGTCGACGACCTCGGTTCTGAGCCGGTGGACGCGGGCCCGCTCGCTCACGGAGTGCGTCTGCAGCCGGGTACCGAGCCCTTCGGGGCCACCGTCGGCGCGGGCGAACTGCGTGCCATGCCGGACCGCTTTGCCGTGTCCGAGCGCGGGCGTGCGGTCAGCGAGGCCCGCTCCGCGAACGGACTTGCGTCGGCTGGATGACGACCGGCCGGTCCTGGCGGGGTGGGGGAGGGCCGGGCGGCTGCACACGACGGTGCCGGGGCACATCTTTTGCCGGGGCGTCCGGGTGGTGGTGGGATGGATGTGCTCGCTGGTGCCGGGCCGGCCACCGGTGAGCGCAACCGCCGCCCGTTGAAAGGTCGCCACCGACTCAGCCGCCCAGGGACCCGGGTCCTTGGTGCCGGCGCGCGTGGCGTGACGCACCGGCTGCCCTCGGGGTATGCCCCGGCCCGCCGTCGATCGGTGCGGTCGGCGTGCCGCGAGGGCGGCCCTCCTGATGACGGAGACACCCATGCATACCTATCGTGTCGCTCAGGTGACGAGTCCGAGTGGGCGGTTCGAGGTCGTCGAGCGCGAAGTGCCCCGGCCGGGGCCCCGCCATGTCCGCCTGGCCGTCGAGGCATGCGGCATCTGCCACAGCGACGACTTCTTCGTGACCGGCACAATGCCCCACACGCGGTTCCCCCTGGTCCCCGGACATGAGGTCGCCGGGCGGATCGAGGAACTGGGCGAGGGCGCCGAGGACTTCGGCTGGAAGGTGGGGGACCGGGTGACGGTCGGCTGGTTCGGCGGCAGCTGCTGGCACTGCGCCGCCTGCCGGCGGGGTGACTTCATCGTGTGCGAGAACCTCAAGATCCCGGGCTATGCGTACGACGGAGGCTTCGCGGAGAGCATGATCGCGCCGGTCGACGCGCTGGCGCGGATTCCGGATGCCCTGTCGGCGGCGGACGCCGGACCCATGGCCTGCGCGGGCGTCACGACGTACAACGGACTGCGCCGCAGCTCCGCACAACCGGGCGACCGGGTCGCCGTGGTGGGACTGGGTGGTCTGGGGCATCTGGCCGTCCAGTTCGCCGTGTCCATGGGGTTCGAGACGGTGGCCGTCGCCCGCGGCTCGGAGAAGGCCGAGCTGGCCAAGCGCTTCGGGGCCCACCACTACGTCGACAGCACCGGGGCGACCCCGGTCGCGGAGGCGCTGCAGGCACTCGGAGGAGCCAAGGTGGTGCTGGCGACGGCCGGCAACTCCGAAGCCATCACGGCCACCGTCGACGGGCTGACGTCCCGCGGTGAACTCGTGGTCATCGGAGTCTCGCCCGAACCTCTGGGCATCACACCGCTCCAGCTCATCCTGCCCGGCAAGGTGGTGCGGGGCCACCCCTCCGGTACCGCGAAGGACGTGCAGGACACCATGGAGTTCGCCGCCCTGCACGGCATCCGCCCCACGGTGGAGACCGTGCCCCTGAGCGAGGCGGACTCCGCCTACCAGAGGATGCTCTCCGGCGCCGCGCGCTTCCGGATGGTCCTCACCTTCGCCTGACACCGCCGCGAGGTCGTCCGCCCGGGAGCGCCGTCACTTCCTCGGCCACCTGACGGGCCTCGACTGGGGCAACTCCAAGCCAGACGTCGCGCAGTCGCCACTCGCACCCATCGCGTCACCCCCTTGACTGGTGACGCGATGGGTGCGACATTTGACCATCGATTCCCTGTGGACCCGAACCCGAACGGGCACGACGGGCACGACGGAAGAGGAAGACACCATGAGCGCTGAAGATGCGATGGACGCCGCGGCGGCCGCCCGGCTCGAGCGATTCGGGCGGCTGCCGGAGCGCATACGCGTCGAGGACATGACCGTGTCCCAGCCGGCCACGCCGGACGGGGCGGTGGTCGACGCCTACAACCCCGAGAGGTCCTGGAACCAGTTCTCCTGCCTCGCCCTGGACATGGGCCTGTGAGGGAGCCGGCGGCCCATCGGAGCCGAGGAGCACTGCTCCTCCCAGGCGGAAGCGGTCCGGTGCCCGCTCCCTGATCCGGCCTGATCCAAACGAGACGCTCTAGGTCAGGGTGCCGCTATGCGCCGCAGCACCTCCGCTGCCGCCGCCACGTCGCACCCGTCCAAGCGGGAGAAGACGTGACGGCGCACGCTGGCGAGGTTCGTGGGCCACGCCCGCTCCAGCATCTTCCGTCCCGGGCCGGTGAGCACGACGAGCCACGCCCTGCCGTCCTCGGGACACTTCTGCCGGGTGACGAGAGACTGCGACTCCAGACGGTTCACCACACGCGTCATCCCGCTCAGCGACAGGCCGCAGGCGTGGGCCAGTTCGCTCATCCGCAGCTGATGGTGCGGAACTTCGGAGAGATGCATCAGGACCGTGTACTCGACACCGGAGATCGGAAGCTCGCCGAGCATGTCCGCGTCGACCACCCGCGGCAACAGGGCCATCACTGTGCCGAGAGCGCGGAGGAAGGCTTCCTCGTCCGGGGCGAGGGGGATGACCGGCGTCGCGTCTGGCATGGGCACAGTCTAGGTGCGCCCGGTCATCGCAACGGGCCCGGTCCTCACCCCGCGACCGCCGCCAGGGAGGCGTCGACGAAGCGGCGGATGAGGACGCGGGGGCCGTCCGGGAGGTGGACCAGCCGGACGGGGACCGGCGGGGCGTTGGTGAGCGCGACGAAACGCAGGGCGGGATGGGGGGACCGGTGCCGGGCGGTCTCGGGCACGATCCCGATGCCGCGGTTCGCGGCCACCGTCTCGACCCACTCGTCGTAGTTCGCCGTCTCGACGATGTCCCGCGGCCGGGACTCCTCGGGCCAGGACCACGGCCCGGTGGTGCCGCTGACGCTGTTCACGATCAGACGCCACTCCCGCACGTCGTCCCAGTCCAGGTGGTCGCGTCCGGCGAGCGGACTCTCCCGGGCGCACACGGCGAAGCGTGGCTCGTCGTACAGCCGGACGGTACGCAGCGGCTCCGGGGCGGCTGTGTCGCCGCGCACGACGGCGACGTCGACGGTGCGCCGGCGCAGAGCCTCCAGTGGATCGTCGGTGCGGGTGAGGGTCACGGAGGCACCGGTGCTTCCCTCGAAGGCCCTGATGGTCCGCTGCGCCCAGGGCGCCGGGAGAAGCCAGCTGAATCCGAGCCGCAGCACACCGAGCCGGCGTGCCGCGGTGAGGGCATGGTCGAAGGAGGCGAGGACTCGTTCCGCCTCCCGCAGGAACTCCGCGCCGGCATCGGTCGGTTCCACGCGTCGTGAGGTGCGCTCGAGGAGGCGCACACCCAGCGTCGCCTCGAGCTGGGCGACCGTACGGCTCAGGGCCGGCTGCGTGATCGACAGCTCGTCGGCCGCACGGGAGAAGGAACGGTGGCGCGCCACCGCGGCGAAGGCCCGGAAGTGACGGATCTCGACCTCCATCCCTCAGCCCCTCGCGTATCGATGCCCGTCATGCATAGTCCCAGCGTAATCGGCATCGTCGCGGGCCCGATCCCGCGTGCTCGGCGTCCTACGCTGTCAGCGTGGGTGTGGGCCCGGCGTCCGTGGGCCGGTGAGGCCGCTCCGAAGCCGAGAGGGCGGCGAGATCGCCCGCCCACCCCCAGTGGAGAGGAGCTTTGACCCATGAGCCGACTGCTGTCCGACCTGGGTGTGGAACTGCCGGTCCTCGCCGCACCCATGGCCGGTGGGGGAAGCACGCCCGACCTGGTGGTGGCGGCCGCGCGTGCCGGAAGCCTGGGCTTTCTGGCCGCCGGATACAAGTCGGCGGGACTCCTTGCCGAGCAGATGCGAACCGTCCAGGAGCGGGGAGTCCCGTACGGCGTCAACGTGTTCGCACCCCATCCGGTCCCCGTCTCGGCCGACGCCTACCGGCGCTATGCCCGTGCGGTGCAGACCGAGGCCGACCATTACGGCCTGAGCCTGACCGACAGCGTGCCCCAGGAGGACGACGACGACTGGGCGGCCAAGATCGACCTGCTCGTCGAGTCGCCGGTGCCCTGGGTGTCCTTCACGTTCGGCATCCCGGACTCCACGGTCGTACGGGCCCTGCGGCGAGCGGGCACCCGGGTCCTGCAGAGCGTCACCACCGTCGAGGAGGCCCGCTTGGCGGCGGAGGCCGGTGTGGACGCGCTGGTCGTGCAGGGCCCCGCGGCCGGCGGCCACTCGGCCACGCTCACTCCCGACCGCCCGATCGTCCCCGTCGCCCTGCCCGACCTGGTGGCACGGATCCGCGGCGCGGTCGCCCTGCCGCTCGTCGCCGCCGGTGGCATCGGGACGCCCTCCGACGTGGCGGCAGCCCTGCAGGCGGGCGCGGAGGCCACCATGGTCGGCACACTCCTGCTGCGTACGGACGAGAGCGGAGCATCGGCCCCCCATCGGCGGGCCTTGGCGGATCCGGCGTTCGACACCACCGTGCTGACCCGCGCCTTCACGGGACGGCCCGCACGTGGACTGCGCAACGCCTTCGTCGACCGCTACGAATCCCTGGCCCCGGCCGGCTATCCGGCCGTGCACCACCTCACCGCGCCCCTGCGCAGGGCGGCCGCCGCGGCGGGCGACCAGGGACTCCTGCACCTGTGGGCGGGGACCGCGTACCGCGGGGCCCGGCAGGAGCGGACGGAACAGACGCTGCGGCGGCTCACCGACGGGTTGTGAGACGGGGGAGTGGGGAGCCTCAGGCGGGTTCGGCGACGCGGGGATCGGCGGCGCGCAGCAGAGCGAGGCAGTTGGGCCACAACGTGGTCAGCTGGGCGGTGTTGTTGTAGAGCTTGGCGAAGAGCACCTGGCCTTCGAGCTGCGCCACCACGGACCGTGCGGCCTCGCGCGGGTCGTCCACCGCGATCTCGCCCCGGCTGAGGGCCTCGGTGACGGTCTCCTCGACCATGTCCACCTGGGCTTCGAAGATCTGCTGCAGACGTTCCCGTACGGCGTCCGTCTGATTGCTCATCTCCAGGGAGAGATTGCCGAACATGCATCCGGAGACCACTCCGCAGCTGTCCTGGCCGTGCCGCTGGCGTTTCTCGGTGGCTTCGAAGAGCTGCCGCAGCCGCTCCAGGGGCTGCGCGTCCCCGCCCAGGATGCCCTCCCAGTCCCGCCGCTCGGCGGCCCACTGCTCGTCGATGACGGCGAGGGCGAGGGCTTCCTTGGACTCGAAGAAGTAGTAGAAGCTGCCCTTGGGCACCTCGGCCGTCTTGCAGATCTCGGCCACACCCAGCGCCGAGTATCCGCGCTGCTCGAGCAGTGATCGAGCAGCGGTGAGGATCTTGTTCTTGGCATCGCTCGTTCGCCCCATACGGGAAGTATACGACCGACAGGCTATTCGGGCCGGCTCTTCGGTGACGTGACCGATCCCGGCTGACGTGACGGGTCCCGGGCCTCCCCGTTGTCCCGGTCCTTGCTCGTTCCGGGGGACCTGATCGGCGTGTAGTCGTACTGGATGGTCGGCGGTCCGTACGGTTCGGGCCTATGCCCTGCCTCGCACCGCTGTAGAGGAACCATCGTGCTGAACGCGTTGAGCCAGGTGTTCAAGACCCCCGACCTGCGCAAGAAACTGCTCTTCACCCTCGGCATCATCGTGCTGTACCGGCTCGGTTCCCATGTGCCGATCCCCGGTGTGGATTACCGGACGGTCCAGCGATGCGTGGGTTCGGTCTCGAAAGGCGAGGGAATCCTCGGTCTGGTCAACCTTTTCAGCGGTGGGGCGCTTCTGCAGATCACGGTCTTCGCGCTGGGCATCCTGCCGTACATCACGGCCAGCATCATTCTTCAGTTGCTCACCGTGGTGATCCCGCGGCTGGAGGCGCTGAAGAAGGAGGGGTCGTCCGGACAAGCGAAGATCACGCAGTACAGTCGCTATCTCACGCTGGGACTCGCCGTTCTGCAGGGGACCGGGCTCATCGCGACCGCGCGCAACGGCGCGCTGTTCCCCAGCTGCCCGGAAGCCTCCAGCATCGTGCCGGACCAGTCGGTCTTCGTCACCGTGGTCATGGTCATCACGATCACGTCGGGTACGGCGTGCGTCATGTGGTTCGGGGAGCTGATCACCGAGCGCGGCGTCGGCAACGGAATGTCCTTGCTCATCTTCATCTCCATCGCGTCCACGCTGCCGGGAGCGATCTGGGCGGTGAAGCAGGAGAGCACGATCGCCGACGGATGGCTGGCCTTCGCCATCGTTCTGCTGGTCGGGTTCGCCATGGTGGGCCTGGTCGTCTTCGTGGAGCAGGCACAGCGCCGTATCCCCGTTCAGTACGCCAAGCGGATGATCGGCCGCAAGTCGTACGGGGGGACCTCCACCTACATTCCCCTCAAGGTCAATCAGGCCGGCGTGGTGCCGGTCATCTTCGCCTCGTCACTGCTCTACATTCCCGCCCTGATCGCGCAGTTCGCCGGATCGGGCTCGGGGTGGTCGACGTGGGTCACGCACAATTTCACCAAGGGGAACCATCCGTACTACGTGGCGGCCTACTTCCTGCTGGTCGTCTTCTTCGCCTTCTTCTACGTGGCGATCACGTTCAACCCGGAGGAGATCGCCGGCAACATCAAGCAGGCCGGAGGGTTCGTACCGGGCATTCGGGCGGGCCGCGCCACCGCGCAGTACCTGGGGTACGTCCTCAACCGGCTCACGTGGCCCGGATCGATCTACCTGGGTCTGATCGCGCTGGTCCCCACCGTGGCGCTCGGCAACTTCGGCAGCTCCAACCAGCTCACGGGCACCAGCATCCTGATCATCGTGAGCGTCGGGCTGGAGACCGTGAAGCAGATCAGCAGCCAGGTCGAGCAGCATCGCTACGAGGGCTTCCTGCACTGAGAAAGCCGTGAGCGGCGCCGCGTTCACCAGGAGCGTGCCGCCGAGTCTCCGGGGTGACCCAGGAGCTTCCGCATGGCGGGTATCGCGAGGTGCCTGCTCTTCAGCGCGGACGTGGCCCGGTTGCCCAGGACGACGATGTCGCGGCCGAGAGTGGGCAGGAGCGTCGTGCCTCCGTCGGGGCCGAACGGCACGGAGAAGACGCGTGCCGGCGCGGGCCTGTACGGGCGGGGCACGTTCCCGTGCCTGCCGTGGCCCAGGTAGGCGCGGATGTTGTGCGCCGTCGCCTCTCCCTGCGCGACCGCCGTCGGGCTCAGCTTCGCCTCCGACACGTTGTTGACGTCGCCGATGGCGAAGATGTCCCGTCGGCCCAGGACGCGCAGATGCTCGTCCACCTTGACGTGACCGCGCTCGTCGAGCCAGTCTCCCCGTCCCGCCAGCCGGAGCCACAGCGTGTTGGGGGTGGTGCCTGTCGTCCAGAACACCACGTCGGCGCCGAGCGGACTGCCCGTCTGGTCCCTCAGCCCCGTCCCGGCGCCGCCGGCGGATGAGACGAAGGTGCCGAGGAGGACCTCGACGTCGTGCCGCTCCAGCCACGAGCGCGCCTGGCGGGCCATCCGGCCGGTGCCGTGGTGGGAGAGGAGCCTCTGACCGGAGTGAGCGAGGGTGACCGCGGCCCGAGGGTTGGCCCGTCGCAGTTCCGCGGCCAGCTCCACTCCGGAGGGCCCTCCTCCGATGATCAGCAGGCTCCGGGCGTCGGCGATGCGGCGCTGGTGGCCGCGGAAGGCGGCGGCCGCCTCGGCGACGGTGTTCCCCGTGAACCGCGCGGGCTCCTGGTAGTCGGCCCCGGTCGCGATGACGAGGACGTCGTACGGCACCCGGTGGCCCGTGGCGAGCACGATGCGGCGCTGTTCCACCTCGACGCCCACGGCTTTGTTCCTCACGACACGGCCGTTGACCAGGAGCGAGTCGTACGGGATGAAGGGGGCGAAGGTCCAGTCCGGGTCGGCGCCGGCCCGCAGCGAGGCGACGCGGTGGAAGAACGCCTCCTTGAGGTCGATGAGGGTGACGTCGGCGTCCGCGTCCAGCGCGCGCGCCAGGCGCACTCCGGCGTATCCCCCGCCGACGATGACGACATGTCGATTGTTCGTGTTCGTGATCAACGCGCTTCTTTCGGCTCGGCCCCCGGTCTGCGGTTGCCGTGAGGGGGTGACGTGGCGCGTCCCGCGTGTTCCCGCGGTCCGCCCTCATCGGCCTCCCGGTATCACCAGGCGCCGGCTCCGTCGTCGACGGGATGGTCGGCTCCGGTGATGAAGCTCGAGCGGGCGGAGGCGAGGAAGGCGCCGAGTTCGACGATCTCCTCCGGCCGGGCGAAGCGCTTGAGGAGGGTCTTGCTGGTGACGGCGGGGATGCGGTGAGGGGCGCCTTCGAGGGCGAGTTGGCGGGTCATTCCGATGACACCCGCGTTGGCGGCGGTGTGAGGGCCCGGCGCCGGTGATGTCCGAGGGCCCGCAGCGTGGGCAGGCTCATGACAGCCTGAGCGGTCACTGAGAGGCGGCAAGGGTGAGGGCCGCCGCGATCGCGACGAAGGTGAAGATCACGGGCGCCGTCGCAGCACCGCGGGCCTCGCTGTCCGCGTAGTCGCCCCACTTCACGTGGTACCGGACTGCGCCGATCATCACGACCGCCAGGCCGATGGCGGCGGCGATGCCCAGGGGCTGCCACCAGATGCCCACGACGAGGCCCACCGCCGCGGCCACCTCGGCCAGGCCGATGAGACGGATGAGACCGGAGCCGAGGCCCTTGGCCTGGAGGCCCTCCGGCACGCTCCCCTTGAGCTGCGCCTTCGGTGCGCCCGCGGCAAGGGCGAACAGGGCGAGGAGGACGCTGAGGATGACGGCGGCGATGTACACGATGTTCCTTGTCGGGGGGAGGGGTAGGCCGGGTCCGGGCCGTGGTGCGTGGTGGCGCGCCGGAGCAGGGACTCCGGACGACGCGTTTACTTGACGTGACAAGTAAACAGCTGAGTACTTGTTGCGTCAAGTAAATCTGGACGAGGCGCCCGTCGGGCCGACAGGGAGAGGGGGACGAGATGCTCGCCCTTAGCGTGTGGCTGGGTGCCGCGGCGGCGGCGCACCTGTGTCGCCGCCGCCGGAGGCGTGTGTCAGGCCTCGGTGGGGAGATCCCGGGAGGCGCGGTCCGTCAGCTGTGCGGTGACGGTCTCCAGCAGGTCGTCGGAGAACTCCTGGTCCGCCACCGCCCGGGAGATGAGCACGGCGCCGACCAGCGCGCTGAGCGTGAGCATCGCCTCGCCCCGGGGGTCCTCGGTGTCCTCGTCCAGGCCGGCGATCAGGTCGAGGTAGGTGCGGACCTGGTTCTCGTACGCCTGCTTGATCTGCTGGTCGCCGCGTCCGGCGGCGGCGCCCAGGGTGACGAGGGCGCACCCGGTGGCCGGGCCGTCCCGGTGCTGCTTCGCGAGGTAGGCGTCGATGAGGCCGGCTCGCGCGTCCTCCGTGTTCTTGCGGGCGGACCGTTCCATCTTCGCGGTGCCCTCTGCCAGGGCGAAGGCGGCGGCCTGGGTGATCAGGTCGTCCCGTGAGCCGAAGTGCTTGTAGAAGCCGCCGTGGGTCAGGCCGGCCTCCTGCATGAGCTCCGCGACCCCCGGGCGATCGACGCCGTCGGTGCGGATCCTGCGCGAGGCGACCCTCAGCACCCGTTCGCGCGTCGCCGCCTTCTCTGCCTGCGAGTGGCCCATGGTGACCCTGCCTTTCCGGGTGTGCCGCAGTGAGGAAGCCGCTTGTCTGGATGACGAACATCATACACCTGGGCCACTGACGGCGGGGTTCCGCGGCGCGCGCTTGACTTTCAGGATGATGAGCATCATCTTCAATTCAGGATGATGAGCATCATCTTGATCGGAGTGGAATCCATGCCCCAGACCTACGACCCCCGGTGTACGGCCGTTCTGCTGGTCGACCCGTTCAACGACTTCCTGTCGGAGGGCGGCAAGATCTGGCCGCGGCTCAAGGCCATGGCGGAACAGGTGGATCTGCTCGACCACCTGCGCTCCGTCGTCGGCGCCGCCCGTGACACCGGTGCGCGCGTGATCTTCGTCCCCCACCGCCGCTGGGAGGAGGGTGACTACGAGACATGGGCCCACCCCAACCCCACCCAGCTCGGCATCATGGAGCGGCACAGCTTCGCCCGCGGGACCTGGGGCGGCGAGTTCCATCCTGACCTCCGGCCGCGGCCCGGCGAGACCGTCGTCGCCGAGCACTGGGCGCAGAGCGGATTCGCCAACACGGACCTGGACTTCCGCCTCAAGCAGCACGGCATCACCCATGTGGTGCTCGTCGGCCTGCTCGCCAACACCTGCGTCGAGTCCACCGGCCGCTTCGCCATGGAACTCGGCTACCACGTCACGCTCGTACGCGACGCCACCGCGGCGTTCCTGCCGGAGATGGTTCACGCCGCGCACGAACTGAACGGGCCAACCTACGCCCACGCCATCACCACCACCGGCGAACTCGTCGCCGCGTTCGAGGGAGCACACGCATGACACTGACCGGAGACCTCCTGATCGGCGGAGACCAGGTGTCCGCCACCGCGGGAACCATGAAGGCGTTCAACCCCGCCGAAGGAGCATTCATCGAGCCCGAGTTCGCCTTCGGCGGCCCGGCCGAGGTCGACCGCGCCCTGCGCCTGGCCGACGAGGCCTTCGACAGCTACAGCCACACCGGGCTCGAAGAGCGCGCGCAGTTCCTCGAACTCATCGCGGACAAGCTGGAGGCGGCCAAGGACGAACTGGCCGCGCGGACCTCCCTGGAAACCGGGCTGCCCGCAGCGCAGTTCGAGGGCGAGGCCGTGCGCAGCGCGGGTGTCTTCCGCAAGTTCGCCGCCGTCGTACGCCAGGGCCGCTTCCTCCAGACGGCCATCGACCCCGCGCAGCCGGACCGGCAGCCCGCCCCGCGTCTGGACCACCGGTTGCAGAAGGTGGCCCTCGGCCCTGTGGCGATCTTCGGCGCCAGCAACTTCCCCATCTCCTACTCGGTCGCAGGCGGCGACACCGCGTCCGCGCTGGCCGCCGGCTGCCCCGTCGTCCTCAAGGCCCACAACGCGCACCCCGGGGCGTCCGAGATCGAGGGCCGCGTCATACAGGAGGCGGTCGCCGCATCGGGTCTGCATCCGGGCGTCTTCTCACTCGTGCGCGGTTCCGGTAACGAGATCGGCGAAGCCCTGGTGGACCACCCGCTGGTCAAGGCCGTCACCTTCACCGGATCCGAGGCCGGCGGCATGGCCCTGTACCGCCGCGCCCAGCAGCGCCCCGAACCCATCCCGGTCTTCACCGAGATGACCAGCGTCAACCCGACCTTCGTCCTGCCCGCGGCCCTGGCCGCCCGTGCCACCGAGATCGGTACCGGCCTCGTACAGCGCGGCATGTACAACGTCGGACAGGCCTGCCTCAAGCCCGCCGTCCTCGTCGCCGTCGAGGGACCCGGTTACGCCGAACTCCGCGCGGCGGCCATCACCGAGGTGGAGAGGTGGGACGCACGCCCCATGCTCACGCCCGGCATCCACGACGCCTACCTGCGCCACGCCCGACGCCACGAGGACAACGGCGCAGTCCGGCTCGCCGAGGGATCCGCCCCGGACGGCGGGGCGTACGGCCAGGCCCTGCTGCTCGAGGTCACCGGTGACCGACTGCTGGCGGAACCCACCCTGCGCGAGGAGGTCTTCGGCCCCGCACTGCTGCTGGTGAAGGTCTCCGGCACGGAGCAACTGCTGGAGGTCGCACGTGCCTTCCGCGGACAGCTGTCGGCCACTCTGCACGCCGACGCGGCCGACCGCGCGACCGCCGAACAACTGCTGCCGGTCCTGGAACGCCGCACCGGACGGATCGTCTTCAACGCCTTCTCGATCCCCCAGGAGGTGTCGTACGCCTCCACCCACGGCGGCCCCTTTCCCGCCACCTCCGACAGCCGCTTCACCTCGGTCGGCATGGGCGCCATCGAGCGGTTCATGCGGCCGGTCACCTACCAGAACTTCCCCGACGACCTGCTGCCGCAGCCCCTGCGCGAGGCCAATCCGCTCCACCTCTGGCGCCTCGTCGATGGCGAGCTCACGCGGCCGTGAACCCGTGGACCGTCCGCCCACCGACAGCACGCGGACCCCATCCCGTCCGAACAGGAGGACTCATGGCCGTGACAGGACCGGCCGCCGAACGACACGAGGGTGCGGCCCGGGACGAGGTCCGCATGAGGCTGTTCGGCGCGTGGCGACTCGTCTCGTACACCGCCGTCAGCGTCGACGGGGAGGTCGTCCACCCCTTGGGCCGCTCCCCGTACGGCCTGATCCTCTACACCCCCGAGGGCTACATGTCGGCCCAGCTCGGCCGTGGCGACCGGCGGCCCCTGGCCTCGGCGCGCCTGGAGGACGCGGCAGCCGACGACCTGGCCCGGGCGGCCACCGGCTACGTCGCCTACGGCGGCCCGTTCGAGGTGGTCGACCCGCACACCGTGGAGCACCACGTCACCACGAGCCTCTTCCCGAACTGGATCGGGCGGAAGCAGGTGCGCAGGGTCGAGTTCGCCGGTTCGTTCCTGCGGCTCGGCGTCACCACGCCCACTCGGCTCTGGGGTGCCGAACGGACCGCCGAACTCACCTGGCACCGGCTGGTCTGACCGGACCGGCGCCCACAGATCCCGCTTTCTCGAAGTCGACCACCGCGTGCCGTCGGCCCGCGCCACACGAGGAGACCCTCATGCCTTCCCCCGAACAGTTCGCCGTCGAAGAGATCAGCCCCGCGTACTGGCGGGTGACCTTCTCCAACGGTGAGATCAACCTGATCGACCCGGACACCATCGAGCAGCTCGCCGCGCTGATCACCCGTATCGAGGAGGCGCCCGATCTGACGGCCGTCGTCTTCCGCAGCGCCAACCCGCACTTCTTCATGGCCCATTGGGACATGCGGTCCGACCGGTCCCGGGTCGCCGCCATGAAGCCGGCCCCCTCCGGACTCCACCCGTTCGCGGACAACCTGTACCGGCTGGCCAGGGTCCCCGCCGCCACCATCACCGAGATCAACGGTCGTGCCCGCGGCGCCGGGAGCGAGTTCGCCCTGGCGACGGACATCCGTTTCGCCGGGCCGGGCGCGGTCCTCGGGCAGTTCGAGGTCGGCGTCGGATCGGTCCCGGGCGGGAACCCCACCGGCCGGCTCCCCCGACTGCTGGGCCGTGGACGCGCCCTGGAGATCCTGCTGGGCGGCGACGACTTCCCCGCCGACCTCGCAGCGGCGTACGGCTATGTGAACCGCGTGGTGCCCGAGGGCGAACTGGAGGCGTTCGTCGACGGCTTCGCCAGGCGTATCGCGGGGTTCGACAAGGTCGCCGTCGCCCGGACCAAGTCCCTGGTGGACGCGGAGTCCCTGCCGACGCCCGAGTCCTACGGTGCCAGCCTCCAGGCCTTCTTCCAGACCTCCGGCCGCCCCGAGAACGCCCATCGCGTCCGCTCGCTGTTCGAGCGGGGCCTCCAGCGCCCCGACGGCGTCGAGCTGGACCTGGGCCGCCGTCTGGCCGAGTGAACAGCGGCCCGTCGCACGACGCGTCCCACTGACGAACACGGTCGCCGCCCGTACCGGGCGGCGACCGTGTGCCGTTCCGCCGGGTCTTCGGTGACTGACGGGGCACCAGATGACGTGCCTTGTTCGTGGGTTCGGGGTGGTGTACGTTTCCGGGAAACTTGACGTGCGAAGTATCCGTCAGTTCCATTTCCCGATTCTTGATTGCCTTCTGGGGCTTCACTGTGCTGTGCGCGAAAGGTGTTCCAAGGAATGCTGAGAACCCGCATGACGGCGGCGATATCAACAGGACTGGCGTTGATCGCCGGAGCGACGCCTGCGGCCTTCGCGGCGCGGACGACCGAGACGGGCGCCGCCGTCCCCGCCGCCGACCGAGCTGGGACACACCTGGCCACCGTACGGCTGGTCACGGGGGACCGAGTGACCCTGACCTCCTTCCCCGGCGGTCGGCACGCCGTGTCCGTACGGCCCGCCCCCGGGCGTGAACACATCGCCTTCCAGACGCGGGAGGGCGACGGCGGAACGGTGAGCGTGGTGCCTTCCGACGCCGAGCAATTGGTGTCGGCCGGTGTCGTCGACCGGCGGCTGTTCGACGTCTCGGCCCTCGTGGCGGACGGCTTCGACGAGGCCCACAGCTCCGGCCTGCCGCTGATCGTCGCCTCCAAGCCGGTGCCACCCCGCGACGGAGCCCGGATCGACGCGCAGGCCGCGAAGTCGGCAGCGGCGACCGCCGCCCGGCTGGTCGCGCTGAACGGGGCGAGCACGCCGTCCCGCGACCTGACGAGCATCGACGCCCGGTCGGCCCTGGTCGCCGGCAAAGACCTCACCACCTTCTGGAAGACCCTCACCTCCGGCAGGAAGCCGGACACCGCACGGACGGCGACGACCCCGCGCATCCTTCTGGACGGCAAGGTGAAGGCCGCCCTCGACCGCAGCACGGCCCAGATCGGCGCACCCTCGGCCTGGAAGGCCGGCTACGAGGGTCAGGGCGTCAAGGTGGCCGTGCTGGACACGGGCGCCGACGCGCACCACCCCGACCTGGCCGGCCGGATCGCGGCGGCGAAGGACTTCTCCGGCAGCGGCAACACGGACGACCACTTCGGGCACGGCACCCACGTCGCCTCCATCGTGGGCGGAACAGGCGCCGCGTCCGGTGGCACCCGGCAGGGCGTCGCGCCGAAGGCGGAGCTGCTGATCGGAAAGGTGCTCGACGACGACGGCTACGGCTCGGAGTCCGGCATCATCGACGGCATGGAGTGGGCGGTCGACTCCCACGCCAAGGTCGTCAACATGAGCCTGGGAGCAGACGGTCACGCCGACGGCACCGACCCCATGAGCCAGGCCCTCAACGCCCTGACCGATGCGACGGGCACGCTCTTCGTCGTCGCGGCGGGCAACGCGGGACCGGGCCAGTCGACGCTCGGCACACCGGGCGCGGCCGACGCCGCGCTGACCGTCGGTGCCGTGGACCGGGACGATTCCCTCGCGTCCTTCTCCAGCCGTGGACCTCGCTACGGCGACGGGGCCGTGAAGCCCGATGTGACCGCACCGGGCGTCGGCATCGTCGCCGCCCGCGCGGCCGGCACCGCTCTGGGCGACCCCGTGGACAGCCACTATGTGTCGCTGTCCGGCACCTCCATGGCCACTCCGCACGTCGCCGGCGCCGCCGCACTGCTGGTCCAGCGACACCCGGACTGGTCCGCGCAGCAGGTGAAGGACGCGCTGACCAGCACCGCCCACACGGTCCCCGGCACCGAGGTGACGGCTCAGGGGGCGGGCCGCATCGACCTGGCCGCGGCCATGGGTCCCGTCACCGCCACCGGGTCCCTGGCGCTCGCCCCGCTGTCGGTGGGCGGTGGCCTGGACCAGCGGCAGGCCGTCGTCCGCTACACCAACACCGGTGACCGCCCCGTCACGCTGTCGCTCGACCTGAAACTGGCCACCGACACCGGGCGCGCCCTGGCCGACGGGGTGGTCGGCGTCGGCGCCACCACGGTCCGCATCGCCCCCGGCGCCACGACCGAGGTACCCCTGCGCACCGACCCGCACGGGGCTGCCAGAGGTCACTACTACGGGTATCTGACCGCCGCGTCGGCGGACGGCACCGTCACCCTCCACACGACGGTCTCCCTCCGGGTGCACGCCCCCGTGCACCGGTTGAAGGTGGTCTACCGCGACCGGGCCGGTCAGGTCGTCCCGGGCTGGCTGGGGACCATCTTCGGCGCGGACGGGTTCGTGGAGTACACCGACCGGGAGGCCGGGATCGCCCTCGTGGAGGAGGGGACGTACTACGCCAGCAGCCAGTTCACGGACTACGCGGCGGACGGCGCCTCCGAGATCGGCAACGTCGTCGCCCCCGAGGTGAGGGTCACCAAGGACACCACGGTCACGCTGAACGCCGCCGAGGCCACCGAGGTGCGGTTCCGCACCCCCCGGCCGGCCGAGCGCTACGGCGTCCTGTGCCCGACGTACTACCGCAGGATCGACGGCAAGGACCTCTTCCAGACCACGGCCGTCTTCGGCGGGGACCGCTTCTACACCAACGCCACCGCCCCGGTCACCGACGGCTCCTTCGAATTCTCCGTACGCACGCAGATGGTCGCTCCGCAGCTGCGGGCGAAGACCTCGGGCACCACTGCCGACTTCCGGCCCTACTACGAGGAGCTCTCACCCGTCTTCGGTGACCGGGGTGAGCGGCTGACCGCCGTGGACGCCGGCACCGCCCAGGCGCCGGACTTCCGTGGCACGCGGGGGAAGCTGGCCGTGCTGCGGGACGACGAGTCCAGCGGCTACGACAACTCGGCGCTGGCCCGGGCCGCCGCGGCCGCCGGCGCCAAGGCCGTGCTGCTGGTGCTGCCCGACAGGTTCCCGGTGTGGACCCAGTGGCGGCCGACGGGGGAGCGGATGGCCCTCCCCTTCGTGCGGGCCTCCTCGACCGACGGCGCCACCGTGCTGCAGCGCATGGCCGCGCGCAGGACGACGGTGGCCTTCACCGGCACCGCGCGCAGTCCGTACATGTACGACGTGATGGGAGTCTGGAGGAACGCGATCCCCAAGAACCCCCGCTACACCGTCTCGGAGCGCGACATGGCGGTCGTCCGTGCCACCTACCACCGCACCGGCGCCTCCGAGTGGGCGAGTGAGCAGCGCTTCGCGTGGCGGCCCTACCAGACCACCGCGTGGGGTCAGTGGACCCGCTTCGTGCCGGTGGGGCAGGAGCGCGTCGAGTACGTGAGCGCCGACGCGGGCACGCAGTGGCAGCACGCCGTGCAGTACAAGGTCGTCGAGGCCACCGACCATCCGTTGCAGGGCGGCATGCACGACGACCCGCACACGTACCGGCCGGGCCAACACACCTCGGAGCGGTGGTTCGGAGCCGTGGTGCGCCCCTCCGTTCCCCGCGGGGGCCGGCAGCCGTCGCTGCGCAAGGGCGACGCCCTGTCGATCCACGTGCCGGAATTCAACGACGGCACCAGCCACTGGTCCTTCGCCGAACACGGCGGTTTCGGTGACGCCACCGGCGACACCGCGACAGCCCTGCTGTACCGCGACGGACAGCTGCTGGCGCGTTCGGAGGCCGGCGCCTGGGGCGACTTCGAGGTACCCACGGCCGAGGCCACCTACCGGCTGGACCTGACGACGAAGCGTGTCTCGGACCAGTGGCGTTTCGCGACGAGCACCGACACGTCGTGGACGTTCCGCTCCGGTGCCGCCACGAAGACGGCTCTCCTGCCGTTGCTCCAGCTCGACTACGACGTGCCGGTCGACGCGCGGAACGCGGTGGGCCGGTCCCGCACGCACAGCGTCGGGCTGAGCGTCCGTATGCAGGACGGCATGGCCGCCCCGCGCGGAGTCTCGCTGAAGGTGGAGACGTCCTACGACGACGGGCGCACCTGGAGCACCGCGCGCACCGCACGGCAGGGCGTCAGCCGGTTCACCGCCGTGGTGGAGCGTCCGGCCCGTCTGCACGGGGACGCCTACGTCACGCTGAGGGTCACCGCGACCGACGCGCGCGGCGACAAGGTGCGGCAGACGGTGAACCGCGCCTATCTCCACCGCGGCACCGAGTGAGCCGTCGGGCTGCTGCCGTGAGCTGAACCGACCGAGGGCGAGGGGTGCCGGAAGCGCGGAGCTTCCGGCACCCCTGGTCGTGTCGCCGATGGGGGCCACTGTGAGCAGGCACTTTGTGAAAGACGGTCGGTCGTCTATTCTTCGGGGAAGGCGCCGATGAGCCCCTAGAGCGGGGGTGTGCGCCGTTCGTCCTTCGGTGTCGGGCACCGGCCCGCCCCCCCGTGCAAGGGAGAGACCAGATGATGCGTGTCGAGATGTGGACCGATGTGGCCTGCCCGTGGTGCTACGTCGGCAGGGAGCACTTCAAGAAGGGGCTCGCCGCGTTCGCGCACCGCGACCGGGTGGAGGTCGTCCACCGTTCCTTCGAGCTCAATCCCCAGGCGGAGAACGGGACGGTCCCGATCATCGACGCCGTCGCGGCGCAGTACGGCCGGACCCGGGAGCAGCAGGTCGCGCGGGAGGAGCAGGCGGCGGCCATGGCGAACGCGGTGGGGCTGGAGTTCCGTGTCGGCGGACGGGTCTTCGGCAACACCTTCGACGTGCACCGCCTCTCCCACTTCGCCGCCACTCGCGGACTGCAGGGCGAGTTCCTGGACCTCGCCTTCCGGGTGAACTTCGCGGAGGAGGCCTCGATCTACGACCGTGAGACCCTGGTCGGGCTGGCGGTCGAAGCGGGACTGGCCGAGGTGGAGGCCCGGGAGGTGCTCGACGCCCCGGACGCGTACGCCGACGAAGTGCGCTCCGACGAACGGCTTGCCGCCGAACTCGGCGCGAACGCCGTCCCGTTCTTCGTCCTGGACCGGCGCTACGGCGTGAGCGGCGTCCAGTCGCCCGAGACGTTCACGCGGGCCCTGGAGGAGGCGTGGACGGACCGGGCCGCCGCCTGACGACCCGGACGGGGGTGGGGCAGGTGCGCGACGGGCCTTTGCGCGCCACGTTACTCACCGGTTAAAGTGGTGACGTGCATGCCTTTCCCTGTGGGACGCCCTTCCTCGACTTCGTCGGAACGCTGCGCGCGCGCCGCAACGCGGAACCGACGGAGATGCTGGCCTCCCCGCAAGCGCTCGACGCATGGTTCGTCGAGTCCGGAATGATGGACGCCGCTCCAGGAGCCGATCACACCGGACTCGCCACGGCCGTCAGCCTGCGAGAAGCCCTCTACTCGGTGACGGCGGCCGCCCTCGCGAAGGAACCGCTGCCCGCCGACGCGCTCGCCGAGGTGAACCAGCAGGCGACCGGGCTGCCCGTGCAGGTGCGGCTCGGCGACGAGGGCGCCGTCCGCACGGGTTCGGTCTCCCAAGGCCTCGCGTCCCTCGCCCGTGAGGCGGTGGAGATCCTGGGTGGGGCGGAGGCCGACCTTCTGCGGGAGTGCTCCCGCCCCGAGTGCACGCAGACATACCTGGACCGCTCACGCGGCCGTCGTCGGGAATGGTGTGCCATGGAGACGTGCGGCAACAGGGTCAAGGCCGCCGCGTACCGGGCCCGGCGGCGCAACCAGCAGGTCTGACGGCTGATCGGGCGCCACCCGCCCCGACGTGAGTCGGGCGGCCCGAGGCGTATCTGCGCTCGCACGAGAGGACGTGGCTCCCAGCAGGGAGGAAATCCGTCCTTCATCCGCGTGCCCGGGCGGGCGAGTCTGTCCGCATGGGAAGTGCGCGAAACTTTGAGGCGGTGGTTCCTGGCGCCGGTCCCGATCCGGCGTCCGGGCCTCCGCCGACCACCGTTCCCGCGGACCACGCGGCGGGAGGCGCTCCACGCTCACCATGGGTGCACGTCCTCCAGTCCGCCGCCTCGCTCGCCGCCGGCATGGGCGTCGGCCGGTTCGTCTACACCCCGATCCTGCCGCTGATGCACGCCCAGGCCGGGCTGTCGGCGGGTGCGGGAGCACACCTCGCGACCGCCAACTACGGGGGCTACTTGGCCGGCGCGCTGGCGGGCAGCCTCGCCCCGCGACTCGTGCGCTCCTCCGTCGTCCTGCGTGCGTGCCTCGTGGCGCTGGTCGCATCCCTGGCCGGCATGGCGCTGACCCACAGCACCCTCGTCTGGCTGCTCCTGCGTCTGGGCGCGGGCGCCTTCAGCGCGATGATCTTCGTCATCGCCGCCAGTTCCCTGCTCAGCCACCTGCGCGACCATCCGGCGCATCTGCCCGGCTGGGCGTTCGGCGGTGTGGGGGCCGGCATCGCGCTCTCCGGTCTGCTCGTCCTCGTCCTGCGCACGATCGGGACGTGGCAGACCGCCTGGTGGGCCTCGGCGGCGCTGGCCGTGCCCCTCGCGCTCGCCGCCTGGGGCCTCCGACCGGAACCGGCCGTCCCGCAGACCGTGACGCCGGAGCCGCGACCCCGCACCCAAGCACCGCGGACCCACCGCTGGTTCGGCGCGCTGTTCGTGTCCTACACACTCGAGGGCGTCGGCTACATCATCGCCGGAACCTTCCTGGTGGCGGCCATCGACCAGGCGTCACCCGGCTGGGTCGGCAGCGGAGCCTGGGTGCTGGTGGGCCTGGCGGCGATCCCGTCCGCCGCGCTGTGGGCCGGTCTGGGACGCCGGTGGACCCGGCCGGACCTGCTGCTGGCCGCGCTCGGTGTGCAGGCCGTCGGCATCGCCCTGCCCGCGCTGGTCGGGGGAGTGGCGGCCGCGCTGCTCTCCGCGGTGCTGTTCGGAGCCACCTTCATCGGCGTCAGCACACTCGCTCTGGGGACGGGTGCGCATCTGCGCTTCCCGCGCGCCGTGGCCCTGTTGACCGCCGGATACTCGGTCGGTCAGATCCTCGGCCCGCTGGTCGCGACACCCCTTCTGCGGCACGGCTACCACCAGGCTCTGATCCTGGCGGCCGCCGTCGTACTGGCCGCGGCGCTCACCGCCCTCCTCCTGCGCGTCGGATTCCCGCACACCATGGCGGAACCGCGTGGACCGCGGGCGGTCACGGACGGCTCATCGCCCGACAGGACACCTCACGGGAACCGCCTGCCGACGTCGTCCCGGTAGGTCTCGAGGAGCCGCAGCCACACCTCACTGATGGTCGGGAACGCGGGGACGGCGTGCCACAGCCGGTCCAGGGGGACCTCGCCCGCCACGGCGACCGTCGCCGAATGGAGCAGCTCACCGACGCCCGGCCCGACGAAGGTCACCCCTGCCACGGTGCCGCGGTCGGTGTCGACCAGCATGCGCGCTCGTCCCCGGTACCCGACGGCGTACTGCTGGGCGCCCGCCAGGCGGGCGAGGTCGTAGTCCACCACATCGACCCGGCGACCGGTCCGCCGAGCCTCGTGCGTGGTGAGACCGACGGAGGCCACCTCCGGCGTGGTGAAGACGACCTGAGGGACCGCCAGATGGTCAGCCGTGGCCGTGTGCGCGCCCCACCTGCCGCTGTCGAGCGGCACACCGGCCGCGCGCGCTCCGATGGCGGCGCCGGCGATCCTGGCCTGGTACTTGCCCTGGTGCGTCATCAGGGCGCGCCGGTTGACGTCACCGACGCCGTAGAGCCAGCCGCCGTCGACCCCGTCGACCAGGAAGGTGTCGTCCACCGTGAGCCAGGCGCCCGGGGTGAGGCCGACGCTCTCCACGCCGAGGTCCGCCGTGCGCGGTGCCCGGCCGGTGGCGAACAGGACCTCGTCGGCGGCCAGTTCGCCACCGTCGGACAGAGCGAGCCGCAGGCCCCCGTCCGCGCCGCCCACGCGCCTGACGGATGTGACCTCGGTGCCGGTGCGGATGTCCACACCGGCCTCGCGGAGCGCTTCCGCGACGAGTTCACCGGCGAACGGTTCCATCGTCCGCAGCAGTCCCTCGCCCCTGATCAGCAGAGTCACCTGGGCACCCAACGCCTGCCACGCGGTGGCCAGTTCGACGGCGACCACGCCGCCGCCCACCACGGCGAGCCGCCCCGGCACCCGGTCGGCGGCCGTGCCCTCCCGGTTGGTCCACGGGCGTACGGCGTCGATGCCCGGTATGCCGGGCAGGGCGGTGCCCGTGCCGGTGCACAGGGCGACCGCGTGCCGCGCGGTCAGCCGTACGGTCTGCCCGTCCGGAGTCACCACGGACACCTGCTTGGGGCCGGTGAGCCTGGCGTGACCGCGGATCAGGTCGACTCCGACCGAGTCGAGCCAGCCGACCTGGTCCGCGTCCTTCCAGTGGGCGGCCATCCTGTCGCGGTGCGCGAGGACCGCCTCCACGTCCAGCGGTCCCCGTACGGCGTCCTCGAGGCCGGGCACCCGGCCGGCGTCGGCGCGGGCCACCACCGGTCGCAGCAGTGCCTTGCTCGGTTCGCACGCCCAGAACGAGCACTCACCGCCCAGCAGCTCGCGCTCCACGATGACGGTGCTGAGTCCCGCGGCGCGGGTGCGGTCGGCCACGTTCTCGCCGACCGGGCCGCCCCCGACGACCACCACGTCGTAGGTGCGGGCTTCCTCGTCCATCTTCTCTCCTGTCCTCGAGAGGCGGTTCGGCCCCACCGGGGGTCCGGTGGGGCACAGCCGGATTCCGGTGCCCGGATACGCCCCTACCGGCCCGGGAGCCGGGTCGTGACCTCCTGGAGCGCCCAGCCGTTGCCGTCCGGGTCGGTGAAGGTGGCGAACGATCCATAGCTGGCGCGCTCCGGGGCCAGACCGCTCACCCGTCCTTCCTCCGTGCCGCGGTGGAACACCCCGCTGACATCGTGGAAGATCTCGCTCATCCCGACACCCTTGGCGAGGAGTTCGGCGCGGGCGGCCTCGATGTCGTCGACGATCAGGTGCAGGCCCTGCACGGAACCCGGCGCGGCGGTGGTGACCCCGGTGCCGAACAGGATCGAGCACGACGAGCCGGGGGGCGTCAGGTGCACCACGCGGTAGCCGTCGTCGGCGACGAGGTCGACGTCCAGGCGGAAGCCGGCCCTCTCGTAGAACGCCTTGGCGCGGTCGACGTCGGCCACGGGCAGCACCACGACTTCGAGCTTCAGATCCATCTTCGTCCTCACTTCCACGCGTCCCGGGCACGGCGATTCCGTGCGTCACCGGTTGAACAGGTGACACCCTCCCATGTGTGATCGTCACCAGTCAAGATGGTGACGGATGGGGGCCCGTGCGGAGAGAGCCGGCCCGGGCAGGTGTTTACTGGAGCTGTAGCCGTTTCTCGGCGATCAGCGCGCCCGCGCAGACGTCACTCCGTGTGCGCCACGGGATCTTCCGCCGAAGACCGGAGGCCGAAGGCGGACGGTCGGCAGGCACGGAGCGCTGGAGGGAGCCCTCTCGTGCGGAGCAGTACACCGGGAAGAGATCAGCGGCACGGGGGCGGCTCTGACGTCGTCCACGGTTCGAACCTGTCGGAAGCCCTGCACTCCGCCGCTCGCGAGGCGAGGCGCCTCCTCGGCGCCGTCTCGGCGGCGGTCTACCTCGTGGACGCGGACCAGGGCCCGCTGCGGCTGGCGTTGGCCGACGGGAGCGCGCCCTCGTTCTTCACCTTCCCCGGCCGGATGGCACTCGACACGCCGTCCGCCACGGCGCGCGCGTGGGCCACGGGCAAGGCGACCGTACTGACCGATCCCGATCCGGCCGGCCCGGACCAGGAACACGTGCTCCCCTACCCGTACGTCGCCCTCTCGGCGCCCGTCACCGTGGACGAGCGGCGCTTCGGAGCGCTGACGGTCCTGCGCGTGGAGACCGCCGGCGTCTACGAGCCCGCGGAGCTGCTGATCCTCGAGGACATCGGGCGCCGACTGGCCGACGCCCTGGCGCGACTGGTGGACGACGGCGTCCGCGTGGCGGCGGGTCCGATGCCGATGCTCGTCCCCGCGGGGAAGGGGGTGGACACCAGCGTCCGCACGCCCGGCTGGGGTGTGCGCGACGTTCCGGGGTCCTCCGGTACGAGCATGATGTTCCCGCTGCGGCGTCTGTCGGAGCTGCTCAACCGGGCCACGACCATGGACGACATCGTGGCGGCGGCCCGGTACTGCGTGATGTCGTCGCTGGGTGCCGACGCGCTGGTGCTGTTCTCGGCGCGTGAGGGCCGTCTGTGGGTGCTGGGCCACAGCGGTGACTCCACGGAGCTGGCCCGCCGTATCCACGGCGCCGGGGTGGACGGCCGTACACCGGCGGCCGCGGCCTTCCATGGACGTGCGCTGTACCTCACCGGTGACGGGAGCCCCCTCGTCGGCGGGACGTCCGCCGGCGAGCCCCGTACCGAGGCGTACCTTCCGCTCAGGGGAGACGGGCAGTTCATCGATCTGCCCTTCGCCGAACGGAGCCGGGCCGTGGCCGTCTGCGGTCTGGCCTTCTCCCGTCCCCGCGCGTTCCCGGCAGAGGAGCGTGTGCTGCTCGGGATGATGGCGGGGCTGCTGGGTGCGGCCGTCGAGCGTGTCGAACTGGGCGCCGATCAGCGTGAGGCGGCCCAGCTGCTGCAGCGGTCCCTGCTGCCGGCACGGCTCCCGGACCTCCCGCGACTGGTCACCTCGGCCCGCTACCGCCCCGCCGACGTCACGTCCGAGGTGGGCGGCGACTGGTTCGACGTGTTCAGGACCGCCGAGGAGCGCGCGGTCCTCGTCGTCGGCGACGTGGAGGGGCACGCGGTGGAGAGCGCCGCCGTCATGGGGCAGGTGCGCACCGCGATGGCGGCCTACGCGATCGAGGGCCATCGCCCCGCGGCGATGATCGACCGGACCGGACGGGTGCTGGCCGCACTCGGCACCGACCTGACCGTCACCTGCTGCGTCGTCGCACTGGACACCCTGGACGGCACCGCGGAAGTGGTGCTGGCAGGCCATCCCGCTCCTCTGGTCCGCCGGTCCGACGGGCGCGTCGAGGCTCTGGACGCTCCGGCCAACGTGCCTCTCGGCGTGCCGATGGCGCAGCCCTACGAGGGCCGGGAGCACACGCTCGAGTCCGGTTCCATCGTGATGCTGTACACCGACGGCCTCGTCTCCTGGCGGTCCGCGAGCCCGGAGACCTGCGCGAGGGACCTGCTCGGCTCGACCGACGCCCCGCCTCCGTCGCATCTGGAGGATCTGGCCGACAGGATCGTCTCCGAGATCGTCACACCGCAGCAGCGCCGTGACGACGCCGCGGTACTGCTGGCGCGGTACGAGGGAGCCGGGCGGCAGAACGAACCGAGGGCGGCCGGACTCCACATCCAGCGACGCGACCTGCGGGGGGTGGGAACGGCCCGCGCGTTCGTGCACGACCAGCTGGGTTCGTGGGGCCTGCAGGGCATGTCGGACGTCGTGGAGCTGGCGGCCTCGGAGATCGTGACCAATGCGCTCATCCACGCCGGGAGCGACGTGGACCTTCGACTGCGGGCCTTCGAGGACCGTCTGCGACTGGAAGTGCGGGACTCCGACACGAACCCGCCCATTCCGTCACCGCTGTCGCTGACCGAGGAGGAGGCCCCCGAGGCCGAGCACGGCCGGGGCATGCTGATCGTGGAGGCCCTGGCCGACGAGTGGACGAGCTACCCCAACGGCCGGGGCAAGACGGTGGCCCTGAGCCTGGTCATCCCCCAGGAGTGAGGGCTGCGGGGACCGTCGCCGGTTCGGGCCCACCGAGGCGTCTTCGCGCGCCGGGGACGTCACATGTCAGCGATGTGCTCTCCCAGCCGGTACTCGAGGTCGCCCCGCTGCTGCATGCCCCGCTGGAGCAGCTGACGGATCCGCTCCTGTGCCTCCGGCCAGGTCAGTGAAGCGCGGAAGGTGTCCTGGCCTGCCGTCAGGTCGTCCTCGGA
Source organism: Streptomyces sp. NPDC059852 (assembly GCF_042731455.1). Classification (NCBI taxonomy): domain Bacteria; kingdom Bacillati; phylum Actinomycetota; class Actinomycetes; order Kitasatosporales; family Streptomycetaceae; genus Streptomyces; species Streptomyces sp. NPDC059852. The sequence continues at coordinate 221,434 of NZ_JBHWJK010000008.1, read as the reverse complement.
CGGCAGCGTCGACCGGTTGATCAGCGCCTTCACCTCGGCCAGCGGCCTCCGGTCGAACGAGGCGATGCGGGTGGCGACGCGTTCCACGTGGGCGTCCAGTTCGGCATCGGGCAGCGCCCGGTTGATCCAGCCGTACCGCTCGGCCGTCTCGGCGTCGAAGTCGTCGCCGGTCGTGATGATCTCCAGGGCGCGGGCCCGCCCCACCAGCCGGGGGAGCCGTTCGGTGGCCCCACCGCCCGGGGTGATCCCCGCCCCGACCTCCGGCTGGCCGAGGACGGCCTTCTCCTTGCTGGCGAAGCGCATGTCGCAGGCCAGGAGGAACACGTTGCCCACTCCTCGTGCGCGCCCCCGGATCGAGGCGATGGTGAGCACCCGCGAACGGGCCATGCGTGTGGCGACGTCCAGCCATGTGGGTCCGGCGTAGGGCTCCTTCGGCGGCACCAGATCGAAGTGCGCGAGGAAGAAGTCGGGATCCGCGCTGTCGAAGACCACCACTTTGACGTCCTCGTCGGCGTCCATCCGGTCGACCAGCTCTCCGAGCGCCGCGAAGGTGTCGAAGGTGACGAGGTTGACCGGGGGAGCGTCGAAGGTCACCCGCCAGTACGAGGCGGACCGCCGGACGGCCCGGAAAGGAGACGAAGCATCCATGTCCGCACTTTTACGCAACCGGATGACTCCGGGCGTCATGGGCGATCCGGCTACGCCCGGGCGGCGGCCTCGGCGGCCTGGGTCGTGACGGCCTGCGCGGCGCCCTTGGCGCGCCCGGTCAGCCGCCACCCGACCATGCGGAGCATGCCGGCCGGCTCCGGCGGGAACACGCCCAGCTGCCCGAGCATCGTGATGTCGTCGCGGACCGCTTCGTGCGAGACCACCTTGCCGTCGCGCAGGCCGAGCACATGGATCTGCTCGAAGTCGATCTCGCGGCCCGTGGGCGGTATCGCCTGATCGAGACCGCCGTCCCGGAACTTCACGAACGGGCCCGTGTGGCGGCCCTGCATGCGCAGGCGCACCCAGACCCGGTCGTCCTGGTGGGCGATGTCCTCGACGGCGAAGCGCAGTTCACTGAAGGCGGAACGCATCCACGCCCCCGACGCCAGCACCCCGGCGGGTCCGGGGATCGAGCACGCCTCGGGTGACACCGCGGCCTCGCGGTTGCGGAAATCCGCGTGCACCACGTCCGCGGCCAGGGCCCGGTCGCCTGTCTCGAGGACGCGGAAGAGGCCACGGCCGAGTTCCGAAGCGTCCATTCCCATGATCAAGCCTTTCGTCGGCGGCCGAAGGGCGGCCCCAAGACCGACCTGAAGCGCAGTTGGAGTAACACCATACCTAATGAATTCATGGTGCTAGCATCGGATCATGTCGCCCAAACGCCCCTATGTGTCCCCGCTGCGCGCCGAGGGTGCGGCGCGCACCCGCGAGCTGATCCTCAGCAGGGCCACGGCGCTGTTCGCCGAGCGCGGCTATGGGCGGGTCGCGGTCGCCGACATCGCGTCGGCCGCGGGGGTCGCCCCGAAGACGGTGTTCGCCAGCGTCGGGAGCAAAAGCGACATCCTGTACCGGATCGTCGACGAGGGGGTGACGGCGTCGGGCTACCGCGAGGCCATGGAGGAGATACTCGCCCTGCCGACGCCGGAAGCGGTCCTAGGTGCGCTGGCACGGGGCACGCGGGCCGGCAACGAGAGCCAGTACCCCGTACACGAAGCCATCCGCAAAGCACTCCCCGTCCACGAGGACGGCGAAGCCCTGTGGGAACGCGCCACCGCCGCCTACCGTGACGCGCTGCGCGCCGCCGCAGGCCACCTCCACACACTGGAGCCGTCGCCCTCCTGCCCGGAGCAGGAGACGGCCGACCTCCTCTGGTACTGGTTCGGGCCCATGGGCTGGCACGCGCTGGTGGCGGAGAACGGCTGGACGTGGGACCGGGCCGAGGAATTCCTCCACAGAACCGCCGTCCGCACACTCCTTGCATGACCCATCCGAAAGGTGCCCCTGACCATGCCGCGCAGTCGTTCCTTCGTGCAGGTCGACGTGTTCCCCACGCAGCCCTACTCCGGCAATCCGGTCGCGGTGGTCCTGGACGGGACGGACCTGAGCGATGAGCAGATGCAGCGATTGGCCCGGTGGACGAATCTCTCCGAGACCACGTTCGTCCTGCCGCCCACCGCCCCGGAGGCGGACTACCGGCTGCGCATCTTCACGCCCGAAGGCGAGTTGCCGTTCGCCGGGCACCCCACCCTCGGCTCCGCACGCGCCTGGCTCGAGGGCGGCGGCACACCGCGGCACGCGGGCCACCTCGTGCAGGAGTGCGCCGCCGGCCTGGTCACCGTGCGCCGGAGCGAGGACTGGTTGGCCTTCGCCGCCCCGCCCCGGGTGCGCACCGGCGAGCTCGACGACGACCACCTGAAGCGGATCGTGAGCGCGTTCGGCATCACACGAGAGCAGGTCGTGACTCACCAGTGGGTCGACAACGGGCCCGGCTGGGCCGTGCTCCGACTGGCCACCGCCGAGGAGGTCCTCGCCCTCGAACCCGACCTGACCCTGATACCGGACGCCATGGTCGGCGCGATCGGCCCCTGGCCCGAGGGGTCCGAGTACGCGTTCGAGCTGCGTACGTTCGCCCCGGGCATCGGCGTGCCCGAGGACCCCGCGTGCGGCAGCATGAACGCCGCCGTCGGGCAGTGGCTCACCTCCACCGGCGCCGCTCCCTCCACCTACCGCGTCTCCCAGGGAACGAGGGTGGGACGGGCCGCGCGCATCGAGGTCACCGCCGACAGCGACGGCACGGTCTGGGTGAGCGGGGCGACCGTCGTCCGCGTCCGCGGCACCATCACCCTCTGACCCGGAACCGGAGGGTGCGGTCTCGACGTTCCGGCCCGCTTCGTGGCAGGCTGCCGATTCGGCGGGGCAGTCATGGTTCGTACGGCGTCGGTGGCCCGGAGGACGGGCGGAGAGGAAACGGGAGCATGACCAGCGCGGTGCAGAGTTACGGTCTGACCTGGACCGACCCCGACGGCGCGCCGCAGGCGTCGGCGAAGGTGTTCGAGAAGACCGCCGCCAACCAGCGCCGGCGTGCGCTCAAAGCCTCAGGCTGTACGCACGTGAAGGTGGTGAAGGTCCGCCCGGGCGAGCTCCCGCGACTGCACACCTGAGCCGCGCTGGGCGTACCCCTCTCGGGCCGCCCGGTGGAGCCGTACGGCGCGGACAGCGGACCGTACGGCCGGGGAAAGTGCTCGGCTGCCCCGCTCGCCGTGTCCGGGCACGGCGAGCGGCATCGCCTCGATGCTCAGTCCAGCAGTGCGGTCGCCTCCACCTCGACGAGAACGTCCGGCTCGAAGAGATACTCCACCCCGATGAGTGAGGCCGGCGGCAGGGGAAGCGGGAGCCCGATCTCGTCGGCGACGGCCTCCACACCGCTCATGAAGTCACCGATCTTCTCGGGGCTCCACCGGGTCACGTAGAACGTCAGGCGCACCACGTCCGTGAAGGTCGCGCCCGCGCCCGACAGCCCGACGGCCGTATTGCGCAACGCCTGGGCGACCTGCCCGGCCAGATCGCCGGGCGCGACGGCGGTCCCGTCGGCCTGGCGCGCGATCTGTCCGCTGACGTGGACGTGCTTCGTCCCGGTGCCCACGGCGACATGGTGGTAGGGGACGGGCTGCAGCATGCCCTTCGGCGTGAGGTACCGAACAGTCATGGCCTCTTCTCCTCTCAAGAAGTATCCGTAAGCTACCTAGTGGCAGAAGGACACTTCAACGAGACCAGGTTTCGCCTTGGACACCGACGACGAACTCCGCATCGACGCCCCGCACCGCGAACTGCTGGACCAGGTCCTCGACAAGTGGTCGCTCGGCGTCCTCAACGAACTCTGCGCACGCCCGTGCCGCTTCAACGAACTGCGCCGGGCCATCCCCCAGGTCACGCAGAAGTCCCTGACCGCGACACTCCGGCGGCTGGAACGCAACGGCGTGGTCGAACGCGAGGTCGTCTCCACTCGCCCCGTCGCGGTCGAGTACCGCATCACGCCCCTCGGCAAGACGCTTCGGCACCCCGTCGAGGTACTGCTGGCCTGGGCCGCGCAGAACATGCCGGCCATCGAGCACGCACGCGCCGTTTTCGACGGGCGGGAAGAAGCGCGCCTCTGAGGCACCGACCCGCCGTTGCGTCCCTCCGCCCCGCGGTCATCGGGTCGTCCCTGTCACCGGCCGGGCGGCCGCCCGTGTCAGGGCGATGGTGAAGGGATGGGTCGGGGTCGCCAGAACCCGCCGCGTCGGACCCTCCTCGACGAGCTCCCCGCCGTCCAGGACGGCGACGCGGTCGGCCAGCGCCGCCGTGCTCAGGTCGTGGGTGATCAGGACCAGGGACAGGTCGCCGCGGTCCTCGACCAGTCCGGTGAGCAGGTCGAGGACGCCCCGCCGGGTGAGCGGGTCCAGGCCCGAGGTGATCTCATCGCAGATCAGGACGCGGGGACGTGCGAGCAGGGCGCGGGCCAGGCCGGCACGCTGGAGCTCGCCGCCGGACAGCCTGCCCGGACGCCGGTGGGCCGCCTCCTCCGGGAGACCGAGTCCGGCCAGAGTGGTCAGTGCCTCCCGCATCGCCGCGTCCTGGTCGGTACCCAGCAGGCGTACGGCCGTCCGGGCGACCTGCTGGACGACGGGGCGATGCTCGTCGAAGGCTGCGCGCGGGTCCTGGAAGACGTACTGCACCGCCGCCAACTGCGCGCGACTGCGGTCACGCAGACTGCGCGGCAGCGGATCGTCACCGAGGAGGATCTCACCGCCGAGGTCCCGGTGGAGGCCGGCGACACAGCGGGCCAGGGTGGTCTTGCCGCTGCCGGAGCGGCCGACCACGGCGAGCGACCGGCCCGGGTACAGGGTGAGTTCGGGGACGCGCACCACCACGGCGGAGCCGCGTGCGCCGTCGCGGTGCCGGGCCGTGAGGCCGCGTATCCGGAGGACGGGCGTCGGCCCGCCGCCGGTCGGTACAGCGGGCAGCGCTTCGCGCGCCCGTGGTGGCGTATGCCCGGAGGCCAGGTACTCGGCGTCCGTCGACTGCGTGCGCCCGTGCAGCAGTTCACGCGTCCTTCGGTCCCGGGGTGCGGTGAGGATCCGCTCGGCCGGGCCGGATTCGACGACCCGGCCGGCGCGCAGCACCACCACCTCGTCGGCGAGGGAGTGCACCACGTCCAGGTCGTGGCTGAGCAGCAGCACCCCGATGCCACGGGCCGCGACGGCCCGCAACCGCTCGACGATACGGCTCTTGGTCAGGGCGTCCTGCCCCGTGGTGGGCTCGTCGGCCACGACGACCCGCGCCCCGAACAGCAACGCCTGCGCCAGGACGACGCGTTGCTGCTGGCCGCCGGAGAGCTGGTGGGGATGGCCCCGCAAGAGCATGGCCGGGTGCGGGAGTTGCGCCTCCGTCAGGACGTCCAGGACGCGGTCGCGTGCCGCCGCCCGGCGTTGCCGCAGCGGAAGCCGGCGTACCCGCGTGCGGGCGATGTCGGTCAGCAGCGCGGAGACGCGACGGGCGGGGTTGAGAGCCGCCGCAGGATGCTGGGGAACGTAACCGACCAGGCCGCCGTCCGCCACCCGTACCTCACCCGTGACGCGGGCACCCTCCGGGTACTCGCCGAGCAGGGCCAGCCCGGTGGTCGTCTTGCCGCTGCCCGACGCGCCGATCAACGCGGTGACCCTGCCGGGCCGGACCCGCAGGCTCACCCCGTCGACGATCGCCCGGCCCTCCACGACAACGCGCAGATCGCGGATCTCGGCGACGGGATCCGCAGCCGTGTGCTCGTCGTTCACGAACGTCCCTCCTTCCTCGCCCGCCGTCCACCCTCGTCCAGCGCCGCGTCGAAGAGGAGGTTCGTCCCCGTCGTCAGCGTGACGATCAGCACGGCGGGGACGACCACGGCCCACGGCTGCACGAACAGCCCCGTCCGGTTGCGGTCCACCATGACCGCCCAGTCCGCGGCGTCGGGCGCCACGCCGACCCCCAGGAAGGCGGCCGTGGCGACCAGGTAGAGCACACCGGTGAGCCGGGTGCCGGCGTCGGCGGCCAGGGGGCGCAGCATGGCGCGGCCGACATACCCCACGGCCGTCCGCCACCACGTCTCGCCCTGCAGACGCAGTGCCTCGACCGCCGGCCGGGCGGCGGCCTCCGCGGCGGCGGCGCGCACCAGCCGGGCCGCGTCCGGCACGTTGGCCAGCGCGACCAGCAGGGTGAGACCCACGGCGCCCGGCGAGAACACGGTGGCCGTCAGCAGGACCAGCAGCAGCGACGGCACCGCGAGCAGTACGTCCAGGGGGCGCATCAGCAGTTCCTCCAGCCAGCGGTGCCGGGTGAGCGCGCCGAACAGACCGACCGGGAGGGCGACCAGGTAGGTCAGGGCGGTCGCGGCGAGCGCGGTCAGCAGCACCGGCCGCCCGCCGTGCAGCGCCTGCCACCACACATCCCGCCCCACGAAGTCGGTGCCGAGCCAGTGGCCTTCACCCGGTGTGAAGGACGCGGCCCGCGGACCCGGATCACCCGCGACCACCGGGCCGAGCAGCGCGAGAACGAGCGGTACTGCGACGACGGTGACCCCGAGGGCGAAGCGGCCGGTCCACACGACCCTCACGCGGCCACCCCCGCCCGCGGTGTGAACCGGTGGGCGACCAGGTCGGCACCCAGATTCAGGACGACGGTCAGCACGCCGAACACCACCGCCAGTCCCTGCACCACGGGCACGTCCCGTTCGGCGACCGCACCCAGCAGGACGGTGCCGAGCCCGGGGATCACGAACAGGGCCTCCACCACCACGACACCGCACAGCAGCCAGTCGACCGTGCGGGCCAACTGCTGCGCGGCGGGCGCCAACGCGTTCGGCAGCGCGTGCGCGTACCGGATCCGGACGCCGGACACACCGTAGCGGCGGGCGTGCGCCACGTACGGGGAGGCGAGGGCGTCGATCATGCCGGCGCGGACCAGCCGCGCCAGCGAGCACACCGGCCGCGACAGCAGCAGCAGTACGGGCAGGACCAGCGCCGCCGGATGGGCGAGCAGGTCGGTGCCGTAGCCGAGGGCGGTCGGCGGCAGCCAGCCGAGCCGCAGCGCGAACACCGTCACCAGCAGCACCCCGAGGGCGAACTCGGGGACCGCGTACACGGCCAGTGTCACGGAGCTGATCAGCCGGTCCACCGGTCGGCCCGCGTGCCGGGCGGCCAGCACCCCGAGCCCGAACCCCACCGGCACCAGCAGCGCCACGGTCAGGGACGCCAGCAGCAGGGTCGGGCCGAAGCCGTCGGCGAGGTACTGGCGCACGGGACGGCCGGAGACCAGCGAGGTGCCGAGGTCGCCCCGCGGCAGCCCCGCCGCCCAGTGGGCCAGTCGCTCCCAGGCCGGCCGGTCCAGCTCCATCGCCTCCCGGATGGCCGCGACGCGGGCCGGGTCGGGCTGGTCCCCGGCGAGGGCGACCGCGGCGTCGCCCGGCAGCGCCTCGGTGAGCGCGAAGACCAGCAGCACCACGGCCACGGTCTGCAGGCCGCCGAGGAACAGCCGCCGGGCGACGAAGGAACGCGGTGTGCTCACGTGAGCCACACCGTGTCGAAGCGGGCCCAGTCCAGGGTGTTGGCGGGCGCCTTCGCGTCGACCCCCCTGACCCGTGAGGCCGTTCCGATGATCCAGTCCGCGAACCCCCAGACCAGGAAGCCGCCTTCCGCGTACAGGCGGCGCTGCATGCGTTCGTAGACGGCGGCGCGCCCGGCCCGGTCGCGGGTGGACTGGGCCTGCTGATAGAGCGCGTCGAAGTCCTTGTGCCGCCACTTGGTGGCGTTCGTGGTGGAACCGGTGAGCAGCCGCTGGGAGATGTGGGCCTCGATGGGCATGGCTCCCGAGCGGTAACAGGACAGGGTGCCGTTGTCGAGGATGTCGCTCCAGTAGGAGTCCTTGCTGCCCATCGCGACCTCGACGGTGACCCCGGCCCTCCTCGCCTGGTCGCGGAAGATGCCGGCCGCCTCGGTGAACCCGGCGGCGACGGCGGAGGTGTTCAGGGTGACCTTCAGGCCCTCGGCGCCGGCCCGCTTCAGCAGCGAGCGGGCCCTGTCGAGGTCCTGTTCGCGCTGGGGCAGGCCGTCGGCGTAGTACTCGTACCCCTTGCCGAACAGGTCGTTGCCGACCTCGCCCGCGCCGGACAGCGCACCGTCGACGAGTTCCTGGCGGTCGGCGATGAGGAAGAACGCCTGACGCACCCGTGCGTCGTCGAAGGGCGGCCGGTCGGTCTTCATGCAGAACGCCTGCATGGCGCTGCCGCGCAGCCGCACGATCTCGATCCGTCCCTTGTTCTCGTGGGCGCGGGCGGTGGTGGGGTTGAGTTCGTGCGCGTACTCGACCTGCCCGCCGAGCAGCGCGTTGACCCGCGCGGACTCCTCGTTGGCCACGACGAACTCGATCTCGTCGAGATGCGGGGCGCCCTCCCAGTAGGCGTCGTGGCGGCGGAAGACCGCCGAGCGGCCGGGTGTGAAGGACACGAAGCGGAACGGACCGGAGCCGACCGGCTTCTCGTCGAAGTCGGCGGCGCCCTCGGGCACGATGTACGCGCCGAACGCGGCGAGCACGTTGGGGAATTCGGCCGTGGGCCGCTTGAGCACGAACTCGACGGAGCGTTCGCCGGTGGCGCGGCTGGCGTCGAGGTCGATCGGCTCCAGCGACGCCCTGGCGCGGAACGCCCGCTTCGGGTCGGCGATCCGGCGGTAGCTGTAGAGGACGTCCCGCGCGGTGACGGGGCTGCCGTCGTGGAAGACGGCCTCGCGCAGGGTGACGTGCCAGCGGTCCAGCGTCTTGCCGGGCTCCCAGCTCTCCGCGAGGCGGGGCACGGCGGACAGGTCGGCGCCGTAGTCGGCGAGCTTGTCGAACAGGGCCTTCGCGCGGGCGGCATCGGCGAACAGGTTGGCGAGGTGCGGATCGAGGGTCTCGCTCGCACCCCCGCCGGCGAAGGCGGCGCGCAGCCGCCCGCCCCTCCTGGGCGAGCCGCCGTCCTGGCCCGCCCCGTCGTCGGCGCCGGGGCCGCCGCACCCGGCCAGGGCGAGCGCGCCGGCGCCGGTCGCGGCGAGGAAGCCGCGACGGCGCAGCTCGGGGAAGGGGGAGGGACGGTGGGTCGAAGCGTCGTGCATGGGAATCCTCAATGGGTGGTCGTGCGGGTGGGCGGCTGGATGAGACGGGCCACCACGTGCAGCCGGTCGGCGTCCGTGGTGTGCCCGGGGAGCAGGTCCTCCTGCCAGGGCGGTTCGGTTCGCGGGCCGGGTCCGTCGTGGAGCTCCAGGACCTCGAAGCCATGGCCGGCCAGCAGGTACCGCAGCTCCTGCGGGAACAGCAGCCGCCACGCGGAGTACTGCTCGACGGGTTCGGAGCCGTCGTCGGCGGTCCACACGCGCCTGCGGCGCAGCAGTTGGTCCGTACGGTCCACCGTGAGGGTGGTGACGGATCGGCGGACGGTGCCCTGCCAGGTGAACGCGTCGGTCCTCGGTGTGTCGAGGAGGTCGGTGCGGCCGAGGAAGTACGCGCCGTTGCGCATCTCCGCGACGAGCAGCCCGCCCGGCGCGAGGGCGTGGCGGCAGGAGGACAGGAAGCCGTCGAGCTGGTCGTTGGTGTGGCAGTACAGCAGGGCGCTGTCCAGGCACACCACGGCGTCGCACACGGCTCGCCCGAGGTCGAATCCGTGCAGGTCGGCGCGGACGTACTCGGGTCCGGGGTGATGCTCACGGGCGTAGGCGAGCATCGCCTCGGAGAGGTCAGCGCCGATCACCGTACGGCCGGCGCCCAGCAGCCACGCCGCGTCTCGGCCGGTTCCGCAGCCGAGGTCCAGTACGCGCGCCCCGGCGCCGTGCCGCCGCAGGCAGTCCAGCGTCCAGCGTGCGGCCAGGCGACCGGGGTCGGGGAAGCGGGCCTCGTACAGGGCGGGGTGGTCGGTGAGCAGGTTGTGCACCACGGAGGTCATGCCGGGGTCCTTCCTCGTACGGCGGCGGGGACGGGGGGATGCGGCGGCGCGGGCAGCTTCCCCAGGCGGCGCAACCGCAGGACACCGACTGCCGAGGCGAGCCCGGTGAGCGCGCAGCACGCCCACGGCAGCCACGCGGCGTCGCCGTGCCGCCCGGTGTCCATGGCCCACCCGACGACCGCGTTGCCGATCGCTGCGGCGACACCGGAGACGACGTAGAAGAGGCCGAAGTGGGTGCCGGTCAGTCCCGGGCGGCCGAAGGCGGGGACCATGTCCATCACGAACGGCTGGGCGACCATCAGCCCGAGGTACAGCAGCAGGGCGCCCGCCAGCACGGGCAGCACCCGCGACACCGCGCCGTCCGGGCCGTCGGACGCCGTGGCGACCAGGACGGGCGGCAGGAACGCCGACGCCATGAGGCACAGCCCCGTCGCGACCCAGCGGGCCCGGTCCCCTCGCCGATGGAGCGCACGGGTCAGCCGCAGCTGGAGCAGGAGGCTCGCGAGGGCGCCGACCACGAAGACCAGACCGGCGGCACCGTCCCAGCCGGTGGCCCGCCGTGCCGCGTCGGGCAGCAGCAGGTACAGCTGGCTCTCCAGGGTGAACAGGCCGGACATGGCGAGCGCGAAGGCCAGGAAGGCGCGGTTGCCCAGCACCTCCCGCCAGTCGGCGAGCACCCCGCCCCCGCTCGGCTCGACGGGCCGGGCGGGCAGCATCAGGGCCTGTGCGACCGTCAGGACCGCGAAGACGCCGGCGGCCGTCAGCGCCGAGGTGCGGAAGTCGACCAGCAGCAGCGCGCTGCCCAGCAGCGGGCCGATCAGCGCCCCCGTGGTGGCGAACACATTGAACAGGGCGAACGCCTCGGCCCTGCGTCCCTCGGTCTCCCGCGCGACGTAGGCACGGACGGCGGGGTTGAACAGCGCGCCCGCGAACCCGCTGAGGACGGACGCCGCGAGCAGGACGGCCAGGTGGTCGCCGAGCGCGAACAGCGCGAACCCGGCGGTGCGCAGCGTGCAGCCGGCGATGATGACGCCTCGCGCGCCCAGCCGGTCGGAGGCGGAGCCGCCGATGACGAACAGCCCCTGCTGGCTGAGGTTCCTGACGCCCAGGACGACACCGGCGACGGCGGCCGACAGGCCCAGGTTCTCGGTGAGGTGGGTGGCGAGGTAGGGGATGAGGAGGTAGAAGCCGGTGTTGACGCCGAACTGGTTGACCAGCAGGAGCCGAACGGCGGGTGGCAGGCGGCGTATCTCGTGCCAGGTCTTCACGGCGCCCCGTCCCGCGGTGTGACGCCCAGCCCCGGCGAGCCGCTCGCCCGAACCCAGCCGTCCCGACCCCCGATGCCGGTCCACGGGTCGTGCGCGAGCAGCAGGTGCCCGTCCAGGTCGGCCCAGTGGGCCCGGCCGGCGAGGTGCACGGCGGGCGCGATCCCCAGCGTGCTGGCGGCCAGACAGCCCAGCATCAGCCGCGTGCCGCTGCCGTCGATCGACTCGGCGATGCGCAGTGCCGCGTACACCCCGCCGCACTTGGCGAGCTTGACGTTGACGCCGTGGACGCGCCCGGCCAGGCGGCGCACGTCCTCCAGGTCGACGGCGTCCTCGTCGGCGATGACGGGCAGCGGTGACCGCTCGGCCAGCGCGGCCAGCCCTTCCGGGTCGCCGGGGGCGAGCGGCTGCTCGACGGCCTCGACGCCGAGCGCGGCGAAGCGGGGCAGCAGGGCCCGCGCCCGCCCGGCGGTCCAGGCGCCGTTGGGGTCGAGGAGCAGCCGTGCGTGGGGCGCGGCGTCCCGGACCGCCCGGACGCGTTCGACATCCTCCTCCGGATCGGTCGCCCCCGCCTTCACCTTGAGCACCTGGAAGCCGCTCGCCGCGAGGGCGCGGGCCTGCGCCGCCGCACGTGAAGGCGATGTGATGCCGATGGTGCGGGCGGTGGCCGCGACCGGGGTGTCCTCGGTGCCGAGGAGCCGGTGGACAGGCTCGCCGGCGCGCTTGCCGACGAGGTCCATCAGAGCCGCCTCGACGGCGGCGGTCACGGCCGGGGGAGTGTCACCTGCGGCCAACTCACCCGTACGCAGGGCTTCCAGCGCGGTCTCGGGATCGGGGAAACGGTCCAGATCCGCACCGGCGTCGGTGAGGTGCCGCGCGAGTCCCACGGCGTCGAGCCGGTAGTAGACGCTGGCGACCGCCTCGCCGTGACCGGTCACACCCTCATGCCTGACACTCAACTGGACTGCGTCACGGCCGGACATCGTCGAGCGGGAGATGCGCAACGGCTCGGCGAGCTCCAGGCGTACGGTGTGCAGTTCGGTCCTCATCGGTCCTCCTCACGCGGCGCGCCCGGATCGGTGACACGGGTGCAGCGCGCCCAGCCGGTGGCCTCGGTCGCGTACGGGTGCGGGATCTCCACGGGGCGGACGGCCGCGGCGGCGGGATCGACGCCGTGGGCGGTCGTGAAGTCGTCGTCGTAGACGGTGGAGAGGTAGCGGTGCGGCCCGTCGGGGAAGACGGTGGCGACGACCGCGCCCGGGTGGACCCGGGCCGCCCAGGCGGCGACGCGGGCGACGGCACCGGTGCTCCAGCCACCGCTGACGAAACTGCCCCGGGCGAGCCGCCGACAGCTGTCCACGGCCTCGGCCGGTCCCACCCAGTGCACCTCGTCGAAGGCGTGGTGGGCGACGTTGCGCGGATGGATGCTGCTGCCCAGGCCGCGCATCAGACGGGGCCGGGCGGGCTGGCCGAAGATGGTGGAGCCGACGGAGTCGACACCGATCAGCCGCAGGGCCGGCCAGTGCCGCCGCAGGGGACCGATCACGCCGGCGCTGTGCCCGCCGGTGCCCACGCTGCACACCAGCACGTCCACGTGGTCGAGCTGGGCGGCGAGTTCGGCGGCGAGCGAGGCGTAGCCGGCCGTGTTGTCGGGGTTGTTGTACTGGTCGGGCCAGTAGGCGTCGGGCAGTACGGCGAGCAGGGCGCGCAGCCGGGAGATCCGCGCGGCCTGCCAGCCGCCCCGCGCCTCGGGCCGGTCCACGATCTCCAGCCGCACCCCGTACGAGCGCAGCAACTGCCGTGTGGACGGCTCGAGTTCGCTGTCGCCGACCAGGACGACCGGATGGCCCAGAGCCTGTCCGGCGAAGGCGAGCCCGATGCCGAGGGTGCCGGAGGTGGACTCCACGACGGGGACGCCGGGGCGCAGTTCGCCGCGCTCCCGGGCACCCATCAGCATCGACACGGCGGCCCGCGCCTTCATCCCGCCCGCCGCGAGCCCTTCGAGTTTGGCCCAGAAACCGGGGTGGGGGCCGGGCAGGTCGGCGGTGACGCGGAGAACCGGGGTGCGACCGAGCAACGTGAGCAGTTCCGGGCGGGCGGTGGCCCGCAGGGCGGTGGTCACGGGGTGCCTCCCGGGCATCCGGCGCGGTAGCGGTGGACGGTGCCGGGGCCGCCGTCCAGCCAGAAGAAGGGATACGGCTCGGCACACACCGCGCTCACCCCGTGCCCCAGCAGCCGGGGGAGTACGGCGCTGCCGGTCTGGGCGAACATCACCAGCGGCTTGTCGTGCCGCGCCGCGTGCTCCCGCAGCGCTTCGAAGGTCCCGTTGCCCAGGGTCATCCCGGACACGAGCAGGGCGTCGCAGCGGCCGGCCGAGGCGAGCGCGTCGGTGGCGACCGGTTCGCCCCACTCGGTGACGCCGCCCTTGAGGTCGCAGGGGATGTAGCGCAGCCCTCGTGAACGCAGGGCCTCCAGCAGGGAGTTGACCACGCCGACCACGAGCACCGTCGACCCGGGCGGCAGGACGAGCAGCCCGGCGACCGCGTCCGCCCGGACCCGCGACTTCTCCAGCGACGTCCCGGCCGGCAGGGCGACGGGCCGCGCGCCGTTCTCCGGGATGTGCGGGAAGGCGTGCATCAGGTAGGCGTCGAGCGCGGCGACCCGCACCGGCAGCATCGGGTGCCCGAGCAGCCGGGCCACGTCCGCGCCGGCACAGTCCTCCACCGCGCCGTCGGGCAGCGCACCGGGCTCGACCGCGCAACTGCCGACGGCCTCGGCCAGACGCAGGCTCAGGACCTCGTTGCGGTACCCGGTACCGCGCCCCTCGTGCCGCACGGCCTGCCGGGTGGTGAAGGCCACGGAGACCCGCAACCCGGCCGGATCGGGACCGAGTTCGCCGGCACGGGTGAGGGAGAGCAACTCCTCGAACGTCGTGGCGCCGCCGGCGGAGAGCGGGTCGGCGCAGACCGGGCCGGCAGGGGCCTGGGCCGCACCGGCGGACGGCGAGCCGACGGTCCTCATCGGATCACCATCCCGGACCGCACCTCGGCCAGCAGCGACTCGACGCGGGCACGAGCGCCGCCGCCCGACGGGTCGCCCGCCATGACATGCCCCAGGTACTCGTTGTTGCTGCCCGCCGCCTTCACCTGCCGGCCCGGCTCGGCGAGTTCCACCTCGAGCACGTCCGGCGCCGTCCGCACACAACCGCCGTCCAGCGCCGCGAGGGTGCCCGTGACCTCCGGTACGAGGAAGCCGATGGCGGCGCTGCGCAGTCCGGTGTCCGTGCGCCGCAGGTCGGGGGAGTGGCCCAGGCTGACGTCGACGAAGGCGGCGGCGAGGTCGATGCCGGTGACATGCCGTAGCAACTCGGTGATGCGGTTCCCCGCAGGACGTGGATTGACCTCGACCACGCGAGGCCCGGCCGACGTCAGCTTGATCTCGGTGTGCGCCACCACGCCGTCCGTGAGGCCGAGCGCCGTGATCGCGCCGAGCGCGGTCCGCTCGACGGCCCCCATGTCCGCGGCGGACAGGGCGGCGGGGAACATGTGGCCGGTCTCGATGAACGCCGGCTCCCCGCCGACGCTCTTGTCCGTCACGCCGACGACGTGCACCACGCCCGCGTGCGAGACCGACTCGACGCTCACCTCCGGGCCGTCCAGCAGCTCTTCCAGCAGCACGGCGGACGACCGTCGCTGCCCACGCGCGTTGACCGGGAAGTCGGCCAGCGCCTTGACGGCGGCGGCGAGCTGCGCCTCGTCGTCCACCCGCCGCACCAGCATGCCGGCGCACAGGTCCACGGGCTTGACCACCAGCGGATAGCCGATGTCCCCCGCACACCGCGCGATGTCGGCCCATTCCTCGTGCACCCCGAACCGCGGCCCGGGCACCCCTGCCTCCGCCAGCACCCGGCGGGTGGCGTCCTTGCGGCAGGCGTTCTCGATCGCCTCGGGAGCCGGTCCGGGCAGCCCGAGCCGGGCGGCCGTACGCGCCACCACCGGCAGGTAGTAGTCGCACGACGTGAGCACCCCGTCGAACCCCAGCACGCCGTGCAGGCGCTGCACTTGGGGCACCAGTGTCTCCACGTCGTTGGTGTCCGCGGTGATCACGTTGCGCGCCCCGAGCAGCGGGTGCGCGGTGCCCTCGGGTGCGGCACGCAGGTAGTGGTGCAGGTCTCGGGTGAGGAAGGTGAACTCGTGGCCACCCTCCCGGATCGCCCGGGGCAACAGCCTGCTCATCGATCCGACCCAGCTCTCGACCACCAGCAGATGGGCCACGGCTCCCCTTTTCATGTCGTCGCGAAGGACGCGGCCTGGAAAGCCCAGGGCCGCGACGTCGTCGACACGATATCGGTAATCATTTTCATTGTCAGGTAGCGTGAGGCTCCGACGAGGCCCCGACGAGGCCGAACTGAGGAAGGAACTGCCGATGCCCCGCACCACACCGACCGGCTACACCGTGCGTCCCGCGACCGCCGAGGACGTCGACGGCGCCCGCGCCGTCATGCTCGACACCTTCTACGAGGAGTTCGGCTACGGCTACGTACCCCGCTGGCACCGCGACGTGGTGGACATCGAGGGCACGTACCTCGACGACCCCCGCCACGTCCTGCTGGTCGCCCTCCACGGCGGCGAGGTGGTCGCCACCACCGGCGTGCACTCGACGGGCCCGGCCCACCCGCCGCACCCCCGCCGGCTGGCCGAACGCTATCCGTCCGGCACCACCGCCCAGTTGGTCCGCGTCTACGTCCGCCCCGAGCACCGGCGCCGGGGCCTGGCGCGCACACTGGTCGAGGAGGCCCGCGACTTCGTGGCCGGGACGGCGGGCTACGACCGCCTCTACCTCCACACCAACACACGGGTGCCGGGCGCCGAGGCCTTCTGGCGCGGCATCGCCAAGGAGATCTTCGACGCCCGCACCACGGGTGAGCATGGCCCGGGTGTCGCCACCGTCCACTTCGAGATCCCGCTCTGAGAACGCCCTGCTGAGCGCAGACGGTGGCCGGAACAGGGCCTCTGCGCCGAACGCTGCGCATGCCGCCGGGGCCGGGCTGGGCAGAGTGGTCCTCAAGCGGTGGCAGCCGTAAGGGGGGATCGGATGTCATGGGACTGGGCAACGACGGTCACCACGGCCGGAGGTGTCGCGGCCGCGTTGATCGGTGTCGTCGCCGGCTCGTACCTCACCAGCCGCATCAACCGGATGCACTGGTCGCGCGAGAAGCAGATCGACGCCTGTTCGGCCATCGTCGCCGAGTCCACGCGCATCCAGCTCGCGTTGCGCCGTGCCTGGAAGCACGGCGACTCCGTGGACTGGGTGCCGTGGAACGTCGCGTTGGGCACGATCTGGCTCGTGGGCAGCCCTGCCGTGGTACAGGCGGCGGCAAGGATCGACGAGGTGTTCTGGGCGCACAGCGACCAGTTCATCGATCAGACCGCCTCGGGTGAGCAGGTGTGGCGTCGGGCCCGGGACGAGATGGAATCCGCCCGCCTCGAGTTCATCAACGCCGCTCGTCTGTCTGTCGACCCTCAGCACACGCCGCTGCAACAGGCACCCGTCGCCAGGCCCCCGCTGTCTGGTGCCGATTCCACTGGCGCGACCGGCCCGGACGACGTGAGGGGAGCCGGAGTCGCCTGAGTCGGCACCGCGCTCGCGCTCGGAGAGCCGAGCGCTTCGCCGGCAGGCGTCGATCGGCGGTGCGGCGCGCCCCGGAGTGCGTGCACGCCCCGTCGCCGCTGCGCAACAGCACTGCAAAGACCTCTGAGGGATTTGTAAACGCTATTGACCTATGGGGCCGCCGTACATACGGTCCTCCGTCGAAGCGCTTCGACGCGCCTCATCGAAACGATTCGACGAGGCGCCTCATCCGTTCGGCCCAGGTAGGAGTCACTTCAATGGTGAAGGTGCGCAGACCGCTGGCTCTCACAGCAGCCGCCCTGGCGGGTGTCATGCTGATGACGTCGTGCGGGAGCTCCGACGGTGGTGCGGAGGGCGACGGCAAGACGCTGAAGCTCTGGCACTACGAAGCCCCCAACAGCGCCATGGGCGTCGCCTGGAACCAGGCGATAGACGAGTTCAAGAAGTCCCACCCGGGCGTGAAGGTCGAGTTCGAGGCCAAGGGCTTCGAGCAGATCCAGAAGACCGCCTCGATGGTGCTCAACTCCAGCAACGCCCCCGACCTCATGGAGTACAACAAGGGGAACGCCACCGCCGGCCTGCTGGCCAAGCAGGGGATGCTCACCGACCTCACCCCTCAGGTCACGAAGCACGGCTGGGACAAGCTGCTCGGCCCGAGCGTCACGACCACCAGCCGCTACGACGCCAAGGGCGTCATGGGCTCGGGCAACTGGTACGGCGTCCCGAACTTCGGCGAGTACACGATGGTGTACTACAACAAGGACCTCTTCGCGAAGAACGGCGTGAAGGTCCCGACCACGTTCGACGAGTTCGAG
This sequence comes from Streptomyces sp. NPDC059852, assembly GCF_042731455.1. Taxonomy (NCBI): domain Bacteria; kingdom Bacillati; phylum Actinomycetota; class Actinomycetes; order Kitasatosporales; family Streptomycetaceae; genus Streptomyces; species Streptomyces sp. NPDC059852. Next base: position 203,753 of record NZ_JBHWJK010000008.1, on the reverse strand, counting down.
CAGGCCCTCGCCGCCTTCAAGGCCAAGGGCATCACCCCGCTCGCCAACGGCGGCGCCGAGTACCCCGCCCACCAGTACCTGTACCAGCTCGCCCTCACCAAGGCCGACCGCGGCTGGGTCGACTCCTTCGAGCTCTACAAGGGCAAGGCCGACTTCCACGACGCCGCCTGGACGCACGCCGCCGACACCCTGTCGGACTGGGTGAAGAAGGGTTACATCGCCAAGACCAGCAGTGGCGCCAAGGCCGAGGACGCCGGCGTGTCCTTCATCGGCGGCAAGTCCCCGATCTTCTTCTCCGGCAGCTGGTGGTACGGCCGCTTCCGCGACGAGAACAAGTTCAAGTGGGGCTCGTTTCTCTTCCCGGGCAGCAAGCTCACCCTCGGCTCCGGCGGCAACCTGTGGGTCGTCCCGAAGAACGCCAAGAACAAGCAACTGGCCTACGACTTCATCGACATCACGATGAAGAAGGGCATCCAGAACACCCTCGGCAACAACGGCGGCGTGCCCGTCGCCGCCGAGCCCTCGGCGATCACCGACCCCAGCTCCAAGGAGCTGATCGAGAACTTCAACAAGGTCTCGTCCGAGGACGGCCTCGCCTTCTACCCGGACTGGCCGGTCCCCGGCTTCTACGACGTGCTGGTCTCCGCCACCCAGAAGCTGATCACCGGCAGCGCGAGCCCCGACGCGGTCCTCGACGAGCTGCAGAAGGCCTATGACGCGGGTGCGCCCACGTCATGAGCGCCCGACCCCTCCGGCTGCGCAATCCCTACGCGCTTTACCTGATCCCGGGTGTCCTGGCCTTCCTGGCCGTCGTGATCGTGCCGTTCGCGATGAACGTCTACTTCAGCCTCACCCACTGGCAGGGCGTCGGCTCGCCCACCTGGGCCGGGCTGGAGAACTACCAGGAGCTGATGAAGGACTCACGGTTCTGGGAGTCCTTCCGGCACAGCGTCGCCATGGTCCTGGCGATGGCGGTGATCCCCACCGCCGTCGGAATCGTGGTGGCCGCGGCGCTGTTCGACTTCATCGGCAAGCACTTCGGTTCGAAGCCGGCCAGCGTGCTGCGGGCCTGCTTCTACCTGCCCCAGGTCCTGCCCATCACGGTCGCGGGCATCGTCTGGAGCTGGATCCTGGCCCCCGAGAACGGCTCCCTCAACGAGCTGCTGAAGGCGGTGGGGCTCGGCTCCCTCCAGCAGGACTGGCTGGGCGACCCGGACTTCGCGCTCTACAGCGTGATGGCCGTGATGGTCTGGGTGCAGCTGGGTTTCCCCGTCGTGATCTTCATGGCGGGCCTCCAGCGGGTCGACCCCTCGCTCCACGAGGCGGCCGAGCTGGACGGGACGAACTGGTGGCAGCGCTTCTGGCACGTGACGCTGCCCCAGATCCGCCCCGAGATTTACGTCGTCATGCTGTGGTGCACCATCGCCGCCCTGAAGGTCTTCGGCGCGGTCTACGTCCTCACCAAGGGCGGTCCCGCCGACGCGACCATCGTGCCGTCCTACTTCTCCTTCTCGACGTTCTTCGAGAAGACGGACGTCGGCTACGGCTCCGCGATCGCGACGGTCCTCACCCTCATCATCCTGGCGCTGACCACGATCGGACTGCGCTTCCAGACCCGGTCGGAGGACGCACAGTGAACGCGCTCAAGCGCTACCCGGTGCTGGTGGCGATGCTCCTCGGCGCGGTCTTCATGGTGCTGCCGCTCCTCATCGTCCTCGTCAACGCGCTGAAGTCACCCGCCGAGTACTCCGCGAACGGCCCGCTGTCCCTGCCCCACGGCCTCTACCTGGACGGCCTCAAGGACTTCTGGATCCGGGTCGACTTCGGCAACACCCTGCTGAACTCGGTCGTGATCTCCGGGTCGGTCGCCGTCTTCGGCGTCATCCTCTCCGTCCTCAACGCGTACGCGATCGGCATCGGCCGCATCAAGGGCAAGGCGTACTTCCTCGCCTTCTTCGTGCTGGCCAACGTGCTGCCGCAGGAGGCCCTCGTCTACCCGCTGTACTACCTGTCCAAGGAACTGGGCCTGTACGACACGAGGCTGAGCCTGATCATCGTCTTCAGCGTCGTGCAGGCGGCCTTCGGCACGTACCTGCTCTCCTCCGTGCTCGGTGCCTTTCCCAGGGAGATCATCGAGGCCGCCCGGATCGACGGCGCCAACAGCTGGCAGATCCTGTGGCGCATGGTGGTCCCGGTCAGCCGGCCCACCATCGGCGTCCTGCTGGTGTTCTTCTTCATCTGGACCTGGAACGAGTTCCTGCTGCCCCTGGTCATGCTGCCGTCGAACGACAACCAGACCGTCTCGGTGGCGCTCGGCGTGCTCCAGGGGCAGCGTCTGATGGACGCGACCATGACCAACGCCGCCGGCCTGCTCGGCGCACTGCCCGCGATCGTCTTCTTCCTGCTCTTCCAGCGGACCCTGACCCGGGGCATCGCCGTCGGCGCGGTGAAGTGACGCGCACCCGGCTCGCCCCTCCCACTCCCACTCCCACTCCCACACGTACGAGAACGCCGGTGGCCGCCCACCGGGAAAGGCATCGTCCATGAAGTTCACCAACGGGTACTGGCTGCTGCGCGAAGGCATCACGGCGGCGTATCCGGCCGAGGTCCTCGATGCCGTCCCCGGCCCCGGAACGCTCCGGGTCCACGCGCCGACGCAGCCCATCCGCCACCGCGGTGACCTGCTCAAAGGCCCTCTCATCACGGTCGACTGCACCGCGCCGATGCCGGGTGTCATCGGTGTGCGCATCACGCACTTCGAGGGCGGAGTCGAGACCGGCCCCCACTTCGAACTGCGCCACGAGCCGCACGATCCCGTCGTGGCCGTCGACGACGAGCAGGCCGTCCTCACCTCGGGCGACCTGAGCGTCCGCTTCCGAATGGACGGCGGCTGGCGCATGGAGTTCCAGGCCGACGGACGCACCCTGACCAGCAGCGACACCAGGGCCATGGCGCTGATGGAGACCGCCGAGGGCAGGCACTACATCCGCGAGCAACTCGGCCTCGGCGTCGGCACATCCGTCTACGGCCTCGGCGAGCGCTTCGGCCCGCTCGTCAAGAACGGCCAGAGCGTCGACATCTGGAACGCCGACGGCGGCACCAGCAGCGAACAGTCCTACAAGAACGTCCCGTTCTATCTGACCGACGCCGGCTACGGCGTCTTCGTCGACGACCCCGGCAAGGTCTCCTTCGAGGTCGCCTCCGAGCAGGTCTCGCGCGTCCAGTTCAGCGCCGAGCGGCAGCAGTTGCAGTACTACGTCATCCACGGCCCCACGCCGAAGGAGATCCTGCGCAGGTACACCGCCCTGACCGGCCGGCCGGCGCTCCCGCCCGCTTGGTCGTTCGGACTGTGGCTGACCACGTCCTTCACCACCTCCTACGACGAGCAGACCGTCACCGGTTTCGTCGAGGGCATGGCCGAACGCGATCTCCCGTTGTCCGCCTTCCACTTCGACTGCTTCTGGATGCGCGAGTTCAACTGGTGCGACTTCGAGTGGGACCCGCGCGTCTTCCCCGACCCCGAGGGGATGCTGCGTCGCCTCAAGGAACGGGACCTGCACATCTGCGTATGGATCAACCCGTACATCGCCCAGCGCTCCCCGCTGTTCGCCGAAGGCAAGGACGCCGGCTACCTCCTCAGACGCCCCGACGGCGGAGTCTGGCAGTGGGACCTCTGGCAACCCGGCATGGCCCTGGTGGACTTCACCAACCCCGACGCCTGCGCCTGGTACGCGTCCAAGCTCGAAGCCCTCCTCGACATGGGCGTCGACTGCTTCAAGACCGACTTCGGCGAGCGCGTCCCCACCGACGTCGCCTGGTTCGACGGCTCCGACCCGGAGCGGATGCACAACTACTACACGCAGCTCTTCAACCAGACCGTCTTCGACGTGCTGCGCAAGCACCGCGGCGAAGGAGAGGCGGTGCTCTTCGCCCGCTCCGCCACGGCCGGCGGCCAGCAGTTCCCCGTGCACTGGGGCGGCGACTGCGAGTCCACCTACGAGTCGATGGCCGAGTCCCTGCGCGGCGGCCTCTCCCTCGGCCTGTCCGGATTCGGCTACTGGAGCCACGACATCGGCGGCTTCGAGGGCCTGCCCGACGCCGGCCTCTTCAAGCGCTGGGCCGCCTTCGGCATGCTCTCCTCGCACAGCCGCCTGCACGGCTCCTCCTCCTACCGCGTGCCGTGGCTGTTCGACGAGGAGGCCGTGGACGTCCTGCGCCACTTCACGAAGCTCAAGCTCAGCCTCATGCCCTACCTCTACGGCGCCGCGCACCAGGCACACACGGAAGGCGTGCCCATGATGCGGGCCATGCTGCTGGAGTTCCCGGACGACCCGGCCTGCGCCCCGCTGGAACGCCAGTACATGCTCGGCGGGGACCTGCTCGTCGCGCCGGTGTTCTCGGAGGACGGCGCGGTGTCGTACTACGTGCCCGAGGGCACCTGGACCCACTTCACGACCGGCGAGAAGGTCACCGGCCCCCGCTGGGTCCGCGAGACCCACGACCACCTCAGCCTCCCCCTGCTGGCCCGCCCCGGTTCCGCCATCCCGGTCGGCTCGGTCGACGACCGTCCCGACTACGCGTGGGCGGACGACGTGACGGTCCGGGTCTTCGAGCCGGCCGACGGCTCCCGCACCACCGTGCGCGTCCCCGGCGAGGACGGCACGACGGCGGCCGAGATCACGGTCGTGCGCGAAGGATCCACCCTGCGGGCCGAGACCTCCGACGCCTCCCTGCCCTGGGGCATCGAGGTCGTCGGCGGCCCCTCCGCCCGCGCCGCGGCCGGTACGGCCGTTCTCGCCCTCACACTCTCCGATACCCGAGGATGATGGGGCACGACGGGACTCGAGAAGGTACACGCATGGTCAAGATCACTGACGTGGCGCGGCACGCCAACGTGTCGCCCAGCACCGTCAGTTACGCCCTCAGCGGCAAGAGGCCGATCTCCGAGGAGACGCGCCGGCGCATAGAGGACAGCATCCGGGAACTGGGATACCGCGCGCACGCCGGCGCCCGGTCCCTGGCCAGCAGCAGGTCACAGGTGATCGGCCTGGTCCTGCCCCTCCGCAAGGGCATGCACATGCCCGTGGTGATGCAGTTCGCCACCTCTGTCGCCACTGCCGCACGGGAGCACGACCACGATGTCCTCCTCCTCACGCACAACGAGGGGGAGGAGGGCATCGACCGGGTCGCCCGGAGCCGCATGGCGGACGCGTTCATCATCATGGACGTCGAGATGGACGACCGGAGACTGCCCCTGCTGCGCGGCCTGGAGCAGCCGTCCGTCCTGATCGGCTTCCCCTCCGACCCGGCCGGACTGACCTGCATCGACCTGGACTTCGCGGGCGCGGGCGAGGCATGCGCGGAACACCTCGCCTCGCTCGGCCACCGCACCGTGGCCCTGGTCGGCTCACCCCCGGAGGTGTACGTCCGCGGCACCGGCTTCGCCCGCCGAGTCGCCACCGGCTTCACAGCAGCCGCCGACCGCCTCGGCCTGCGCTCCACCGTCCACCCCTGCCCGGAGACCCCGGCGGCCGCACAGGCCATGGCCGAGCGACTGCTGCACGAGCAGCCGGAACTGTCCGGGGTGGTCATCCACAACGAGCCCGTCACCCAGCCCCTGATCGCGGCCTTCCAGACGATGGGCCTGCGCGTCCCCGAGGACCTCTCGGTCGTCGCGATCTGCCCCGACGAGACCGCCGAGCAGGCACCGGTACCCCTCTCATCGGTCTCGATCCCCTCGGCCGAGATAGGCACCCGCGCGGTGGACCTCCTGATGGCCAAACTCGCCGAGGACGACGAGGTCCCGGAGACGACGATGCTGCCCGCGACGCTGACCCACCGGGCCACGACGGCGCCTCCGGCGGGGTGACACCCACTCGTGGCGTAAGGCCCGGCGGGTCTCGTCGGCGGAGCGGAGCCGGACGCGATCTCGGACGTCCGTCCGGCCACGGCGACCGTCCTGATCCGGTACGGGAATCTCGCCCAAGTGGCGGCCTGGGTAGGCCCTCTGGGCCATCCGGGCGAGCTTCCCGTCACGCCGTCACGCCCCGTCACCAGCGAGAAGCCATGATGGCGACGGAATGTGCCACAAGATCACGTGAAATGAGTGAAGATGCTGCTCACGCGTCTGACGCTGGCCGCCGCCGCGTCCCTTCTGGCCGTCGCCGGACTGGCCGGTACGAGTGCCTCGGCTCAGGCCGCCGGCGCGGGCGTGCAGGAGGACCACGGTCCCTGCGCCATTGCCATCCAGGGGAACAACAACAGCAACAACTATCAGTCGTGCGGCCAGATCCTGACCGGCACCGGACACGTCACCGGTACGAATCACACCGTAGGGCGCGGGGGACTGGGCGGGGCGGACACGCTCCCGCAGGTCGGTGTCGAGACGTCGAACCTCCTCGCCGCCCCGCAGGACAACGCCGAGGTCATCGCTCCCCTGACTGGCGGCACCAACGTCTCCGCCGCGTGCACCGTGCAGAGCCCGGCCGGCGACGGGATCTTCTACCTCGTCGTCACGACCGTGAACGGCTACCCCACGAGTGGCTGGCTCCAGGCCGAGGTCGTGTCGTCCACCGCCGACGTCCCGGCCTGCCTTCCGGCTTGAGGTGACGCACCGCCGAATGTGACGGCCCTCCGTGCGCCGTCAGGTGGTCGAGCCCGCGTCGACACGAGGCCGACTACTGAGAGTCATGCATGGCCTCGGGATGCTTCCCCGGCCCCTCGGCGCCGGGGAACAAGGGCGTCGGAGACAGGGCGGTTGCCTCCTCCCCGGCCTCCAGCAGCGTGTCCGCGGCGCCGACGATGAGGGGGTCGGGTGTGCCGACCGCGTCGGCGTCCTTGCTGGCGTAGTCGATGCGGGCGAGCAGGCTGCGCATGGTCTCCAGCCGTGCGCGCCGCTTGTCGTTGCTCTTGACGACCGTCCAGGGGGCGTGCTCGGTGTCCGTCGCGCGGAACATGTCGATCTTCGCCTCCGTGTAGTCGTCCCAGAGGTCCAGCGAGGCCAGGTCGGTGGGGGAGAGCTTCCACTGACGCACCGGGTCGACCTGCCGGATCGCGAAGCGGGTGCGCTGCTCGGAGCGGGAGACGGAGAACCAGAACTTGACCAGCAGGACGCCGTCGGCGACCAGCATCCGCTCGAAGGTCGGGCACTGGTCGAGGAACAGCTCGTACTCGTCCTTGGAGCAGAACCCCATCACCCGCTCCACGCCCGCCCGGTTGTACCAGGAGCGGTCGAAGAAGACGATCTCCCCGGCGGTCGGCAGTTGTGCGACGTACCGCTGGAAGTACCACTGGCCCGTCTCACGCTCGGTGGGCTTGTCCAGGGCGACCACGCGCGCGCCGCGTGGGTTGAGCCGCTCGGTGAGCCGCTGGATCGTGCCGCCCTTGCCGGCCGCGTCACGCCCCTCGCACACGACGACCACTCGTGCGCCGGTCTCCTTGACCCACCGCTGGAGCTTGAGCATCTCGATCTGCAGAATGCGCTTGGTCCGCTCGTAGTCCTTGCGGCTCACCTTGCGGTCGTAGGGATAGTTCTCCCGCCAGGTGCGAAGGGGATGACCGTCGGCGTCCAGCACGATCGGCTGCTCTCGCCGGCTGGCGTCCACGGTCAGCCCGTCCAGCAGCCCGGCCTCGTCCCCTGTGCTCGTCATCCCGCTCCCTGCCCGTGCGCTGATCGGCTCGTTCGCACGGCCGGTCAGAAGGGCATGCGGCCGCGGAACCGGCGACCGGCCGAACCGCTGCGGCCCACCGCGCGCGAGCTGCTGTGGAACGGCTTGCTGAAGAGCCGGCCCAGCGGACCGGGCGCCTTTCCCCCGGCCCGCGCTCCGGCGCCGAGCGTCCGCTGCGTGCCCCGTTCGGGGTGCCGCGACAAACGGGGGATGAAGAACGCGAGGACGGCCAGAACGACACAGACGGCGATCACGCCGACAACCACCATGGTGGGCTCCCTTCGCTGGTAGGACCCGAATGCCCCAGCCGGCCCGAACTATGTGAAGGAGCTGCGCGGCGCAGCGCGCGGGGAACCACGAGATCGCGTGGCGCGGGGCCGCCGTGGGTGGAACGACGGCCCCACGGGGGGCGTCACGTCGACCAGATCACGCCGCCGTTCTGCACGATCACCACCTTGGCGTCGGCACGCAGGACCAGCTGGGCCCCTTCATGGCCCCAGGTCTGCGAGGCCCAGATGGGGCGGTCCTCGCCGTTGTGGATGACCAGGTTGCCGTCCGGCTGGAAGATGGCCCGGTGGTTCGGGCCGAACGTCATGGACGCCCAGATCGGCTTGCGCTGCTCGTTGTAGACGACCAGGTTGCCGTCGGTCTGCATGACCATCCGGATGCGGTTGGTGGTCCAGGCCTGGTTGACCTCCAGGACACTGGGCGCGTAGACGGTCTCGGTGCTCCAGTCCGGCTTCGGGCTCGTCCTGGGCTTCGGCTTCGCCTTGGGCTTGGACTCCGGCTTGTCGCTCGGGCTGGGCTTCGCCGCGGGTGCGGCGGGCTGCGCCGGAGCGACCTTCGCCGGCGCGCTCTTTGTCGCTTTGGCCTTCTTCGGGGACGGGCTGGGCTTCTCGGCCACGTAGTCGTCGAGGGCGGCCGGGGCCGACGTCGGGTTCAGGACGGTGTCGGAACCTCCCGCGGCCAGCTCCTTGGCGGAGTCGGGGGGTCCGTCGTCTCTCGCGCTGCCGGTGAGCAGCAGCGGTATGGCGATCAGGGCGGCGCCGGCCACCGCCGCTCCCGCGAGGATCGGCTTGCGGGGGCGTCCGCTCCGCACGCCGGTGCCCGTCCTGGCGTCGGGCGGCATGGTCCCGACGGCCGCGGCCACGGCGACGCGTGCCTCGGGGGATCCGGTGGACGCGCCCGCCGCGGACGATGCCGGGGCGGTGGTGTCGTGGGTCTCCGCCGTACCCGGGGCGCTGACGTCGTTCTCCGCCGGTCCCGTGGCGGCGCTCTCCGCCTCCGCCTCTTCGGCCCCGGCGGCAGCGGTCCCACCCGCTCGGGTGGGTCCTGACGGAGCGCTCTCGGCGCCGGCCTCCCCGTCCGCGTCCTCGCGTTTACGTACGTCCGGCTCCGTCCCCGAGGCCGGTGTCGGCCCGTCGACGCCGGAACCCGGCCCGGTGGTCGCGGGCCCGGGCTCAGCGGCGGAGCCGCGGTCCGGTGCCGGCTCGTCCGGCGCGGAAGGGCTGGACGGTGAACCGGTGCCCCCTGTGCGGGTGGCGGCCGCCTCCGCGTTCGCGTCGGGGGTGGGGTGCTGGGGGGACATGCGGTACTCCTCCTCGGTGGCGGAGCTGTCGGTGGTGGCCGGGGCCCGTGCAGTGGTCGGCTGGACGAACGCCGGGAAGTCCGGCGGGCGTCGGTCGGGCGCGCCGCGCGGGGCGGACCGGTGCGATGCCCGGTCCCGCTCGTCGAGGGGTGCCGGTCCGCCGCGGTGGCAGCCGCGGGCCGGTCCGGCGCCGTCTCGAGCCATGAGGTCTTCCCGTGCGGCCCAACTTAGCCTGCATTCACGGCGATCGACCGATCACCTCTCCCAACTCTCCCGTCGCTTTGTCCGCTCGGACCTCGCTGCTCCCGGAATGTTCCCCACCCGGGCAGCAAACGGGCACATGGGCAGGCGATTCGGACCGTGCCCACCCCACAACGGGCGATGCTCGTGTGGCATCCTGGGCCTCTGATCCGATCTGATCATCGTCGGCGCGCGAGCAGGCCGACGGCATCCAAGTGTTCGTACCGACCGAAGAGTTCAGGTGGAGATGCGGCCCGGACAACGGCTGGAGGGTGGGCCCGAGGCGCCCGCCGGCTCCGGGCCGGGGCACGCGGAGTCGGCCGGCTCCGGCGAGGCCGGGGCCACCGACAGCCCCGAGATACCCGAAGCGGTGCGGGACGCGGCCCGCCGAGCGCCCGGCCACTGGATCGGGATCGTCGATCCGGACTGGACCCAGGACCGTACGCCGCCCGCGTGGGCGGTGGTGGGGGAGTGGCAGTCCGACGAGAGCGGGGACGTCGGGGACTACCGTCCCAACCCGGCCTACCGGCCCTCGGCCCGAGTGCTCGGCTGGCCGGAGCCCACCGACCCGGTGGACGCGGCCGCCCAGCGGGCCGCCACCGGATACGGCTCGGTGGACGAGGCGATCGCGGCGCTCGCCCGAGCGGAGATCACGGTCGTGCGCGGACCGGACGGCGAGCCGCTGACCGCGGCCGGTCTGGACGGCGCCCCGGTGCTCCTCTCGTTCACCTCGCCGGCACACGCGTTCATGTCCGCGGCACTTCGGCATGACAGGGTCCAGGCGACGGAACTCGCCCGGTCACTGCGCGGCTCGGGCGCACAGCTGATGGTCAACGCCGGTGCCGCGGCACCCCTGCTCGTCCCGGTGGACAGGCTCGTGGACGCCCTGCCCGAGCCCGGACCGGAGGCCGAGCGGGTGCGCCCGGCTCCTCGCGTGGCCGAACCCCACCGCTCCTCTGAACCCTGGCCCCACACCACAGGGAGGACCCCGTGACGCGTCCGGCCCAGCACACCTCCGCCTCCTCGCTGGTGACGTCCGGTTCGGCCGGCGAGGCGACGGCTCCGGCTGCCTCCGCAGCCCAGCCCGGGTCCCCGCCCGAGGCGGAGACCTCCCCGGCCCCGGGCGCGGGCGCCCGGGACAACACCGTCGATCCGCAGGCGAGTTCCGAGGCAGAGGAGACGGCGACCGAGGCGCGGACTCCGGCAGCCGTGTCCGCGACCGAAGCCGCGCCCGGCGGCCGGCCCGAGGCCGACGCGGACTCCGACCCCAGCGCCGCCGCCGAGGCCAAAAGCCGGCTCCCCGCGCTCGTACGGACGATGACCGCGACCGCCATCGACCGGCCGCAGCAGCAGGCCGCCACCGTGGGGCGGCCGGGCAGGGCGGCGCTGGCCGGGGCCGCGGTCGCCGGGGCACTGCTCGTCTCCGTGCCGTTCCTCGTGCTCACCGGAGGCGACGACAAGGACGCCAAGGCCGCGGCGGCCGGCGGCACCGTCCTCGGGGGCGGCGCGCAGGAGGCGCCCGGTGACTTCGTGGTGACCGATCCCGACACCGCCACTCCCGACCACGGCGAGAAGAGCTCCGGCAAGCCCGACAAACCGGTGCAGCGAACCACCGGCGGCTCCGCGGCACAGGACTCGGGCAAGGAGACGGCGAAGCAGGACGACGGCGGGAAGGACCGGCCCAGGGACGGCACAGGCAGGAAGGACGAACCCGCGAAGTCGGGTGGTGGCGGCAAGACGTCCGGAGGCGGCCGGGCCGAGCAGCCCTCGAACGCGGGCTCGGGCGTGACCTTCAGCGCCCCCGTCTCGATCCGCAGCCACCTCTCGGGCCGCTGCCTCGACGTACCGAACGCCGACTTCGGCGACGGCAAGAAGCTGTTCGTGTGGGACTGCAACAACGGTGTCGCGCAGAAATGGCAGTTCGCCTCCGACGGCACCCTGCGCATCCAGGGACTGTGCCTGGACGTGGCCAACGCGAACTACAACGACGGCACTCCGATCCAGATCGCCCGGTGCAGTGGCAACGCCGCCCAGAAGTTCGTCCTCAACGAGCGCCACGACCTCGTGAACACCGTCGTCGGCAAGTGCGTCGACATCAAGGACAACAACCGGGGCAACGGCGCCTGGTTGCAACTGTGGACCTGCGCCGGCACCGACAACCAGAAGTGGAGCGTCTGACCGCGCTCCCGAAGCCTTCCGGCCGAGAGCATCGCTGCCGGGCCACCGCTGCCCCGGCAGCGGGGCATGATGGCACCGTCGGCTCGCCGACACCGTCCCCGGCGACCGGGGACACCCGCTGAGAACGTTGTCCCACAAGGAGGTTGGTGCGTGTCGCGCCAGGTACTGACGGTCGGTCCCGGGGAGCGGGACCGCTACCGGACGATCGGTGAGGCACTCGCGGCTGCCCGTACCGGCGCGCTGATCAGCGTCCGGCCCGGGACGTACGCGGAGAACCTGGTGATCCACACCCGGGTCACCCTCACCGCCGCCGAGGGCCGGGGCACGGTCGAGATCCGGCCGCGTTCGGGCAGCGTCCTCGCCCTGCGCGCCGACGCCGTGATGCTCTCCGAACTGTCCCTGCGGGGCGGGGACGCCGAGCTGCCGGCCGTGGACGTCCGGCGCGGGCAGGCCGCGCTCGACGGCTGCGAGATCGTCGGCGCCGCCTGGACCGCGGTGCTGGCCGGGGGCACCGGCTCGCTCGCGCTGCGGGACTGCCGGGTGAGCAACCCCCAGGGCGCCGGCGTCGTCGTCACCTCGACCACGCCGACCACCGTGGAGTCCTGCACGTTCGAGCACCTGGGCACCAGCGGACTCGTCCTCGCCGAACAGGGAGAGGCGCGGCTGCGCGGCTGCACGGTACGGGCCGCACGCGGCAACGGCCTGCTCGCCAACGGCGACTCCACCGGCAGCGTCGAGGACTGCGACATCTCCTCCACGGACAAGCCGTCCATCGCCCTGGAGCAGAACTGCTCCCTCACGGTGGTGCGGACCGTGGTGCACGACACCAGCACCGGCGTGCACCTGAGCAGCGCGGGCCGTACGACGCTGGAGGACGTCCGGGTCACCGGGGCCTCCGGGAACGGGATCGCGCTGGCCGGGGGCACCGACCCGGTGCTGCGCCGCTGCCGTGTCTCGCGGACCCGTGGCCATGGCGTCGTGATCACCGACCGGGCCCGGGGCACCTTCGAGGACTGCTGGGTGGACGGCGCCCAGGGCGCGGCGCTCCGCGTGGCGGGAGCCGCCTCCCCGGCGCTGACCGGACTCACGGTCCGCGACTGCGAGCAGACGGGACTGCTGCTGGAGGAGGACTCGGCGCCGGAGCTGGACCGCCTCGAGGTGATCGGTGGCTCGCCCGCGATATCGGTCCGCGGCGGGGCCAACCCGCTGCTGCGCCGGGCCCGCCTCGTGGAGCCCGCAGGGGACGGCATCGCGGCGGGCAAGGACGCCCGCGGCCGGGCCGAGGACTGCGAGATCGTCCGGCCGAAGGGCGCGGGTGTCCGTGTGGCCGCCGGCAGCACCCTCTACCTGGCCGGTGGCGGCGTCTCCGACACCGCCACCAGTGGACTGGTCGTGGAGGACGGCGGCAACGTCACCGTCCGGGACTTCCGGGTCGAGGTGTCCGGCGAGGACGGTGTGGTGGTCGCGGCGGGCGGTGAGCTGACCGCCAACCGCACCACGGTGCACGCCCCGCAGGGCCACGGCTTCCTGCTCCGGGAGGGCGCGCTGGCCTCGCTCAGCGGCTGCGAGGTCTCCGGGGGTGCCCAGGACGGCTTCCGGGTGGAGTCCACCGCGCCGGTCTCCCTCGTGAACTGCCTCGCCCGGGAGAACGAGGGCGGCGGGCTCGTCCAGACGACCCCCGGCGAACGGCTCGCCGTGGACGGCCTGAAGAGCACCGGGAACGGCAAGCGGGACGCGTGGGGCAGCGGCACCGCCGAGAACACCGACCCGGCCGGATCCGGCGCCGCGGACGGGCCCGCGCCGGACCGCGTGGACGGCCCGCTCGGCGCCCTGAACGCGCTGATCGGCCTGGAGAACGTCAAGCAGCAGGTCGGCACCCTGGTCAACCTCACGCAGCTCGCGCAGCGCCGCGAGCAGCTCGGCATGTCCGCCCCGCCGATGAGCAGGCACCTGATCTTCGCGGGCCCGCCGGGCACCGGCAAGACCACCGTCGCCCGCCTCTACGGGGCGATCCTGGCCGAACTGGGCTCCCTGCGCAGCGGCCACCTCGTGGAGGTCTCCCGCGCCGACCTCGTCGCACAGGTCGTCGGCGGCACCGCGATCAAGACCACCGAGACCTTCCAACGGGCCCTCGGCGGGGTGCTGTTCATCGACGAGGCGTACACCCTCACCGCGGACAGCGGCAACGGCGGCGCGGACTTCGGCCGGGAGGCGGTCGACACCCTGCTGAAGCTGATGGAGGACCACCGCGACGACGTGGTCGTGGTCGCGGCCGGATACTCCCGCGAGATGGAGTCCTTCCTCGGCTCCAACCCCGGGCTGGCCTCCCGCTTCTCCCGGACCGTCGAGTTCGAGAACTACTCCGTGCCCGAACTGGTCGCCATCATGGAGAACATGTGCGCCCAGCACCAGTACGAGCTGGGCGAGGGCACCGCGCAGGCGCTCGCGGCGCACTTCGAGGCGATGCCCAGGGACGCCGGATTCGGCAACGGCCGTGCCGCGCGCGGGGTCTTCGAGGAGATGGTGGACCGGCAGGCGGTCCGGCTCGCCGCGCAGGCCCAGGTCGGCGAGCACGACCTCAGGCTGCTGCTGCCGGAGGACGTGTCGGCCGCCGCCGCCGCGAAGGCCGCCGAGACGGGCACGCCGCAGGACGACCCGCTGACCCGCCTCGGCGACATGATCGGCCTGGCCGAGGTCAAACGCGACGTCGCTGACCTGGTCAACCTCATCACCACGGCCCGCCACCGCGCCGCCGCCGGACTGCCGGTGCCCTCCCTCAGCCACCACCTGGTCTTCACGGGCCCGCCGGGCACGGGCAAGACCACGGTCGCCCGCCTCTACGGCGAGATCCTGACCCAGCTCGGCATCCTGCAGCGGGGCCAGCTGGTGGAGGCCGCCCGCGCCGACCTCGTCGGGCGCTACATCGGTCACACCGCCCAGCTCACCCGCGAGGTCTTCGAACGGGCCCGCGGCGGAGTGCTGTTCATCGACGAGGCGTACACCCTCACCCCGCAGGGCGGCGGCGCCGACTTCGGGCAGGAGGCGGTGGACACCCTGCTGAAGCTGATGGAGGACCACCGCGACGAGGTGGTCGTCATCGTCGCCGGCTACACCGACGAGATGGAGCGCTTCCTGGCCTCCAACCCGGGCCTGTCCTCGCGCTTCCCGCGCCGGATCACCTTCGCCGACTACTCCTCCGAGGAACTGGTCACCATCGTGCGCGCCCAGGCCGCGAGCATGGGCTACGAGTGCGGACCGGGCACCGGCCCGGTGCTCAAGGCGTACTTCGACGCGCTGCCCCGGGACCGGTCGTTCGGCAATGCCCGGCTGGCCCGGCAGGTGCTCGAGTCGATGGTCACCCGCCAGGCGGGGCGGCTCAGTTCGCTGGCCGCGCCCACCCTGGACGACCTGCGCATCCTCGTACCCGAGGACGTGGCCGCCGCCCCGAAGGCGGCCGGACTGTGAGGCCCGCCGCCCGCCTGCTGTCCGGTGCCGGCCTCGCCGCCGCACTGCTGCTGCCCACGGCCGTCACGGCCCACACGGCGCCTCACTCGGGGCTGCGGGCGGCCGACGGGACGAAGGGCCAGGAACTGCCGGCGATGCCCTCCGCGCTCGACGCGGACGCCGCATGCACCGCCCCCTCGCGGGAGAGGGCGAAGAAGCAGGACTGGTCACGTCAGCGCCTCGACCTGGACCGGACGCACGGACACGGCATCGGCGCGGGGGTGACCGTCGCCCTGGTCGACACCGGAGTCGCCCCCGGCGCCGACGGCCTCGACGGCCGTGTCACCGCCGAGGGCACGGCCGCGCAGGACTGCGTGGGGCACGGCACCTTCCTGGCCGGGCTGATCGCCGGTACGGACCCCCGTCTCACCGGAGTCGCCCCAGGTGCGCGGATCCTCGCCCTGCGGGGCACGGACACGCGCGGCCGGGCCGACGCGGCGCTCGTCGCGGCGGCGGTACGCGAGGCCACCGAGGCCGGGGCCGACGTCATCGCCGTCACCGTGGCCCTGCCGCGCCGGGACAAGGACCTGAGCCGTGCCGTCGCCGACGCCCGCCGCGCGGGCGCCGTCGTCGTCGCCGCGGCGACCCCCGACCCGCCGACGCGGGGCGACACCGACGCGATCCCGCCCCGGGTGTACTGGCCGGCCGGGGAACCCGGGGTTCTCTCGGTCGCCGACATGCTCCCCGGCGGCCTCCGCCCGGAGCGGGCCCTGCCCACCACGGGCATCGACCTGGCCGCCCCCGGGGCCGGGGTGGTCTCCGGTGGCCCGCGCGGTGACGGCCACTACCTGGGAGCCGGCGCGTCGGTCGCCGCCGCCTACGCCGCCGGGGCCGCGGCGGTGGTGCGCGCGGCCCACCCGGACGACTCGCCCGAGGCCGTCACCCACCGGCTGACGGCGACCGCTTACCCCGCCGGCATCCCGCAACTGGACCCGTACGCCGCCGTGACCACGGTCCTCGGCGGCCCGGACGCACCCGATGCCGGCGACCGTGCCGCGCAACATGTCGCCGTCCGTGACACCTCGGACGCCGACTCGGCCACCGACCGTGCCACGCTCCTCGTCCTGCTCGGCTCCGGCGCCGTCCTGGCCGTCCTGTGGGCCGCCTTCGCCCTGCCCCGGGCCCGCGCCCGCGGCTGGCGCCCGGCGCCGGCCGGGGACGGGGACGGGGACGGGGACGGGGGAGCGACACAGGACCGACGGTCCTGACGCGAACGGCGACGGCGGGATCACCCGGTGACCCCGCCGTCGCTGTCGTACCTCAGCCCTCCTGTCCGGCTGCCGGCTCGACCAGCGCGGTCTGCATCAACCGCGCCTTGCGGCGGGCGATGTGCAGGGCCCGGCCCGGCGGCAGGTTCACGGGCTTGGCGTTGCCGAAGAGACGGCCCTCCGTGGGCGGGCAGGAGAGCAGGATCGCGGGGTTGTTCGCCTCGTCCATCCGGCGGATCAGGGCGTCGCTCAGACC
The DNA here is from genome assembly GCF_042731455.1 of Streptomyces sp. NPDC059852. Taxonomy (NCBI): domain Bacteria; kingdom Bacillati; phylum Actinomycetota; class Actinomycetes; order Kitasatosporales; family Streptomycetaceae; genus Streptomyces; species Streptomyces sp. NPDC059852. The sequence continues at coordinate 187,112 of NZ_JBHWJK010000008.1, read as the reverse complement.
CCTGCCCGCGCCCATGGCGCTCCGGGCGACGACGATGTGCAGACCCATCTCGAAACCGAGCGTCAGATGCTCGAAGAGCGGCTCGAAGGGGCTCTGGAACGAGTTGCTCGAGACCATGTCGTAGTCGTCGACCAGGATGAACAGACGCGGCCCCGACCACCAGTCGCAGGCGCGCATCCGGGCGGGGGCGATGTCCGCTCCGGGGACGCGGGTCTTCATCGCGCGGGCGGCGCCGTCGACGGTCTCCTTGAGGTTGTCCAGGGAGATGACGTGCCCGATGCGGTACTCCTCCGGGATGCCGTCCACCAGGGTGCGCCGGTAGTCCACCGCGATGATCTTCGCCTCATGCGGGGCGTAGCGGGCGGTGATGCCCGCGGTGATCCGGCGCAGCAGATTGGTCTTGCCGCTCTCCGTGTCACCGACCACGATGAGGTGCGGGGTACGGCTGAAGTCGTGCCACACCGGCTCCAGGGCGTCCTGGTCGATGCCGAGGGGCAGCCGCATACCGCCGCCCTCGGTCGGCTCGGGCGCGGGGAGTTCGGCGAGCGGCAGCCGGTGCGGGAGCATCCGGACCTGCGGGGCGGCCGGGCCCGGCCAGTGCCTGGCCACCTCGCCGACCAGGTGGGCGACCCCGTCTCCGAGGTCGTCGAGGGAGCCGCTGCCGTCCAGCCGGGGCAGGCCGGCGAGGAAGTGCATCTTGCTGTCGGCGGTGATGCCCCGGCCCCCGGTGCGGGGCACCGAGCGCGCCTTGCGAGTGTCGATCTCCGAGTCCATCGGATCACCCATCCGCAGTTCCAGGCGGGTCGCCGCCTGGTCGCGGACCTGCGCAGACAGCTCCACCCAGCGGGTGGTGGTGATGAGCAGATGGATGCCGTAGTTCAGGCCGCGTGCGGCCAGTTCATTGAACTTCGGCACCAGGTCGTCGTAGTCCTGGCGGACCGTGGACCAGCCGTCGACCACCATGAACACGTCGCCGAACGGCTCGTCGGGGAACTCACCGGCGGCGCGGCGCCGTCGGTAGGACTGCATGGAGTCGATGGTGTGGTCGACGAAGAACTGCTCACGGCGGGCGAGCAGCGTCATGACCTCGGCGACGGCCCGGTGCACCCGTTCGGGGTTGAGCCGCGCCGCGACGCCGCCGACGTGGGGGAGCGCGGCGAACTGGGAGAGGCCGCCGCCACCGAAGTCGAGGCAGTAGAACTGGAGCTCGGCCGGGGTGTGGGTGAGGGCAAGTGCCGCGATCAGGGTGCGGGCGAGCGTGGACTTGCCGCTCTGCGACCCGCCCGCGATGGCGACGTGGCCGCCGGCCCCCGACAGGTCCACGACCAGCGGGTCGCGACGCTGCTCGAAGGGCTTGTCGACCAGACCGACCGGGACCCGCAGCCGGCCCGTGCCGGGCCAGCCCGCGGCGCTGAGGCCGCGCTCGGGGTCGGGGGCGATGCCGGGCAGCAGGGCGTCCAGCGGAGACGGCTCGTCCAGCGGCGGCAGCCACACCTGGTGGGCGGCGGGGCCCGAGTCGCGCAGCCGGTCCAGGGCGACGTCGAGCAGAGTCTCCTCGTCCCCGCTCTCCTCGGCCTCCGGCTCCGGAACGGGCGTGGGGTCGAGCGTGCGAGGCACCACCCAGCCGCTGGTCCACGGCACCACCTGGCTGGCCACCCGGGCCTGCACGACGGCGCCGGTGCGGCGCCGGTAGGTGCCGGAGGAGTAGGCGGCACGGAAGCGTGTGAGAGCCTCCACACCCGACTTGAGATAGCCGCTGCCCGGCTGCGCGGGCAGCTCGTAGGCGTCCGGCACACCGAGCACGCCCCGGCTCTCCATGGCGGAGAACGTGCGCAGGCCGATCCGGTACGACAAGTGGCTCTCCAGCTGGTGCATCCGGCCCTCGTCCAGGCGCTGCGAGGCCAGCAGCAGATGCACGCCGAGCGAGCGGCCGAGCCGGCCGATCATGACGAACAGGTCCATGAACTCGCGGTGCGCCGACAGGAGTTCGCTGAACTCGTCGACCACCACGAACAGGCTGGGCAGCGGGGTGAGGTCGGCGCCGCCGGCCCGGGCGCGTTCGTACTCCAGGGCGGAGGTGTAGTTGCCGGCGGCGCGCAGGAGCTCCTGACGGCGGATGAGTTCGCCGTGCAGCGCGTCCTGCATACGCTCCACCAGGGCGACCTCGTCGGCGAGGTTGGTGATGACGGCGGACGTGTGCGGCAGCTCCTCCAGGCCGAGGAAGGTGGCGCCGCCCTTGAAGTCGACCAGGACGAAGTTCAGGGTCTCCGAGGAGTTCGTCAGGGCGAGGCCCAGGACGAGCGTGCGCAGAAGCTCGCTCTTACCGGATCCGGTGGCGCCGATGAGCATGCCGTGCGGGCCCATGCCGCCCTGCGCCGACTCCTTGATGTCCAGTTCCACCGGGCGGCCGTCGACGCCGACCGCGATCGGCACCCGCAGCCGTGCGGAGCCCGTGTGCCGGGCGAACAGGGCCTTGGTGTCGTGCCGGTGCAGATCGGCGATGCCGAGCAGTGTGGTCAGCTCCACGTCGCTGTCCAGCGGCTGAGCGATGTCGGTGCCCAGGCTCATACGGCGGGAGGCGAGCAGCCGCGCCAGCGACTCCGCGCCGAGCGGGCCGAGCCGGTCCGGCCGGCCGAGCGGCACCGAGCGCTCCTTGCGGCTGCGGTCGGTGCGCACCAGGTTCACCTGGTCCGGCCCGACGGTCAGCCGCAGCGTGTTGCGGCCGGGCCGCCAGCGCAGCGCGCCGGAGACGTCCAGCACGACCGCGTTGCGGTAGCCGTGGCCCTCCCAGCGATGCCCCTCGGGCACGGTGACGCCGTCCAGCACGACCACGGTGTACGGCTCGTCCCGGCCCGGCCGGGCGTCCGGGTCGAAACCGGGGCGCTCGGCGAACTCGGCGCCGAGCAGGTCGTCCAGCTCGGTGAGGTCGGACGTGATCCGGCGGACCTGCCCGGCGCCGTCCTCCTCGTGCGGATGCAGGGCGTGCGGCAGCCACTTGACCCACTCCCAGCCGGCCCGTCGCTCGTCGCTCACGCAGAGCGCGATCCACAGCTCCTCCGGCGCGTGGAACACGGCGAGCTGGCCGAGGGCGGCCCGCAGCAGAGCGCGTACGGCTTCGTCGCCGGCGCCCTCGGGCGACGACGAGACCGCGGACACCTCGCCCGGTGCCGTCTCGGGGCGCAGCAGCACACGGGCCGACGACCGCAGGTAGAGCCCGAGGGGCTGCTCGGGAATCGTCGAGTAGGCGCGGATGAAGCGGCGCAGGGCGTGCGCGCAGAGCGGTTCGAGGTCCTCCACCGGGCGGGTGGACACCGGGTTCAGCGTGAGGGCGAGCTGCTGTTCGCCGACCGCGAGACGCACCTCGCCGAAGTCCTCGTCGGCCGGGCGGCGTTCCCACAGCCGTGAGGTGCGGGCCAGGGAACGCAGGGAGGAGGGTTCCGGATGGCGCCAGGCGAGCGCCCGCTGCTGCTCCACGATGGTCGAGCGGACCCGCTTGCGGATCTGCGCCAGATAGCGGAGGTAGTCGCGGCGTTCGCCCTTCAGCCGGTGCTTGCGCTCGCTGGAGCGGCGCATCAGCTGGCCCAGCAGCATCGCGCCGGCGGACAGCGCCATGACGCCCATCGCCAGGTAGATGAAGACGCCGTTGCCGCCGCCGGGGCGCAGGAACATCAGCATCATCGACACCGACATGAGCGCCATCGGCAGATAGGTCCATATCGCCGAGGTGTCGGGCACCGTCTCGGCGAGGACCGGCGGCTCCTGGAGGGTCAATTGCCCTTCGGGCATCTCGGGACCGCGCCTGCGCGCCGGCCGGCGAAACAGCACCACACTCAAGGAACAGAACCTCCGGTTTCACTGGCTTTCCGGCCCGCGCCGAATACCGGGACTCCGGTACCCGGAAAGACCGCACCGCTCATTTCCGGGGACCCGGGTACGCGGTGAACGCCGGATGAACGATGCGAGCGGAAAGCAGGGAATGGTCAGCTCTCCCACCATTCGACTGCATACCGGACAGGCGGCCCGGTCCCCAGCCTGTTCCGGCGAGCGTAGGCAGTAGTGTGCATTCACGAAACGCGACCTGTCCACGCGGGAGCGGTGGTTGCCGGTCTCGCGGGCACAATTGCCCTGTCCGACCCCCCTGTTCGGGCCGCACGGACCTTCCGTAGTCTTCGCACTGTCCCGTGCGCGGGGAAGTCCTCCTGTCAAAACCCCCAAGGAAGACGAGAGTTCAGCTGATGACCGACAGCGCGGTGGCCGAACTGTGCCGCCTCACCGTACGCGCGCCGAGCGTCTCCGTCGATCTGGCCGTGCCCGCCGACGTGCCCGTCGCCGATCTGCTGCCCACGCTGCTGCGTTATGTCGGCGAGGAGGCCGAGGAGGCCGGACTCGACCACGCGGGCTGGGCGCTGCAGAGACTCGGCGACGCCCCCCTCGACGAGGAGACGACCCTCGCGCGGGCCGGGCTCGCCGACGGGGACGTGCTCTATCTGCGCCCTCACACCGAGGCCCTGCCCGAGGCCCGGCTCGACGACCTGGTGGACGGGATAGCCGACACCGCCGGCCGCAGGCTGCACACCTGGCACCCGGAGGCGGCCCGCGGACTCCTCGTGGGCGCGACGGTGGCGACCGTCACGGCGGCCCTGGTGCTGGTGTTCTGGCCGGGAGCGGCCGGTTCCGGCTCCGTCAGGGCCGTCTGCGCCGCCGTCGCGGGACTCCTGCTGCTCGCCGGCGCGGGAACCGCCAGCCGGGCGGTCGGCGACCGCCTGTCCGCGACCGCGCTCGGCCTGCTGGTCGCGCCCTGCCTGGCACTGGCCGGCTGGGTGCTGCCCGGCGGTGATCTGACCGGCCCGGACGCGGCGCAGGTCGCGGGCGCGCGACTGCTCGCGGCGGGCGCGGCCGGAGCGGGCGGCGCCGTGCTCGCGCTGGCCGCCACCGCGGTCGGCGCCCCGGCCCTGCTGGGCACCGCGGTCGTGTCGGTGGCCCTCGCGATCTCCGGCGCCCTGATCGGCTACACGGACCTGCGCGTACCGGCCGCGGCGGCCCTGGTCGCCACGGGGTTCGTGCTCGCGGCAGGTGCGGTGGCACCGTTCGCCTTCAAGCTGGCCGGGATGCGGATGCCCGCCCTGCCCTCCTCCGCCGGCCAGCTCCAGGAAGGCATCGAGCCCTACGCCGGCAGCGACGTCGCCGAACGCACGGAGCTGGCCGGACGCTGGGTCACCGCGCTCTTCGCCGTCACCGGCGTCATCGCCGCGGGAGCCCTGGTCGTCCTCGCCGAGCGCCCGAACCTGCCCGAGGTGCTGACGGCGCTCGCACTGAGCCTGCTGCTGCTCCTGCACTCCCGGGGGCTGGTGCACATCGGGCAGCGGCTGACCCTCGCGGTGCCCGGGATCTGGGGGCTGCTGCTGCTCGCCCGCAGCTGGGCGGTGGACAGCGAGGGCGACGGGCGGCTGGTGGTCTTCGCGGTACTGCTCGGCGTGGCCGCGGCGCTGGTGATCGCCGCCTGGACGGTGCCGGGCCGCCGGATGCTGCCGTACTGGGGCCGGGCCGCGGAGGTGGCGCACACCGGGATCGCGGTGGCGCTGCTGCCGCTCAGCCTGTGGGTGGCGGGCCTCTTCGGCTGGCTGCGCGGCCTGTTCGGCTGACCCCCACCGCACTCCGGTACGAGAACGACTAGGAGAGGCCGTGCAGTCCAAACGGGACCAGGTACACGCCCACACCTTCATGATGGGCAGGCTCAGCTCGGGCCTGCTGACGGCCGACCCGGACGCACCGGAGAGCCCGCTGGGACGCACCACACGCGGCGTGGTCTTCGGCGTGCTCGTCACCGTCCTCGTCGGGGCCGGCGCCACCGTCTACGGCCTGCTGCGGCCCGGCGGCAACGACGCCTGGCGCGACGACGCGCACCTCGTCGTGAACCGCGACACCGGCGCGCGCTACCTGTGGACCACCACCGACGGCGTGCTGCATCCGGTCCGCAACTACGCCTCCGCCCGCCTCATCGGCGGCTCCGACCTGGAGTCCGTGGACGTCTCCTCGGCGTCGCTGAGCGACGTACCGGTGGGCGCCCCGGCCGGCATCCCCGGCGCCCCCGACGCCGTGCCCGAGCCCGCCCGGCTCGACGACGACGCCTGGCACATGTGCGTCACGGGCCCCGACGGCGCGCTGCCGGACACCTCCGGCGCCGTCGCGAGCACCGGCGTGGAGAAGCCGGGCGCGACCACCCTCGTGGCCGGGGCGCCGCTGGACTCCAGCGGTATCGGCGGCGGTCGCGGAGTGCTGGTCAAGGGGCCCGACGACACCGAGTACCTGGTCTGGAGGGGGAGCCGGCTGCCGTTGGACCGCGCGTCGGACGCCCGCAACGCCCTCGGTTACGGCTCCGTGCGGCCGATGCCGGTCTCGGCGGCCTTCCTCGACGCACTGGCCCCCGGCCCCGTCCTGAAGCCGCCCGCGGTCGAGGGGCGGGGAGAGGCCGGCCCCGAACTCGGCGGGGAGGCCACCCGGATCGGCCAGCTGTTCAAGGTCGGCGTCCCCGGCGGCGACAGCACCTACCACTTGCTGCGCAAGGACGGTCTGGTGCCGCTGACCCGGCTCGGCGCCGCCCTGGTCCTGGGTGACCCGGCCACGCAGAAGGACGCCTACCAGGGGCGCTCGCCCGAGGTGCGTACGGTGGGCGCCGACGCCCTGCGTGAACACCGGGCCACGCAGGAGGGCGCCGCCTCGCCGGAGCTGCCCGACGCACCGCCCGCCCCGCAGTCCGTGCCCCGCGGCACCGCACTGTGCGCACAGGTCGACGGCGACGACGGCGGAGTCCGGATCAGGTCGGTACTCGTGCCGCTGAGCCGTCTGGCCCCGGTCGCGGTGTCGGAGGGCACCGCCCAGCCGCTGAAGCCGGCCTGCGTCCCGACCGACGCCACGGTGGTCCGGCCCGGCCGGGGCGCCCTGGTCCGTGCCCTCAACGCCAGCGGCGCCGCCCACGCCGGGACGAGCTACCTGGTGGCGGAGAACGGCGTCAAGTACCGCGTCCCGTCGAAGAAGGCGCTGGCCGCGCTCGGTTACGAGGCCGCGGACATCGCCTCCGTCCCGGCGCCGCTGCTCGCGGCTCTTCCGACCGGCGCGGACCTCGACGCGGCCGCCGCGTCGGGCGTCGTCGAGCCCACGGTGACGGCTCCGCAGTGCTCCCCGTCCCCGGAGCGGAAAGCGGGCGCGGCGAGCGCCGTCGGGGACAAGGCGGACACCCCGCGCTGATCACGGCAAGGAGCGCATTCGGCGCCCATGAAAGGAAAAGGGCGGGGCCGACAGGCGTATTGAGCCAAAGTCGTCGCCGAACGGTGTGAAGTTCGTCCCAACCGTCGGGGAACGGCCTGCGGCGGAAACCTCAGAGAAAGCTCAGATATTCGCCGCCGGCCGTGCCCGAGGAATCCCCGCGAAGCGCCTGCAATGCCGGATACGGCCGTTCGTGAAGCCCGTTCGGCTTCCTCCGGTGCCCGCTTCGCGCCCGCCTCGCTCTCCAGCGCCGGGGCCGCGCGCCCGGGCGCCCGGGAGGCTTGTTCATATCGCCGAAACCTGACCTCAACTCCCGTGCCACGCAAGAATTCTGAGACAGACCGACCGAAGCTCAAATCTTCCCTGTGCGCGTTGCGCGGAACACCGGCTTCTCTTTAGCCTCAGCGGGCAACCGCGTGACGAGACAGGGCTGAACGAAGGGAGCGCGACATGGCGGACAGCGCCGCGAGGAAAGCGGACTATGCCAAGGGCTTGGGGGGTGTCTCCTCGCTGGAGTCGGCCCGGAACCAGGTCGAGAAGGTCCAGAACAACGTCGCCGAGATCGCCGCGCGTTCGGGCGTCGGCGGCGACGAGGGCCAGGCCCTGCTGAAGCTCTTCCGCAGCTGGAACGCCGAGGCGCAGAAGGTCGTCATCCAGATCAGCAAGATGGTCGACGCGCTCCAGGAGAACGTGACCTCCGCCAACCGTCTGGCGCAGGAGAACCAGGACCTGACCGAGGTCCTCAACAGCAAGACCAGCCAGGGCGTCTTCGAAGCGCTGCGCTGACCCGACCGGCAGCACCGGCCCCGCCGCGACGAGGCCGGACCCCTTGAGCTTCCCGGGCCGGCGCCCGGCCGTACGAGAGGAGACGTCATGGCCGACGGCATCATCGACGTGCAGTACCCCGTGGTCCGCAACGCCATCGAGGAATTGATGGCGCAGACCCAGCAGATCATCACCACCCTCAACAACCTGGAGGACGAGCTCAAGCCGCTCGTCACCTCCTGGGAGGGCTCCGACCAGGAGACCTACCGGCAGGTCCAGGCGGAGTGGGACCAGGCCACCAAGAACATGGCCCAACTCCTCGGCGACAACGGCGAGCTGATCCAGACCATCCACGACAACCACTCCCGTGACGAGCGCAGGAGCGCCGACAACTGGGGCAACGTGCGGGCCCGTTAGGGCATCGCCGGAGCTTCCTCCCCGTCGAGGGTTCGGCGGCGCGGCCCGGCCGTCGTCCGTGAAGGGGGCGCCTGCCGGGCCCCCGTGTCCCCGTCCGGCACCAAGCGTCAGGAGTGCGTCCCATGGCCGGTGAGAAGGCCGACGTCAAGCATTTTGACCTCAAGCAGATGGAGAACTTCCGGGACAACGAGGTACAGCCGGTCCACACCGCCGCGAAGAAGCACAAGGAGCAGGGCGACGGGTCCCACATCCGTCCGCTCGGCCACCTGATCGACGGCCACACCACACCGGACAACCTCGCCCAGGACAAGCAACTCCTGCGCATCGGCAGGATGGTGACCGAGCCGCTGGTCTCCGGACCGAAGCTGATCGAGGACATCCGCACCGCGGCCGAGGCCATCGACAAATTGCTCGGCGACCAGATGGACCTCTTCAAGGAGCTCAAGGAGGCCCTCACCGAGACGATCGAAGAGGCGAACAAGACCAAGGACAAGAACCTCGACGCGATCGACGCCCAGACACTGCTCCAGACCTTCGACGAGGTCGACACCCTCACCGCCGGTGGCACCGGCGACCCGGACGAAGAGTCCTGACCCCACCGACCAGAAAGGGCACCACCGGTGGCAGATCGGTACGATCCCAACTCCGTCGCCAATCTCGACAAGTTCGACAGCGCCGGCGACCCGTCGACCGACACCTGGGCCACTCTGGTCACCCACATCACCGGCTATCCGGTCCCCGACCGCAACACGATCTTCGACTCCCTCCGTTCCGAGCACGGCGGCAAGCTGTTCCGGATGGACATCAAGGAGCGCAGCCTCAGCCTGCTCGTCAAGGACTCCGGGTTCCTGACGAACAAGGGCGAGGACTACGACATCTGGTTCTTCGACAGCGGTAAGAAGCGCTCGATCATGCAGGCCCGGATCGTCTTCGAGGGCCGGGTGAAGGCGGGCGAGGAGATCATCTTCGCCAGTCCCGGATCGGACAACGTCCACGACGCGCAGGTCCGTGAGGGCAACGAGTTCACGGACTACAACAAGGACAAGATGAGCACGATCCCGCTCGCCCGGTACATGAACGGGCCGCGGGCGGCGCTCCTCGCCCTCCTGGGCGGCAACACCGCGGACGCCCGGTTCAGCAACCTGGGCGTGCCCGGGGCCGACGTCGTGGACCTGAACTCCTTCAACACCACCGGGGAGTCCTTCGACTTCGCCGCCAAGTTCTTCAGGGACCACGCGGTCGTGCTGAAGGACTGGGAGGACCGCTTCGGACGGGACGACGCGAGCTGGAAGGGCGAGGCCGCGGAGGTCTTCCGCAGCCTTCTGAAGAAGATCCGCGAGAACTACGACAGTTACGTCGAGACCTTCGACGAGAGCCCCACGGCCGGCGAAGGGACCGGCGGCACCGTGTACTCGCGCGCCCTGTCACTGGGCCGCAAGTACCTCGAGGACGCCGCGAACAAGCTGCTGGAGGCATGGCTCGCCTGGGCCAAGTCGCCGTACTACGACCCCCACCAGGTCCTTCGCTACGTCCTGGACGACCTCGCCCAGTGGGTGGACGCGAACAACGTGGCCAAGACGGACATCAAGTCCTACACCACCCGCTACTCCACGACCGTCAGCCACAGCCCGCAGGCCGGCTTCACCCAGGTGCACCCCGAGTACGGCGACCTCACCGACATCGCGAACTGGGCGAAGGTGGGTGACGCGGCCGTCAAGATCTGGAGCCAGGGCGTCAACGAGTACCTGGGCAAGCCGGCCGCCGAGGTGCAGTCGAACCTGAACAACCACTTCCTGGACCTCGGTGGCGACTTCTCCGGCAACGTGCCCAAGCCGAAGTCGACGAGCACCGCCTCGGAGGAGTACGAGGAGAAGAAGGCCAAGGAGGAGCAGGAGGAGATCAACCGGCAGAACGAGGAGAACCGCCGGTACCAGGACGAGCTGCGCGCCGAGCAGGAGCGTCAGCGCGAGGAGGACCGCAAGTACCAGGACGAGCTCCGCGAGGAGCAGAACCGCCAGCGGGAGGAGGACAAGAAGTACCAGGACGAGCTGCGCGAGGAGCAGAACCGCCAGCGCGAAGAGGACAAGCGGCTCCAGGACGAGCTGCGCAACGAGCAGAACCAGCAGCGCGAAGAGGACAAGAAGTACCAGGACGAGTTGCGCGAGGAGCAGCGGCGCGAGCAGGAGGAGGCCAAGCGCCTGGCCGAGGAGCAGGCCAAGGCCATGGAGGAGAGCCTCGGGGGCATCAACGACCCGAACAGCGTCACCCAGCAGAGCCTCGACGGCCTCGACGACCTGCTCAACCAGAACAACCCGGTCACCGAGAGCCTCGGTGACCTGGGTGACGTGAACGCCCAGGGCGGCGACCAGGAGGCCTTCACGTCCACCCCGCCCCCCGGCATCACCAACCTGGGCAACCTCGGTGCGGTGAACACGGGAGCGGGCGGCTCGAACAACGCGACCAACGCGAACAACGCGGTCGACGACGCGATCACCCAGAACCTGGGCAACCTCGGCGGCCTGAACGCGGGCGGCGGTCCGGTCAAGACGCCCGGCGGCGGCACGACCCAGCTCGACGACGGCAAACTCACCACCGACTTCCCGGACGGCAGCAGCACCAGCTTCGACCCGGACAGCGGGGTGCTCACCACCACCCACCCGGACGGCAGCGTCACCACGCAGGACCTCGGGGACGGCACCAGGGTGACCAACCCCGACGGCTCGGTCACCAGCCTCGGCGATGACGGCAGGCTGACGACCACCTTCCCCGACGGCAGCGTCCAGACCGTCGACCCCTCGACCGGCCAGGTCACCACCACCGACCCGGACGGCACCACGACCACTCAGGACCTCGGCGACCTGGGCGATCTCAACAGCGGCGTCAACGCGGACCTGGGAGACATCGACTCCGACCTGCCCACCCAGTCGGAGACCGACCTCGGCGACCTGGGCGACCTCAACAGCGACGGCGGCGGCCTGGAGACCCCGACCGGCGGCAGCACCCAGCTCAGCGACGGCGACATCGCCACCACCTTCCGCGACGGCAGCAGGATCAGCTTCGACCCGGACAGCGGCCTGCTCACCAGCACGGACGCGGACGGCACCACGACCACCACCGACCTCACCCACGGTGCGACGGTGAACAACCCGGACGGCTCCCGGACCAGCCTCGACAACGGCATGCTGACCACGGAGTTCCCCGACGGCAGCAAGCAGGTCATCGACCCGGACACCGGCATCGCCACCGTCACCGATCCGCAGGGCAACACCGAGCGGATCGACCTGCACGATCTCAACACGTCCGGAGGCCGGGACACCTCGGACCTCCTCGACGGCCTCGGCGATCTGGAGAGCGGCGGCCTCCGCGACACCGGAGGAGGTACCTCCGTACAGGACCTGTCCCTCTCCGACCTGGGTGTCGGCGGCGGAGCGGCCGACGGGGCATCCGGTGGCGGCATCGGGGAGAGCCATGTCACCGCGGACGGCTCCGGCGCGGCCCTGGCGGAGCCCCTCTCGGACGGCGCCACCGACAACGCGGGCACACCGCTCGCCCCGGCCGCCGGAGCCCCGGGAGCTCCCGGCATGCCCGGCAGCCCCGGTATGCCGATGGGCGGCATGGGCGCCGGGGGCATGGGAGCGGGCGGAGACAAGGGCAACGGTGAGCGGGTGCGCGCCGTCCTGGTCGACGCGGCCGAGGAGAGCGAACGCCGCAACCGCCGCCGGCGCAGCCCGTGGAACCGCCAGGAGGACGACGACACCTTCCTCGCCCCCGCCTCCCGAGTGGCGACCACCGGGGGCGACTCCCCGGAGGAGGAGACGCAGCCCGGCCGCGGCAGGGTCACCAGCTCCGACTACCTGGAGGAGGACGCCGACGTGTGGGGCACCGAAGAAGGCGGCACACCCGCCGTCATCGGACGGTGAGCCTCGTCGAGCGCGGCCGGGGCGCCACACGGAGACGCATCACACCCTGCCCCCGCTTCCGCCGCGGGGGACTCACGGGGCAAGATCAGCAGGGCAGTTGACGGACCGCCGGGCAGTTGACGGACGCGGGGCACGACCGGGCGCACACGGCGACCGACGGGGAAGGAAGGAGCAGGCGTGACGGAACCGCTGGAGAAGCGCCTCGAGAAGGCGATGGCCGAGCTCCAGGCCGCCCAGGAGGCGGTGGCACGCACCGAACGCGAGCTGCGGCAGGCGTCGTTCGCGGTGGTCTCCTCCGACCGCGCGGTCCGCGCCACGGTGGGCCCGCAGGGCGAGCTGTCCGGGATCGAGTTCCTGGAGAACAAGTACCGCGACATGTCGCCCCAGGAGCTGGCGGCCAGCGTTCTGGAGGCGGCGAACGCGGCGCGCCTGAAGATGAACCGCCATGTGATGAAGGCGATGGCTCCCTTCACCGAACCCAGCAGCGGCATCCCGGAGTTGAAGGGCTTCGAGCTGGACTGGGAGCGGATCTTCGGACCCGAGGTGCTCCGCGACGACGACGAGGACACGAGCCGCGACAGCGGGGCCACCCCCGCTTGGCGGGACGCGCTCGGCGAGGACGGGGAGGACTGATGGGACAGCGGTACTACGCCGATCCGGCCCGTATCGAGGCCCTGGCCAGGCAGCTCGAGGAGATCGGCACCCTGGCCAGGAACATCACCGAGGAGTTCCTCGACGACCTGGCGCCCACGGTCACCTGGCCCGGCACGGCGGGCGAGTTCGCCGAGAAGGCCAAGCCCCAGGAGCAGAAGGAACGTCAGACCACCAAGGAGACGATGCTGTCCATCCGCGACGCGGTCGTGGGCATCACCGACGCCACGGTCAGCCAGGTCCGGATGATGAAGGACACCCGCGACCGCCACATCGAGGACATCGAGCGGGTCGACAGGCGCATCGAGACCGACGGCCTGAACGGCGACGGCCCGGGTGGGCATGGCCGTCGCTGATCCGCGCACCGCCGGCCGCTCCCGCACCACGCCGGGAGCGGCCGCTCCGTCCTGCCCCCGGGACGGCGGCCGATGAGCATCAAGGCATCGCCCGAGGTCAACGCGATGATCTTCATCCTCACCGGCGAGAAGCTCATCGACGCCGACGAGGACCTCGCCTACGAGAGCCGGCGGCCCTACTCCGGTCTGGGCCGCAAGGTGGACCGGCTGTCCTCGCTGATCGACAAGTCCATCCACGACATCGCCGAGGTGATGCCGGACGACCTGTCGAAGTCGTACGCCAAGGCGATGGGCATGCTCATCGACGACGGCGGCAAGAACTACCTGCGCGAGTTCGCCGAACAGCTCGACAAGATCGCCGAGGGCCGGCGCAAGACCTCCATGGACATCATGGAGTCCAAGTGGCAGGTCATCGCCGAGGTGATCCGGCTGCTCATCGAGATCGCCATCTACCTGGCGATGTCCTTCTTCACCGGCGGCGCCTCGGCCAGCCAGATCATGATGGCCAAGCTGCGCAGCCGCTTCCTCATCCTCACCACGCTCAGCCACCTGCTCCAGCGTCTGCATCTGGCGCCCTCGCTGACGGAGGCGTTCGCCGAGGCGTTCACCACCTTCGCGGTGCGGCTGGCGATGATGAACTTCGCCCCGAACGGCCGCCGCCCCGACGGCTTCGACTGGGGCGACATCCTGAAGTCGGCCGCGTTCGGCGCCGCCGCGGGCTTCCTCACCAGCATCTTCGACGACATCGCGAAGAAGATCGTCAGGAGCTTCGACACCAACTTCCTCAAGCAGGGGCCGGACCTCGACTTCAAGCCCAACCCCAACCTCAAGAACATCCCGAACCCCGAGTTCAAGAACCCCGGCTCCGGCCCCAAGCCGGACCCCGGCCCCACCCCCAAGGACCGGCCGGACCCCGGCCCGAACGCGAACGGCCCGGGCGGCGCCCCGCACACCCCGCCGCGGACCTTCCGGAACGACAACCCGCTCTCCTTCCGGAACAACCCGAACCTGTGGCGCAACAGCCGGATCCTGCGCGACAACGCCGACCGTCCCGGCGCACTGGCCGGGCACTACGGCATCAAGGGCACGTCCGACTTCCTGGCTGCCGGCGCCGGTGAGGCGCTCGCGGAGATCCTGATCAAGGGCGCCTTCGACGGCGACTGGTCCACCAGCTGGTCGACCTTCGTCGGCGCGGGCATCAGCAGCCAGGTCGAGGCCACACTCACCGACACCGCCTTGAACAGCGGTGCCGAACTGCGCCATGTCATCGACAAGTTGCGCCACCAGCCGCCCACCGTCTCCACCGGCGGCGACACCCGGGACACCGGCACCCGCGACACCGACGACTCCTCGGGCACCCGGGACGGCGACGGGCCGGGCCGCACCGGCGGGGCCCCGGAACCGGACCTCACGGGCGACACCGGCTACACGCGCACACCCCCGCCGGTCCGTACCGGGGACAGCCCGCCGCCGTACACGAGTGCGGACCCCCCGCCCTACACCTCCCAGGACCCCCCGGCGTACTCCCCGGGCCCGCTGCCTGCGACGGCCGCCGAGAACGCGCTATGGCAGCAGGTCCACAACGGCCCCGCCGACGTCCGCGAGCAGGCCCTGCACGACATCGCCGCCCTGCGCGGCGCTCAGCATCCCGGCATCGCGGAGATCGACGTCCGCGACACGCTCCACGGCGCCCTCGCGCACGTGCCCGAGGTCCGGGTGGTGCCGCTCGGGGAAGGGCCCGCGGTCCAGATCGCCGCCGACGAGGTCCGGCGGGCCCTGGACGGCTTCGGTACGGCGACGGCGGTGGAGGACACGGCCGGCGGGACGGGGTCGCCGGGCGTCGACGTCCCCATCGGCTCGAACGGGATCGTCCAGGACGACACCGACGGAATGGCGGGGCGGGAGGCCCCGGCTCAGACCGGCGGCAGCCCCGTCGCGTCCAACGGCGCCCAGCAGGCGCCCACCGCAGGCACCGGCGGCGCGCGGCCCGGTGGCGCGCCGGCGCCAGGGGGCACCCAGAATGCCCCCGGCTCTCAGACTGCCCCCGGGGCCCAGACTTCTTCCGGCGCCCAGACTCCTTCCGGCTCGCAGTCCCAGGGCGCGCGCACCTCGGACACCTCGACGGTGTCCGACGACCAACACGCCGCGCAGGACGGCACGGCGGTGCAGGACGGCCATCACCTCGCGCAGGACGGCACGGCGGTGCAGGACGGCCCTCACCTCGCGCAGGACGGCACGGCGGTGCAGGACGGCCCTCACCTCGCGCAGGACGGCACGGCGGTGCAGGACGGCCCTCACCTCGTGCAGGACGGCACGGCGGTGCAGGACGGCCCTCACCTCGTGCAGGACGGCACGGCGGTGCAGGACGGCCCGCACCTCGTTCAGGACGGCTCCGCGCAGCCCTCCGTGACCTCGCAAGCCTCCGCCTCGCAGGAGACCACGCCCTTCCCGGACAGCACCGTGTCCTCGGGGAGCACCTCCTCCCAGGAGACCGCCTCCGCGGCCGGGTCTGTCTCGTCCTCCGACCAGGCCCCCGCCCCGGACGCCGACCTCGGCGGCGCTCCGCCGAAGGTGAGCACCACGGGGTCCTACGCCGACACCGGCGACGCGTCCCAGAACCCGCCGCTGACGATCGTCGTGTCGGAGACGCAGCCGCCCGGGGAGGGTTCCCCGGAGGCGTCCGGCCTGCTGGACCGCGCCGGGGCCGACCGCGCCGTCGTGCTGGGGCCGGCGGTCACGTCCGACGGGACGGGGCGCCCGACCCGCAGCGCGGTCGAGCTGACCCGGGAGGGCCCGGGCGCGCCGGTCCGCGTGCGTCCGCTCACGAACTCCCTCCCGACGCCGGACGGCATCACGGCGGGCACGGTCACCACCGAGACCGCCTTCCCCGGCGCGGACATCCTCCTGCCGCTCGCCGACGCGCTCGGCCCCGCACCCCGCCCCGCCACCGAGAGCACCGCCACGAGCGCCACGAGCGCCGCGACCGCCGCGAGCGCCGACGGCGGCCCGGTGCGCACCACCACCGCCCCGCCGCCCGAGAAGGTGCCCACGGAGTCCGCGACACCTCCGCGCGGCAAGCGAACCGCCCCCGATCCCGCCGCCTCCGGCGTCCCCGCGGCGGCGAAGTTCTCCACTCTGTCCCGCCCCTGGACGGAGACGGCCACCGACCTGCACCTGGAGTCCGGGCAGACCGAAGGAACCGGCGGCAACGCACCCGGCACCGGCGGCGGGCGCGGACCCGGGGCCGGCGGCACCCCGCCCCCGCCTCCCCCCGCGTCCCCGGACACACCCGTGGCCCGGCCACCGCGAGGACGCGTCATCGTGCGGCCCATGGAGGGACCCGGGCACGAGGGAACCGTCGGTGACGACGGCACCCCGGACCGGCAGGCCGTGGTCACCACCCTGGACGGCCACACGGTCCCGCTGGCCCAGCTGCGCCGCTGGGTGCCCGAGTCGGCCGTGCAACCGCGGGCGGGGCAGGCCGTACGGACACTGACCATCTCGCAGGACCCCGCCGACGACGGAACGCCGCGGGGCACGGGCCGTCGGGCGCTGCTCGACCAGGACACCTTCCGCGGGGTGCGCACCACGTCGGGTCCGGCCCCCACCGGTCCGGCCCGCACGGTGTTCACCGGCCCACGGGCGGCCCTGCCCGGCGCGGGCACCGACGAGGGAGCCGACTACTTCGTGGGGCACGGCACCCCGCGCACCGTCACACTCGGCACCCACGACGCCGCACACCCCGCCGTCAAGGTCAGCGGTGTGCAGCTCGGGGAGGTGCTCAAGTCCTGGGCGCGGGACGGCGACCGGGCGCGGCCCCTCGTGCTGTTCTCCTGCGAGACCGGGCGGCAGCCGCGGGTGGCGGGGCTGCCGGTGGCCCAGCATGTGGCGAACCGCACCGGACGGCCCGTGTACGCGCCGACCACCGAGGTCGGCACCGCCCGGGACGGGAACGGCGACGTCCGTGCGGTGCTCACCGAGGACGCCGAAGGCCCGGGCCGCTGGCGGTTGTTCACCCCGGAGCCCGGCGGCGCCGACCTCGACGCTCTCGCCCGCGATGCCGGTCTGCACGCGGGCCCCGGTCCCGCCGACGCCTTCGCCCGGGCCCGTACCCTCCAGCAGATCCGCACCCTGCGCGACGCCCTCGGTCCGGACGCCGAACAGCGGCCGGAGAACAGGCGGTTGCTCGCCGCGCTCGCGTACGTCGACGGTCTGCGCTGGCTGAACCCCGACACGGCGGCCCGCTACGGCGACGGCCGGATGACACCGGACCTGCTGCGCCGGATGGTCGGCGACCGGCCCGGCGTCGCCGTCGACCCGGCGACCGGACCGACGCCGGACCAGTACACCGACTTCCTGCGCGCCGCGGCCGAACTGCGCGACACCGCCGGACCGGACACGACGCTCGACGCCCTGCTGCCCCCGCCACCTCCCGCGCTCCCGCCGGACACCCTGGTCTCCCCGGACGACGTGCGCGGGCTGACCTACGCGCCGTCCGCGCGGATCACCTGGTCGCTCTCCAGCACTCCGCTGCCGCTCGCCGAACTGGCCCTGAGCGCCGAGGACACCGCCGAACTCGCCCGGCGCAGACCCGACCTCGCTCCGGCGCCGAGCCGTCCGGAGAGCCTCGCCGAAGACCTGACCCTGCTCAGCAAGGTCACCACGAGCGGGGGCGGCGTACGGGCGGACGGCCGGACCTTCCGGCGGCTGGACACACCGGGCGGCGGGAACTGCCTGTTCCGGGCCCTGCTCGACAGCGCGCGCGGCCAGGACGTCCCGCCCGCGTGGGCCGCGCGCGACGTCGCCGGGCTGCGCGGCCTGCTGCGCGACCGGATCGCCGGCTCCGAACTGGCCGCCGCGGTCGCCGAGGCCACCCCGGACCCGGTGCTCGCCGTGGTGGACGACCTGCGCATGACCGCGCTCGCCGGGGTGCGCGACCCCGACGCGCAGCGCAGGATCACCCAGCGCTGGAACGGCATCGCTCAGGCCGTCGTCGAGGGTGGCGACGCCCGGCGGTGGCGGCGCATCCTCAGGAACAGCGGCTATCCGCAGCTCGCCGAGATCGCGCCCACCCCGGACGAGGCACGACGGCTCGGGACCGACGGACTCGTCGCCGCGGCGGCCGAACACGCCGGGCTCTGGGCCTCTCCCTTCGCCGACGTGCTCCCGCAGGCGCTGGCCCACACCCTCGACCTCGACCTGCGCCTCGTGCAGGCCGACCCGCACACGCCGGGCGCCACCCTCGTCACGCCCCTGCATCCGGGCGGCCGCGGCGGCACCCTGCACCTGGCCTACAACGGCACCGACCACTACGACGCCCTGATCCCGGCCACCGCTCCGCTCGCTCCCGTGCCCGAGACCGTCACGACGCCCGGGGCTCCGGCCTCCGGTGAGCCGGAGGGCGACGACCCCTTCGCCGAGTGGCTGCGCGGCATGGGCGGGGTCACCGACCTCGACAGCCCGGCCACCGAGGCGCCCGACCGGGGCGAGCCGGTACCGCTGGAGACACAGCTCGAACGGCACCGCCCGGCCCGCCTGCTCACCGGACCGGACGCCCGCCCACCGGGGCCGCCACCCCGCACCGTCACCTTCGAGGACGGCAGCCGGATACCCACCGTCCTCATCGACCCGGGCGCCGACCCCGCCCCGGACGGCTCCGCCCCGGCGCCCCGCCCGGACGCCACCCGCCGAAGCCGGCCGACCGGCCTCTTCGCGGGTCCCGGCGTGCTCACCCTGCGCTCGCCCGAGCAGGTCGCCGAGGAGATCCTCGGGCGTCTGCCGAAGAAGCTGCGCGACCAGTTCGACGAGGCCGAACTGCTGCGCCTGCTGACCGACCAGCCCGGCGCCTTCACCGCCCCGCGCGGCGCACGCCTCGTGGGCCGGGAGAAGTCCGGCGTCGGCCATGAGATGACCGTCGAGGCCATCCCGTACCACCGCTGGGAACGCTTCTCCGACGTGCACGGCGGCACCACCCGCGTGGACACCATGCGGCGCGGCCAGGCGGGCACGGGCGGCGGGCGCAGTGTCGGCCACGGACGCCGGATCGCCGCCGCGCTGAGCATGGGCCCGCCGCTCAACTGGCTGGTGAAGATCGGTGTCTCACTGGGCTGGACCCGCCGTACCGACTACTCCCTGGGCACCCAGGCGTACGACCAGACCGAGCACCGCGCCCACGAGGGCTCGCACCTGCACCTGGACGACGTCCACTACCGGGTACGGGTCGAGCGCGTCACCGAGGCACCCAAGGCGCCGGGCGGGGCCGGCTCGCCCGCGACAGGACCGAACTGGCGGCGCACCCAGGTGCACACCGCGCACTTCGCCATGCGGGACGGCCTGAGCTGGCGTCTGCCCGACGACCTCACCGTGCCGTTCGGCGGACCCCGCCGGGCCCCGCGGACGCTCACCTTCCCGGACGGCACCGAGCCGCGGATGACGGACACCACCGGACTGCACCTCGTGGATCCGCCCGAGGACGTCGCGCTCGCCCTGTCCGGTGCCCGGCCCGGCAGTTCGGCGCACCGCACCCTCGTCTCGTACGTCCGTCCCGGACGGTTGCTCGCCCTGTTCGGCCGGTTCGCCGGGCCGGTCAGCGGACCCGAGCTGACACGGGGGAGCGCGCTGCGTCCGCTGGGGCACCTCGTCGTCGAGCGGTCGATCCCGCACCGCGCCACCCTGGTCGCCGAGTCGGTCAAGGCGGAGCTGCGCGACCTCACGCAGACCACGTACCAGAACGAGCGAGGCCACGTCCGCGACACCCGCTTCGGCATCCAGATCACCGCGGGCCCGAACCACACCTTCGCCGGTCCGGAGACCGACGTACGCCTCCAGGGCGGGCCACTGGTCCGCGCGGACCTCAGCTCCGGGCGCGGCCACCATCTCGGCACGGACGCGGCCCGCAAGACCACCGGACGGCTGCGCAACCAGCCGGTAGCGCTCTACCGGGTGGAGCGCACCCTCATGGTGCGCAAGGCCGGCGAGCCGGCGTCCGCGGCCCGTCCGGTGCGCGTGGTCAGCCTGGACTGGATCTCCACCCAGGACGCACGCCGCCTCGCCGGCTGGGACAGCCGCACGCCCGGACGGACCGGCCCTCACCCGGACGCCGAGCCTCCGGTGCCCTGGTACCTCACCCGGGAGGACCCGGTGCACCTCGGCGGGCAGGTCCGCGCCGAGGGCTTCCGCCCCGACCACGCGGGCAGCGCGGTGCCGGGCGGACAGACGCAGCCGCCGAACCGGACCCAGAACGACGCCGGGCCCGCCGTCGCACCGGACCCGCTGCGCGTCTTCGCCGACACCGTCCTCGACACGCTGCACCGCTCCTACCCTTCCCTCTTCGTCCCGCCGTCGATGCTGCGGCACCCGCGGCTGGCGCGCTTCTGGTACGGCGACGGCAGGATGCGGACCGCGCTGCACAACGACCGGCAGGTCCGCGAGGCGCTCAACCGGCCCACCCTGGCCCAGAGTCTGGACGACCTGACCACCACCGGCGTGCCGGTCACCCTCACCGAGGACGGCAAGGTGCGCCGCGGCCACCACACGCTGATCCTGCGCGCGAGACTCACCGACCGCCGCTTCGAGACCACCATGAGCGAGCGCTCGCTGCGCAACGCGGTGATCGGCACCGAGGTGTCCGGGCAGAGCCAGCAGGCGTCCACCACCCTGTCCGCCGGCCTCGAGGTGGGCGTGTCCCCGCGCGACCACGACAAGGTGCCCGAGGCGGGGCTGCCCCGCCAGACCGGCAACGTCTCCGTGGGGGCCCGCTACGCCAGGACCGAACAGAAGGGCACCCGCAGCACGGCCGCGGTCACCCACGACCACCTGACGTTCCAGAACGGCGCCGACCTCTACAGCTACCAGGTGGAACTGGGTGCCTCCTTCGAAGGCCACCGGCGCCCGCGCGGCTGGGCCCGGCTCGTCTCGCTCGGCCTCCTCGGCGCAAGCGTCTTCGTCAGCAAGGTCGAGGAGCGCCCGCTGTTCCATCGGGGCAGCGAGACCGTGGGGCGCGTCGAGCTCGCCGTGCCCGCCGCGCACGGCTCCGACCGGTACGCGCCCGCCGACCGGCCGGCCGCCGGACCGGCGCCGGCGGCCGCACCCGTACGGCTCTCCGCCGTCGAGGCCGACCAACTCCTCGACGGCACCCGCCCGTTGCCGAGGACGGAGTCGGCGGGGCAACGGCTCGTCCGCAAGCTGCTGCGCGCCCCGCACGTGGTGCTCAGCACCGAGGGCGGCGCCCGGCGCCAGCGGCTGATGCAGGACACCGCGGACCGCGCCTCCGGCACCTCCTGGCATGTCAGCGCGCCCGGCGCGCCGGTGCGCAGCGCACTGCGGCGGGCCATGGCCGACCTCCACGTGGCCGGTCAACTCGGCCAGTACCTGGGCCCGTTCGGCTCCCGCGTCACCGGGCTCAACGGTGCCGGACCGCTCCAGACGCACTACCTCAAGGCCGCCGTCCGCGGCGAACTGGAGAACCTGCGGGTCAGGAGCGATCCGAAGGCGGCCAGCCTCGAAGCGACCATCGGCAACGAGCACCGCGTGGCCGGCAGCGCGAGCACCGTGTCGCGCACCACCCTTGGCGTCCAGGGCGCCGACATGCCGCTCCAGCAGGCGCCCGGCGGGCCGGCCGTCGTGGGCTCCTACTCGACCGCGCTCCAGTACGCCTGGGGCAAGGGCCGCAGCGTCGTCCAGACCCTGACCCGGGGGCGGAACACGACCCTCACCTACGCGGGCCGGATGTACCTGGTCGTCGCCGACGCCGCCGAGACCGTCGCCGTACGGGACCGCTGGACGGCGGCGATGGGCACGGTGGGCACCCGCGCCGGGACCGCGATCAGCACGGCCGCCGGACGGCTGTCCGGGCGCCTCGGGCGCGCACTCGCCCCGCGCCGCGCCGCCGCCGCACTGCACCGGGTGCGCGACGCGGTGATGTTCCACCTGCCCATGCAGGACGTCATCGAGGCCGGGCTCGCCCCGGACGGCCTGGGCACCACCACCCCGCGCAATCTCGGCCGCGGCTACCGCGTGCCCCCCTTCCTGCGCGGCCGCCGCTTCCCCGGTCACCCCAGCGGCCAGCTCGACGCCAGTCATGCCGCCCGGCAGCTCATGGAGCGCATGACGAGGATCGGCGTCCCCTCGCACGACCGGGAACAGGTCCTCCAGCGGCTCTCCCCGGACTTCCTGCGCGCCCATCTGCATGAGCTGACCACCGACGGAATGACGCTGCCGGTGCGCCACCGCACCTGGCGCGACCCCAGCCGTCTGCCGGTCGGCGGCAGCCCCGCACAGGTCCGGTTCAGACTGACCCCGGTCACCACCACCGTGGAACGGCTGCGCACCGGCTTCGAGTTGGAGGACTACCGCACCACCGCCCGCGACGACTCCGGCAGCAGCTCCCAGGACAGAGGCGCCGACGTCACCCTCTCCGGGGGCCAGCGCGCGGCCGAGAGCGGAATCCTCCTCGCCAACCCCTCCCTCCAGGGCACCGCCGCCAAGCGGCGTGCCGCCACCCGGACGGAGACCACCGGCACCACCTCGATGCCGAACATCGCCACCACCCAGGTCCACGCCGAGATCGTCACCAGCTACGTCCTGACCGTCACCATGACCGACGCGACCGGCGAACCGCTGTCCCCGCGCGCCGTGGCGTCGGTCGGCACCCTCAACGAGATCGTCCCGGCCGGCCTGCTCACCCCCACCGACGACGGCACCGACGGCATGCTCACCGAGGAGGACGTGCCCGAACCCGAGCGCGCCGTGACGATGCTGACCGCCGAACAGGCCCGCCCGCAGGGCGTCGCCGCCTGGCGCACCGGCGACGACGGCACCGGCCGGGCCGACCCGGACGTGCTGCCCTTCGACGACCGCATAGGCTCCGGCATCCTCGCCGTGGACATCCGGGGCGCTGCCAACGTGCAGGACGCCCTGACCCTCGCCACCGCCCGCGCCGACGGCCTCGGCGACGGCGACCTCGGCCGCCGCCACACCGGCCACGTCCTCACCGAACGCGTGCGCATGGCGCGCCTCACCCCGCTCACCGGACCCGGCACCGCCCCGGCGCAGGCCCAGCAGGAGGCCACCACCCAGGTCGGCCTCACCGCCGGCTTCCGGGAGGCCCTCGGCGCGCACGGCTCACAGCTCCCCGCCCAGGCATCCGCCCGTCTCTTCGGCCAGTCCCACACCGCCGACTCCCGCCTCTACGCGAGGATGCACCGGGGCGGCGCCCGGCTCCTCGCCGTCGAGAACAAGCCGCGCATGGAGGCCATGCAGCGGTCGAAGACCTCCGACGCGCTGGAGGCCGGCATCACCGACAACGTCGAGGGCATGGTCGGCACCTCGCCGCTCGCGGGCAACAGCAACGCGGGCGTCACCAACCCGGGCGCCTCGGTCCCGATCGGCGGCGCGAACGACGGCACCGCCCTCAAGGGAACCGTCGACACCACCCTCGGCACCCATCTGAAGGTCGTCACCGACCGCAGCATGCTCTTCGCGATCCCGGTGAGCTGGCTGACCGTGGCCGAGGTGGACCACCACTTCACCGACAGCCGCCCCCTGCAGGCCCTCGGCAAGGCCAAGCGCGGCCCACGCGCCGCCGAGGCCGAGACCACCGCCCTGGTCTGGCTGCGCGAGGACATCGCCCGCGACTACGGCCTCCTGGACGACACCACGTTCCCCGACGAGGTCGGCGCGGCCTGGGACGCCATGGCCAAGGCCGCCGGCGACCTCGCCGCGGCGGAGAAGGGCTACTACGACGCCCGGGCCCGGGCCCGGGAGACCTGGCTCGCCCTGACCGCGCAGGAGCAGACGGCGCTCGGCGACGACGACCCCGACCGGCCGACCGTCCTGCCCGAGGCCATGGCCCAGTCCCCGGCCGTCGCCGCCTGGCAGGCCGCCCGCGAGGAGGTCCGCCGCTGGCAGGCGCACACCGACTCCGCCGCCGCGGACCACCACCGTCTGCACCTCGCGGCCTCCCGGCTCACCGCCCACCACCAGGGCCGCGCCTCCGTCCCGGTGCCGGACCGGGCGCAGGAGCACACCGAGCCGGCGTGGCGCTCCGAGGCGCCCGCGCCGTACCGGATCACCGACGCCACCGACTCCGCCCCGCGCACCCTCACCCCGCCGGACGGCACGCCGGCGCGCGAGGTGCACGAGATGCCGCACGACGGCGCCTCGTTCTTCCACGCGCTGATCGCCGTCGCCCAGGACCGCGGCCGGCTGCCCCACCTCCTGGGCACCGGCCTCGCGGCCCGGTTCACCGCCGCTCCCGGAGATCCGGCGATCACCGAACGCGCCGTCCGGGCCGCCCGCAACCGTCTCGCCTGGGAACTCGGCGAGAGCCGCAACGAGGACCTGCTCGACACCCTCGCGCTCGACGTCGCGGACACCTTCACCCAGGAGGAGCTCGACTTCGCGGGCGTGCGGCTGACCCCCGCCCAGCAGGCCGAGTTCGACGCGTTCGGCCGGCTCCCGCTGACGCTCTGGCCGACCCCGGGGCAACGCGTGGCCCTCGCCACCGCCGCCCTGCTCCGGCCCTTCGCCGTCGAGCCGCCGCAGGCCGGCACCGCGGGGGCGGACACCGCACACCCCGCCCCGCCGGAACGCCGCGCCGGCGACCACGGCGGCGCCGACCTGCTGCCCGCCCTCGCCGCGCGGCTCCTCGGCACCCCGCTGACCGTCGTGACCGGCGGGGGCCGCGCACAGCGCTTCCTCCCGCACGGCACCGACCCGGCCGCCGTCGACCCGGCCACCGACCCCGTCCTCCTCGCCGCCGACGGCTACTTCCACGCCGCCCTCCCGCCCGGCTCCCCGGCCCCGGTCGCCACCGCGCTGCCGACGACGGCGACCCCCTCCGGCACCGCCCCGGACGACGAGATCGCGGACTCCGCCCCCGCGCACCGCAGCCACACCACCCCGCCCTGGCACCCACCCGCCGAGAGCACCCGCCCGCGCTACCGTCTCGCCCGCGACGGCGTCCTCACCGCACCGGACGGCGCCACCTACACCCAGGGCACGCCCACCGGTCGCGGCAACGGTTTCTTCGCCGCGCTCTCCACCGCCCTGCACCACGCGGCCGGGCAGCCCGGACCGGACCGTCACGAGGCGGGCCGCCTGCGCCGGCGCGCCGACATGCCGCCCGCGCAGCTGATGCGCCTGAACGGCCTGCCCGGCTCCCGCGCCGAGCGCGACACGCTCTTCGCACCGCCGCCCCTCGTCGTCCGCCCCGGCGCGCCCGCGCCGAGCCAGGACGCCCGCGACGGCCACCTGCGCCGCCATCTCGCCGAGGCCCCCTGGGGACCCGGTGCCGACCGCGCGGTCGCCGAGTGGGCCGCCGCGGCGACCGGCACCACCGTCACGCTCGTCGAGGAGAACGGCACCGCCCACACCTACCCCGGCCCCTCCGGCGAGGCGGGCCCGCACCTTCGGCTCCGGCGCCGCGGTGGCGACTTCGTCCCGCTGCTCCCGCGCACCCCGGCCCCCGCACCGAGCCCGAGCCCGGACCCGGCCACCGCCCCGCCGTCCCCGTCGCGGACCGACGGCGACCTCCCGGGCCTGCCCGGCGAGGAGGAGGCGTACGACCTCCACACGCTGTCGGGAGCGGACTCGGACGTCGAGATGGACCTCGACTCCGGATCCGAGAGCGAGCAGGAGGCCGTCGAGGCGGGCCCGGAGCACCCGTTCGCGGTCGAGTTCGCCACTCTGCTGGAGGAGCCCGAACTGAGGGCCGACGCCCTGCTGGACCTGGTCCGGCGGCGCAACGCACGACTCGGCGGCCTCCCCGACGTGGCGTTCGACAGCGCGTTCACCGAGCACACGGGGATCGGGGTGCCCGAGGCCCTGGACCAGGTGGAGCAGGCCGGCCGGCTGTCGTCCGAGGAGTACGAGGTGCTGCGGGGGGCACTCGGCCTCGGGACCGGGGTTCCCTTCACGCAGACGAGGCCGCCCGGCGCGTCCGAGCGGGACCGCGAGGTGACGCTGCGGATGCTGGACCGGGTCGCCCGTCTGGTGAAGGAGGTGCTCCGCAAGCCGGACCGCCAGGCCGACGCCCAAGTCACCCCGCACATCGCCGTCACCGTCCTGCCGGACGGTTCGCTCGGCATCGCCGGCAACACCGGGGCGAAGGCGCTCACCGCCGACGAGGCCGCCCTGGTCGAGCAGGAGCTGCGCTGGTTCGTCACCGGTCAGGAGCCGGGCGGCACCCAGCGGGTGCGGGAGCTGGAGCAATGGTCCAAGGACGAGGAGTCCCACCGGCGGTGGGCGGCCCGCCTGGACCAGGAGGAGCGCGACCTCGCCGACCGGACCGCCGAACAGGCGCGCCTGCGGACGCGACTGGAGGAGCAGTACGACACGGGGGAGTGGGACGGCACCCTGGAGCAGCAGTGGCAGACGCTCCTGGCGGACGAGACGGCCGCCGAGCAGGAGCAGCGGCGACTGGCGGGGGAGCGGCAGCAGTGGAGGCGCGACGAGCGGTGGCTGGCCCGCAGACGACCCGCTGTCGCACGAGACGTCCGGGACCGTACGAAGCTGCGGGCGCTGGCCACCGGCTGGTACCGCCTCTACCACCCCGAATCACCCGAACTCGACCTCGTCAAGCGGGCGCTGGCGAACCCGCGCATCCTCAACGTGGCGGGCCGGGACGGCACCCCGGCACCCGGGGAACACGGCTCCGAGCACGGTGAACTCACCCTCCTCGGGCACTGGGTCGCCCACTGGGAGAACAACCCCGGCGACCCGGACGCGCCGCGGACGCTGCCCCTGGGCGGGTTCAAGATGGCCTGCGCCTCCTGCGACCTCGCCTACCAGGCGGTCAACGAGCACATCGGGCGCCCGCTCGGACACCGCGTCCAGGCGTCCGGGACCCACGGCATGTTCTTCCCCGGCTGGCGCATGCCCCAGTGGATGCGGGAACGGCCGCGGCTGGTGCAGCACATCAGGGACAACGCGGAGGACATCGGCGCCTACCTGGACCAGGGCGGCGTCCTCCAGGGCGAGCGGACCGAGGGGACGCACGAGCAGTACCCCGCCGGGTCCTCGTCCGAGTACGAGTCCGGCGACGAGGCCATGGACACCGACGACCTGCCCGGCTCCCCGGTGCCCGGCACGTCCCCGCGGCTGCCGCGGACCGCGCCGGCCGGTCCGGACGAGCCCACCGCCACCCCGCCCATCCCGCGCGGCCCGCGCGACCACCGGCCCCGCTTCGTGGTGCGTTCCGGCTTCGACGCCCGCCGCTTCTCGTACGGGGGCGAGCCGGTCACCGACCTCACGGTGCGCCTGGCGATCCGGGGCCCGAAGGCCCAGACCGAGCACGTACGCCGCCGACTGGACGAGGGCGTACGGCAGTTGCTGAACGACCCGGCCTACCGGCTGGCCGAGGGTGACCGCCTGCATGTGACCGTCGAGCACGTGGACGCGGACGACTCACCCCACCTCACCGTGGATCTCGCCGGCCGCGACCGGGCGATGGACCAGACGACCTGGTGGGCGGACGCGTCGCCGGCCCACCTCGTCCACGAGCTCACCCATCAGCTCGGCCTGCGTGACGAGTACCGGGACGCCGACTCCCCCCACCGCCCCCACGTCCCGGGCAGCCTCCTCGGCGCCCTGGACGAACCGCCCGAGGACGCCTCGCTCACCGCCGCCGGCCTCCGCGACCGGCACCTGGCGCTGCTCAGCGCCCTGATCGGCGAGGTGACGCCCCAGCCGCAGCAGGAGAGCCGGACATGGGACGCGGCGCGAGCGGCCGCCACGCCCGTCACTCGGCGGTCGGTCTGGGTCGACCCCGTCTCCCTGCCCCGGACCGGCCCGGAGCAGGTCCCGGCGCGCATGCCGCAGGACGCGGCCATCACCCCGTTCCGGTCGGGCACCTACGAGTTCACCAACCTCAAGCACACCGACGAGACCTACCGTGACAAGGCCGTCCGCATCATCGACCTGCTGCGCCGGCACGACACGATCCGGGAGTACGTCGGCGGGCGCCCCTGCCGTATCACCCTGCATCTGCGCACCACGGAGACGCCGGCCGACGTGATCGACCGGGGCGAGGCCGGGGTGGACATCAATCTCGCGAGCTACTACTTCGAGAAGTACGACATCGGCCACATCATGGGGATGCTGGCCCACGAGATCGGTCTGCACCCGCTCGCGTCCCGGAACACGAACATCCCCGACGAGGAGGAGATGTTCGCGGGCGTCCCGCTCGCCGTTCCCGGCCTGACCGATCTGAAGACACCGCGCACGATGAGCACCGAGGGCGCCGGCCAGGCCGACCACATCATGGCCGCGTTCCCCAGCAGCACCCGGCACGGGATCTACCGCGACATCGTGGTGAGGATGGCGACCGTGCTGGCGCAGGACGTCCAGGCGGGCGAGGAGGGCGCGAAGGCCAAGGACGTCACCGACCTGATCGACACGTACCTCATGGACCTGGCGACCATCGCTGTCACCAACGACCGCCGCAAGGACGCGGCCTGGGAGCCGCGCTACACGGCGAAGGTCTACAACGCCTACAAGGAGATGTTCGTCGCGCAGCTGCCGGACGGCAGCCCCGTACGGCCGCTGCTGCCCGCGAACAAGAGCTGGTACAACGTCACCGGAAACTTCCTCGGTCTCGGCACCAGCCTCGCGTTCAACAACCAGGGCGACAGCATCCAGACCGCCGGCACCACCGCCGACGAGGCCCGCCCGCGCCTTCCTCAGGCAGGCACCGGCACGGCCCCGCCGCCGACCGTCACGCCACAGCGGCGACGCGACAACCGCCCCCGCTTCGTGGTGCGCTCCGGCTTCGACGCACGCCGCTTCTCCTACGACGGCGAACCGGTCACCGACCTCACCGTCCGCGTCGCGCTGCGCGGCACCGACGCCCGGACGGCCCAGGTGTACGACCGGCTGACCGCGGGCGTGCACGAGTTCCTGAACAACCCCGGCCACCGGCTCCCCAACGGCGACCGGCTGCACGTCACCGTCGAACTCGTCCGGCCGGAGGATTCCCCGCACCTGACCGTGGACCTCGCCGGGCGCGACCGGGTGATGGACCAGAACACCTGGTGGGCGGACGCCGACCCGGTCCACCTCGTCCACGAGCTCACCCATCAACTGGGCCTGCGCGACGAGTACCGCGACGCCGACGCGCCGCACCGCCCCCACATCCCCGGCAGCCTCCTCGGCGCGCTGGACGAACGGCCCGACGACGCCTCCCTCACCCCCGCCGGCCTCCGAGGACGGCATCTGGCCCTGCTCGGCGCGCTCGTCGGCCCCGTGACCCCCAGCCCTCAGCCCGAGGACGAGGAGCGGACCTGGGACGCGGCGCGTGCCGGCACCGCACCGGTCACCCGCCGGTCGGTCTGGGTGGACCCGGTCTCGCTGCCCAGGACCCGGCCGGCCGGCACAGGCACCGGCGTGCCCGCCCGCATGCCGCAGGACGGCACCCTCACGCCCTTCAAGTCCGGCAACTTCGAGTTCACCAACCTCAAGCACACGAACGAGCGGTACCGCGACAAGGCCGTGCGCATCATCGAACTGCTCGGAGACCACCCGACGATCCGGGACTACATCGGCGGGCGCCCCTGCCGCATCACCCTGCACCTGCGCACCACGGAAACCCCCGCCGACGTACGTGACCTGGGCGACGACGGCGTGCAGATCAACCTCGCCAGCTACTACTTCGAGAAGTACGACATCGGCTACGTCATGGGGATGCTGGCCCACGAGATCGGCCTGCACCCGCTCGCCTCCCGCAACCGGGACATCCCGGATGAGGAGGCGATGTTCCGCGGCATCCCGCTCCCCGTGCCCGGCCTGGCCGAACTGAGGACCCCGCGCACCATGAACACCGACAACGCGGGCCAGGCCGACCACATCATGGCGGCCTTCCCCAGCAGCACCCGGCACGGCATCTACCGGGACATCGTCCTGAAGATGGCCGACCTGATGGCCCTGGCCGCGCGGGACGGCGTGGAGGGCGCGAAGGCCAAGGACGTCACGGACCTCATCGACTGCTACCTCATGGACGTCGCGTCCATCGCGATCACCAGCGACTACCGGATGAACGCCGCCAAGGAGCCCGGCAACACCGCCAAGGTCTACAACGCCTACAAGGCCCTGCTCGCCCAGCACATGCCCGAGGACAGCCCCGCCCGCCCCCTCCTGCCCGCCGACAAGGGACTGTTCGGCGTCGTACGCGACTTCGCCCAGCTCGCCACCAGCCTGGCGACGAACAACCGCGGCGACAGCATCCAGCAGCCCTTGACCGGGGACGAGGCGCGCCCCCGGCTGCCGCAGCGCACGGACCCGCCCCCGCAGCGGACCTCCGCGGTCACACCCCGCCCGCGCGACGGCCGTCCCCGCTTCGTGGTGCGGGCCGGCTTCGACGCCCGCCGCTTCTCCTACGACGGGGAGCCGGTCACCGACCTCACCGTGCGCCTGGCGATCCGGGGACCGCGGGACCAGGCCGCGCGGGTACGCGAACGGCTCGCGGCGGGTGTGCGGGAGTTCCTGAACGCCCCCGCCCACCGTCTGCCCAACGGGGACCGCCTGCACGTCACCGTCGAGCACGTGGACCCGTCCGAGAGCCCGCAGTTGACCGTGGACCTGGTGGGCCGCGACCGGGTGATGGACCAGAACACCTGGTGGGCCGACGCCGACCCGGTCCAGCTCGTCCATGAGCTCACCCACCAACTGGGCCTGCGTGACGAGTACCGCGACGCGGCGTCCCCGCACCGCCCGCATGTGCCGGGAAGCCTCCTCGGTGCCTCGAACGAGCCCCCCGAGGACTCCTCGCTCACCGCCGGCGGTCTCCGCGGCCGGCACCTGGCCCTGCTCGGCGCCCTCATCGGGGACGTCACGCCGGCCCCGACGACGGACGCCCCGACCTGGGACGCGGCCCGTGCCGCGGCCGTACCCGTCCCGCACACCTCGCTCTGGGTGGACCCGGTCTCCCTGCCCGAGCAGGGCGTCGGCTCCGCGGCGGCCGACGGGGTCCCGGCGCGGATGCAGCAGGACCCGAACGCCCCGGCCGAGCCCACCCACGTGCCGTTCTCGT
This sequence comes from Streptomyces sp. NPDC059852, assembly GCF_042731455.1. Classification (NCBI taxonomy): domain Bacteria; kingdom Bacillati; phylum Actinomycetota; class Actinomycetes; order Kitasatosporales; family Streptomycetaceae; genus Streptomyces; species Streptomyces sp. NPDC059852. Next base: position 155,715 of record NZ_JBHWJK010000008.1, on the reverse strand, counting down.
CGGGGAACTTCACCTTCACCAATCTGAAGTTCACCGAGGACCGGTACCTCGCCAAGGCCGTCCGGATCATGGACCTGCTGCGCCGGCACGACACGATCCGGGAGTACGTCGGCGGGCGCCCCTGCCGTCTCACCCTGCATCTGCGCACCACGGAGACGCCGGCCGACGTGATCGACCGGGGCGAGGCCGGGGTGGACATCAATCTCGCGAGCTACTACTTCGAGAAGTACGACATCGGCCACATCATGGGGATGCTGGCCCACGAGATCGGTCTGCACCCGCTCGCGTCCCGGAACACGAACATCCCCGACGAGGAGAAGATGTTCGCGGGCGTCCCGCTCGCCGTTCCCGGCCTGACCGATCTGAAGACACCGCGCACGATGAGCACCGAGGGCGCCGGCCAGGCCGACCACATCATGGCCGCGTTCCCCAGCAGCACCCGGCACGGGATCTACCGCGACATCGTCGTGGCGATGGCCGTCATCCTGGAGCAGGACGCGGCCGCCGGAGCGGACGGCGCACGGTCCGGGGACGTCACCGACCTGATCGACTGCTACCTGATGGACCTCGCCTCGATCGCGGTGACCAACGACCACCGCATGAACGCGGCGACGGAGCCCGGCTACACGGCGAGGGTCTTCAACGCCTACAAGCAGGCGCTCCTCGACCGGTTGCCGGCCGGCTCCCCGCTCCGGGCACTCGTCCCGTCGGACAAGAGCATGTTCGGCGTGATCAACGACTTCCGGCGCATCGGCACCTACCTCGCGATCAACAACCGCGGCGACAGCATCCAGCAGACCGGCCAGGTCTGACCGACCCAGGCGCGCCGATCGTGGTTTGAGCGGGAAGTGGCCGACGCCGTAAGGATTCGGGCACATGAGTCAGGGGTGACGCCTCGCCCGTTCGGCCCGTCAAGATCCCCCCTCGCCGTCAGACTCCTGAAAAGGGAACGCGCCTGTGAGGGCGCGTGCAGGGGTGATGCGGGGTGGGTGTGACCGAGCGCGGCGATCAGTGGCGGGACGAGGACCCGTCCCGTCCGGTACCGCGGCACGTGGCCTGCGTGATGGACGGCAACGGCCGCTGGGCGCAAAGGCGTTCGCTTCCCCGGACGGCGGGCCACCGGGCCGCGGAGACCACCGTCATCGACATCATCGAGGCGGCCCGGACGGCCGGCGTCGAGTGGCTCAGCCTGTACGCGTTCTCCACCGAGAACTGGAACCGTCCCGGTACCGAGGTCGACTACCTGATGCGCCTGGTCCGCCGGGTCGTGCGCAAGCACGCGCCGCTGCTGCTCGCCCGTGGCATCCGCTGCCGCTTCCTCGGGGTCGCGGACCCGCGCATCCCCCGTGAACTGGCCCAGGACTTCGAGGACCTGGCGACCGTGACCGCAGACAACCAGGGGATGACGCTGACCGTCGCCTTCGACCACGGCGGGCGCAGGGACATCGTCGAGGCCGCCCGGTCCCTGATCCGCCACGGGACCCCCGCCGACGAGGTGACCGAGCACCTCTTCGCGGACCACCTTCCGTTCCCCGACACCCCCGACGTGGACCTCGTGATCCGCACGTCGGGCGAGCAGCGCATCTCCAACTTCATGCTCTGGCAGGTCGCCTACGCCGAGTGGGTCTTCCCCGAGGCGCTCTGGCCGGACTTCCGGGCCCCCGACTTCCTCGCCTGCCTGCAGACGTACCGGCGCCGTGACCGCCGCTTCGGCGGCGTGCCATCCCAGACGAACGGAGACCCGTCATGACGACTGGAACCACCACAACGGCCGACGAGACACCCCTGTTCGGCCCGGAATCCCAGTTCCGCGCCTTCTTCGACGACCCGCGCTGGGCGCCGGCCATGATCCGCGCCACCGTGCTGGAGGCCGCCCACCCGCAGATCGGCGCCGCCCTCGCCGACAACTCCACTTTCGTCGCCCACCCGTGGCGCCGGCTGCGCAACACCTTCCTCAGCATGCGCCGCATGTTCGACGCCGACCCGGCGGTACGCGAACGGGAGGCCGCACGGCTCAACCGGCTGCACGCCCGGATGAGCGGTTCCGACTCCCGCGGCCGTGCCTACGACGCCATGGACCGCGCGACCCGCGCCTGGGTCGTCGCCACGCTCTTCGAGAGCGCCGTCACCATGTGCCGGCTGAGCGGCCAGCCGCTCGACCAGGACACCATGGAGCGCTTGTACGCCGAGTACCGCGCGTTCCTCGCCGCGCTCGACGGCGACGCGGGGGAGCTCCCCGAGGACCTGAACGACTTCTGGCGGTACTTCGACAGGGTCGTCGAGGAGGAGCTGGAGAACACCGAGGCCGCCCGCGTCATCCTCTACCGGCTCTTCGACCATCTGCCCGCCCCGGCGCTGCTCGGCGGTGCGCCGACGCTGTGGGCGGCCGGCCGGGCCGTCGTCGGCCCGCTCCTCGGCGCGATCACCGTCGCCTCGCTCCCCGAGGCGTACCGGCGCAAGGCCGGGCTGCCGGAGATGCCGGGCGCCCCCACCCTCATGCAGGGCGCCTACCTCGCGGCCGGGCTCACCCGGTTCCTGCCCGCCGGCTGGTTCGACGCCGAGACGATCATCGAGGTCCTGTCCCTCTCGCCCGACAGCGACGATCCCCGCGCCCGGACCGTGACCGCGCTGCACGCCCGTATCAAGCAGGCGTCGGCACTGCTGCGCCTCCTCACCCCGCTGAGCGCGGACACGGCCCCCGACCCGGCACCGGCTCCCTCGGGCGAAGGCCGGCGTTCGGCGGAGGAGTTCTTCCGCGAGGTGCTGGACCAGACCGGCGACGGCCACCTCGACTGGCCCGACCTCGCGGCCATGGCCCGCGAACTGTCCACCCGCCTCGACCTGGACGAGCCCGAGGAGACCCGGCTCTACGACGCCTTCGCCGCCTGGTGGCGCGAGCTTCAGGCCGCCCTCGACACCGACGGCGACGGCCGCGTCAGCGCCGAGGAGTACGCCGCCGCCGTCCCCTCGCTCGCAGGGCCCGCGCTCATCCGGGTCGCCGAGGTCCTCTTCGACGCCACCGACAAGGACGGCAGCGGGACCATCGACGCGGAGGAGTACCGGGCCCTCTTCCGCACCGCCTTCCACCGCGACCTCTCCACCACCGACGGTACCTACGGGCGCAGCGCCTTCGTGGGCGACTTCCTCGCCTTCATGGCGGGCCGGCGCACGCACAGTCCCTACGACCCTCTCCTCGCCGACGCCTGACTCCCTCCGCGAGGAGCCACCCGGTGCGAACGGGACGGAGCCCCCGCCCACCGCTCAGACGGAGCGGTCCGGGGGCCCCGGCGGGTCGTCGGGGCCCGCTGCGGGTGGCTGCCTGAACTCCACGGCCACCACCCCGTCGACCTCCCGGCACATGTCCTCCAGCACGGGGACGGCCGTCCGGGACGACAGGCGCCCACTGAGCACGACATGACCGTGGGTGACGTCCACCTGCACTTCGGACGGGGACTCGCCCAGGGCCTTGACGAGGACCTCCTCGACGATCTCCCTGCGGATCGCCTGATCCGACCGCAGGTACACCCGCAGCAGGTCGCTCCGGCTCACCACGCCGATCAGGCGGCCTTCGGCGTCGACGACCAAGAGCCGTTTGACCCGGTGCCGTGCCATCGTCCGGGCCGCGTCGACCACGCTCCAGTCCTCCCGCGCACACAGCGCCGGCGACGTCATCAGTCCCGCCGCGTCGGTGGCGCGGGCCTTGGCCGGCCCCGCGGAGGCGTCGATCTCGTCCTCGCCCTCCTGCAGCTCGCCCCACATCTTCTGCAGCAGGTCGGCCTCCGACACCACCCCCAGTGGACGGTTCTCGTCGTCCACGACGGGAACCGCGGTGATGTCGTACTCCTGGAGCAGGTGGGCGATCTCCTTGAACGGCGTACCCGCCTGGACACGGACGACGGCGTCGCTCATCTGGTCCCGCACCTTCTGGTGGTTCATCGAGGCAAGCATTCCCTTCTCGCACCACCTGTGTGGAAGGAAGCGTCCGGCGGCGCCTCGGCGATGCCCCTGCGCTCCCTCCTCCGAACATAGCCGCATGCGCGCCGCGACCGGCGGCCGAGGCATCCGTTCGCGCGGACGTCCGACCAGCTCGGTGACCGGTGGCGACAGGGCTTCGAAGGAGTGAGCTTGACTTCAAGCGCTTGAGGTATCGGAGGCTGTCGGCATGGCGAGAGCGACCAGAGAGCGGACCGGGGACCTGACCATCCAGCAGATGGCCAGACGCTCGGGCTTCAGCGAACCCACGCTGCGCTACTACGAGCAGATCGGCCTACTGGGAGAGGTCGCCCGGGACGCGTCCAGCGGTCACCGCCGCTACGGACCGGCGACCGTGGAACGCGTCGTGGCGCTGGCCTGCCTGCGCTCGTCGGGCATGACGGTCAGCGGGATGCGCCGCTACCTGGACCTGCTCGCACAGGGAGATTCCGCGGCGGCCGCCCAGCGGGATCTGTTCGCCGCCCAGGCGGACAAGCTCGCCGCCGACATCGAGCAGTCGCAGCTGCGGCTGACCTACCTCCGCCGCAAAGCCGACCTGTGGGACGCGCGCGTCCGTGGGGACGCCGAGGCCGAGAAGCAGGCCGTCGAGGACGTCACACGCGTCATGCACGACATCACACCGAAAGAGTGAACCCCTTGAGCACAGAAGATCTCATCCACAGCACCTCGGGCCGCGGGACGGTGCTCGTCACCGGCGGTACCGGGTTCCTCGGCAGCCACTCCGTCGCCCGGCTGATCCGCGAGGGCCACCCGACCCGGGTGACGGTCCGCGAGCCCGGGCAGGAGACCGAAGTACGGGCGACGCTCCGGCAGGCCGGCGTCGACCCCGGGGACCGGTTGGAGTTCGCCGTCGCGGACCTGGCCGCCGACCACGGCTGGGCCGACGCCATGGACGGCGTCAGCCACGTACTGCACCACGCGTCGCCCTTCCCGTTCACCCCGCCGGAGCGGGAGGAGGACATCATCCTCCCCGCACGCGACGGCACCCTGCGTGTCCTCTCGGCGGCCCGCAGGGCCGAGGTGCCGCGGGTCGTGATGACGTCCTCCTACGCCGCGGTCGGATACACGCGCACACCCGACGACCGGTACACGGAGGACGACTGGACGGACCCGGACACCGAGGGCCTGCCCGCCTACCACAGGTCGAAGGTCCTGGCCGAGCGGGCCGCGTGGGACTACGCCCGCGCCCACCCGGACATCGAACTGGCGGTCGTCAATCCGACCGGCATCTTCGGACCTCAGCTGGGCGACCGCCCCAACGCGTCGGTCGGTCTCGTCAAAGCCATGCTGACCGGGCGGATGCCGACCGTGCCGATCATGTACTTCGGTGCCGTCGACGTACGGGACGTCGTGGACCTCCACCTGCGCGCCATGGTGCACCCCGACGCGGCCGGCGAGCGCTTCATCGCGGTCGGAGGGCCGGCGATCAGCTTCTTCGGCATGGCCCGGATCCTGCGGGAGCATTTTCCCGCGGCGGCCGATCTGCTGCCCTCCTGGGAGCTGACGATCGAGGAGGTCCGCGAGGCCGCGAAGACCGACCCGGCACTGCGCGACGCCGCTGTCCTCGGCGGCAGGATCCCCCTCATCAGCAACGACAAGGCGCGTACGGTGCTGGGCTGGACACCCCGTGACGTCGCGGACTCCATCGTGGCCACCGCGGACAGCCAGATCCGGCTGGGGCTGACGCTGCCGAGGGCCGCCTGACCGCCTTGACCGGCCTCGCGCGGACCCGTGCGGCGGTTCCGCTCCACGTCGTCCTCGCACGACCGCGTCCGTACGCCCGGCCGGTCAGCCGGTGCGAACGGGGGTCACTGCCCCGCTCGCACGGCCACGGCCGGGTCGTTCGAGTCCGAGATCAGCTCCGCGACGCGCAGGGTGCACTCCCACTCCGTGAGCCTGCCCTTGATGACGACCAGGTACGTCTCCCGGTCGGGGTAGCGGTACACCTGGCGCCGCTTCTCGATGATCTTCTTGCTCGGCGCGTACGTGTGGAGGGCCGCACGCAGTGCCTCCAGCGCCTGGTCCTTGGTCTCCAGCCCACGGCAGACGAACTCGGTTCTCTGCACATCGCTGTAGTACTCCGCGATCACTACCCAGCTGCCCATCCGGTCCCCCTCGGCGCCGCTGCCAGTCAGCCACAGCGCGGCCTCCCGGGCAAGGGGGGGCGACGACCGAGGGCCCACCCGGGAAGCAGGCCGCGTCAGGTGAGGTGCCATGTCGCGAAGATGAACAGCGCCGCCTCGATCCGGGCCTGTATGCGGTCGTCGAGCCGGCCCGTGACCTTGACGACGACCACCGAGGACCCCGGGTCGGCGGCGACGTGCAGGGTCACGGCAACGGAGCCGTGGAGGGGGTAGTCGTACCAGGTGTCCTGATCGACGTCCGTCGAAGGCAGGGCGGTCTCCACGGCCAGCCAGTCCGAGTCGTCGAATGCGTATCCGGCGAACTCCGCGACCGCTTCGCAGAAGGGCCGCAGGTTCGTCTCGAAGATCCAGCCGCTCAGCGTGCGCTCTGTGTCCGGGGCCATCCGTCGGGGTCCGCTCTCGTTCGTGGTGCCACGTCCGCCGGGACTGTGGTGGCCCGTCGTCAGGCCAGGCCGGCTACTTGTGTCCGCAGGAACTCCAGCAGAGCCTTGTTGAAGCGTTCCGGCCGCTCCGCGCCCGGAAGGTGCCCGGCACCCTCGACGACGCACAGTACGGCGTGCGGGACGAGACGGGCGATGGCTTCGGCGTCGGACACGGGGGTGTAGACGTCGTCGGCACCGACGACGATCAGCACCGGGCACCGCACGCCGGCGAGCGTCTCCCGGTAGTCGGGCCGTTCGGCCCGCCCGCGCAGGGCGGCCGCGGCGCCGCGGGGATCGGTGGCACGCATCATCGCCAGCACGCGTGCGGCCACATCCGGTAGAGCGGTGACGTTGTACGCGGCCAGCATCTTGTCGATGACCTCGTCCGCGTAGCCGGTCATGCCCTCGGCGAGCAACCGGTCGGCCAGGCGGTTGCGGAACGCCTTGCCGTCGGCTGTCTCGGAGGGCGCGGAGGTGTCCGACAGGACGAGCGCGTGCACGCGGCGGGCATGGCGGCGGTGGACCTCCATGGCGATCTGACCACCCATCGAGACCCCGCCGACGACCGCCTGCCGGATGCCGAGCGAGTCCAGGAGTCCGACGATGTCGTCCGCGAAATCGGACAGATACACCGGCCCGGGAGTGACGTCGCTTTCGCCGTACCCCCGCAGGTCCGGGGTGATGACGCGGTAACCGGCCGCGGTCAGCTCCTCGCTCTGCGGAGCCCACAGGGTGCGGTTGAAAGGGTGCCCGTGGATCAGGAGGACCGGCAGCCCCGTCGACGGGCCGGTGTCGTCGAAGTGGAGCGTGGCGCCGTTCACCAGGGCTCGGCTCATCAGTCGGTCCTCGTATGGGTGTCGGGGTCGTTGCCGCAGGCTACCTCGCACCACGCTGCCTGTGGGCCGACGCGTGCCTAGTGCCGGTACCGCCTGAGGCAGGCGGAGGGCGCACCTGTGCATCCGTACGGTGCTCGCCCGGCGAACACGTGACGAGCCCCCGGCCGACGGAGCCCGGCGCCGCTGCAGTGGCCCGAAGGGATGAGGGGGCGCCGACCAGGGTTTCAGCGGCCCCAGTGCCAGGGAGGCCACACGCGGAATGCGCCGACACGTCGCAGCAGTGGAGAGTGAGAACCGTATGCACAACGACGCCGTCCACGACCCGCTGCGGGGGCGGGTCGCTGTCGTCACCGGGGCCGCCCGCGGAATCGGCTCGGCCCTCGCACGGCGCTTGTCCGGCGCCGGTATGCACGTCGCCCTGCTGGGCCGCGAGGCGCAGTCCCTCCGTCAGGCGGCATCGGCACTTCCCGGCCCGGCCCTGTGCGTCGAGGCGGACGTCACCGACCAGGACGCACTCGACCACGCGGCGGAGCAGGTCGCGCGGGAGCTGGGGGACGCGTCCGTGGTCGTCGCCAACGCGGGCGTGGCGGCGGGCGGCCCGTTCCGCCAGACGGACGCCGACCTGTGGCGGCGTGTCATCGACGTCAACCTGATCGGTGCGGCCAACACGGCCCGCGCCTTCCTGCCGCAGCTGGCGCGCACCCGCGGATACTTCCTGCAGATCGCCTCGACCGCCGCCTTCGGCTCGGCACCCATGATGAGCGCCTACTGCGCCTCCAAGGCCGGTGCGGAATCCTTCGCACGAGCCCTGCGCGGCGAGGTCGAGCCCGACGGTGTCACCGTCGGCATCGCTTACGTGCACTGGACCGGAACCGACATGATCAGCGGACTGGACGATCACCCGGTCCTGCGGGCCCTGCGGGGCCACCAGCCGTGGTTTGCACGCCGTGTGCACAGCCCCGACAAGGTGGCCGAATGGCTCACCGCCGGCGTCGACCGCCGCGCCCTGCACATCTACGCCCCGCCCTGGCTGCGCTGGTGCCAGCCGTTGCGGCCGCTGTTTCCCGCCGTCGTCACCCGCGTCGCCCGTCGGGAGCTGCGACGATCGACCGCCGAGGAGCTCGCCGTCGACGTCGGGGTGATGGGCCCGGGCGGACGCGCCGACTGGGACGCCTACAGCTCCCGCACCCGGCGTTCCCGCCCCCCTGAGTGAGCCGCCTCGAAACCAGCTTCGGACGTGTCCTACGCCGACGGGGCGACAGGATCGGAGGGTTCCGACGGCGCGGGATCTCCCTCCGTGTCGGTCTGGAGCCGCAGCTCGGGGGCGGGCCTGCGGAAGCCGTTGGTGATGACCGCGAGCCAGACGATGCCGATCAGAAGCCACCCGAGGCCCAGTTTGACCGCCGTCCCGCCGAGCTGGGTGATCAGGTAGACGTCGATCACGGCGCCCGCGGCGGGCAGCAGGAAGAAGGCGAGGGGCGAGTGGCGGATGCCGGAGCTCCTCTGCCGTACGGCGTAGGCGATGACGCAGAGGTTGACGAGGGTGAAGCCGAGGAAGGCGCCGAAGTTGATGAAGGACGTGGCCTCGGCGAGCGAGAGGTTCATGGCCAGCAGGCCGACCGCACCGATGATCAGTACGTTCGTGACGGGCGTGAGCAGCTTGGTGTGCAGCCGTCCGAAGACGCGCTGGGGCAGGGCGCCGTCGCGGCCCATGACGAACATCAGGCGGCTGGTGCTGGCCTGGATCGCCACGCAGGAGGCGAAGCCGCCGAGCATGCTGACGATGTTGGCGATGTCAGCGAAGGTCTGTCCGCCGACCGTGGTGAACAGCAGGTAGCCGGCGCTGTCCTCGTCGGTGAAGGAGCCGCCGGGGTGGGCCCACTGCATCAGGAAGCTGATCGCGATGAAGACGCCGCCGCCGGTGAGGACGGTCAGGATGATGCTGCGGGGGATGGTGCGCTGCGGGTCCCGCACCTCTTCGCTGAGGGTGCTCACCGCGTCGAAGCCGAGAAAGGCGTAGGCGGCGACGGCGGCGGCCGCGGTGACGGCGGAGAAGCTGGTGGCGTCGTTCCAGAAGGCGTGGACGGCCGCGGAACCGCCTCCGTGGCCGAGGCCGTGGCGCAGGCACAGGAGGGCGACGGCGAGGAGGACGGTGGTGACGCCGATCAGCAGGATGCGGTTGACCCGGTCGGCGACCTTGAGGCCGATGACGTTGATGGCGGTGGCCAGGGTCACGTTGATGGCCAGCCAGGCCCACGCCGGGACGGCGGGGAACTGGGCGTGCAGATAGATGGCCTGGAGCAGCCAGGCGACCATCGGCAGGAAGAGGTAGTCGAGCAGGAGGGCCCATCCGGCGAGGAAGCCGATGCGGGAGTCGAACTCCTTGCGCGCGTAGGTGTACACGGACCCGGAACTGGGGTGGACCCTGGCCATCTTCGCGTAGCTCAGGCCGGTCAGCAGCATCGCGCCCGTGGCGATCATGTAGGCGGTGGGGGCGGCGCCTTCGCTGGTGGCGGCGATGACGCCGAAGATCGACGTGACGACGGCGGGCGCCATGTAGGCGACGCCGAAGGCGACCACGGAGAGCACTCCGAGGTCTCCTCGCATACGGGTGGGCTGATCTGTCACGGCATTCTCGCTTCCACGAGTGTAGGACGGACCTCGTCGGACTCTCCGAGGCATGGGGCCCCGGTGGTGCGGCCGGTCCAGGTCGCGGGGTCGATCCGGCCCTGGTACAGCGGGAGGGCCAGGGGGGCGTCGTCGGGGCGGAACTGCTGCCAGGGCCTGTTCAGGGCGGCGGTGCCGTGCCGTCGGACATTGGTCACCTCGTCGAGGTCGATCACGTCGGTGAGGGTCGTGTCGCTGTCGGCCGGGGCCTCGGCGCGCACGGTGCCCTGCGGGTCGACGAGCAGGCTGCGGCCCGTGCCGACGGGGGCGGCGCAGTTGACGCTGGCGACGAAGAGCTGGTTGACGATGGCGTTGGCGCGCGCCAGTACGCATTCCTGGGAGCGGTCGCTGCCGGACGTCTGCACGAAGTTCAGCACCAGCTCGGCGCCCATCCAGGCGAGGTGGCGCGTGGTCTCGGGGAACCAGGCGTCATAACAGATCGAGAGGCCCACGCGGCCGATGCCGTCGAGCTCGAACACGGTGAACTCGGCGCCGGGGGTGACCGTCTCGTAGGGACGCCAGGGGAAGATCTTCCGGTAGGCCGCGACGCGTTGCCCGCGCGGTGAGTAGACCGGGGCGGTGTTGTGGACGCGTCCGTCGGTCCTTCGCTCGTAGACGCTGCCCGGAGCGAGCCAGATGCCGAGGTCGCCGGCGAGTTCGGCCAGGGCGCGGTCACGGGGTCCGCCCAAGGGCTCGGCGAGGGCCTCGGGGGTGCTCGCTGGGGCGTCGGTACCGATGGGGCCGCCGAGGTGGAGCTCCGGGTAGACGACCAGTGGCTGCGCTGGCAGTCCCGTGGTGCGGCGGCGCACGTCGGCGGCCAGGCCGTCCAGATCGTCGGCGGCGCGTCGGGGTGCCTGGGCGAGGACGAGGGGGAGAGGGCGCGACATGGATCACCAGATGTGTGTCGGGATTCGTTAAACGAAATTTAGTTAACGAATCACGGCAGGGTCAATAGGTAGCCGGGCACGGCCTCGGAGGCCCTGGGTGAGTGTGCGAGCATGACCGCATGGCCCGACCTCGCAACCAGACGGAACGCCGTGCACAGCTGATCGAGGCGACGGCCAGGACCGTGGTGGAACTCGGGGCCACCGCCACCAAGCTCCGGGACGTCGCCCGCGCGGCCGGCGTGACCCCCGCCTCCGTCCTCTACTACTACTCCGACATCCAGGAACTGTTCGCCGCGGTCTTCGAGCGCAGCGCCGCCACCTACTTCGTCAGCCGCGAGCGGGCCATCGCGGCGGAGAGCGGCCCGGTCGAACGCCTGTGCGCGTGCATCCGCTCCGGCGTCCCCTGGCCGGGCGAGGGCGAGCAGAGCACGCGTCTGCTCTTCGAGCTGTTCCCGGTGGCGCTCCGCAGCGAGAGCGCCGCAGAACAGCAGCGTGCCTTCACCGGCCGGCAGGCCGACCTGTACCGGCAGGTCCTCCTCCTCGGTCAGCGGAGCGGCGACTTCGACCTGCGCGGCGACGCCTCGGCCCTCGGGCGGTCCTTCGTCGCGCTGGAGGACGGCTACGCGATGGATCTGCTGGTCGGCAAGGCAACTGCCGAGGACATCGAGGACCGCCTGCTGGAGCACGCCTGCCTCGTCACGGGCGACACCGCCTTCGCCCCGGATCGGGCGCGCGCCGGCACCCACGCCCCGGACGTCCTGCTGCAGCATCTCGACGATTGACAGCAGAGGGGGACGACCACCCGGCCCGCGTCGGCGAAGGCGTCGCGACGGTGGTCCGGGCCCCGCGGGAGCGCCACCGGCCGCGGCGCCCGCCCGGGCCTCGGGCCCTGCGTGGCCCGTCCGGGGAGGGCCGTCCGGACCCACGCATCACGCGGCGGAAGCGTGGAAGACGGCATCCATGACTACGCATACGGATCCGCAGAACGCCGCCGACTTCTACGACTTCGAAGGCGCCCTGTCGCCGGAGGAGCGCAAGACCCTGGTCAGGACGCGGGAGTTCATGCGGGATCAGGTCGCGCCGCTGGTGGCGGAGCACTGGGCCGAGGGCGTCTTCCCCGAGGAACTGATCGGCAGGTTCCGGGAGAGCGGACTGGTCGGCCTGCCGTACGAGGGATACGGCGACCACAGCCCCGCCGCCAGCCACCTGCTGACGGGGATGATGGCCATGGAGATGAGCCGGGTCGACGCCTCGGTCGCCACCTTCTTCGGCGTCCACAACGGGCTCGCGATGTACGCCATCCAGGCCGGGGGCGACCAGGCCCAGCGCGACCGCTGGCTGCCCGGGATGGCCAGGATGGACACCGTCGGCGCGTTCGCGCTCACCGAACCGCTCGATGGCTCCGACATCGCGGCCGGCATGCGCACCACCGCCCGGCGCGACGGCGACACATGGGTGCTCAACGGCGCCAAGCGCTGGATAGGCAACGCGACCTTCGCCGACCACGTGGTGGTCTGGGCCCGGGACGTCGAGGACGACCAGGTCAAGGGGTTCGTCGTCGCCAAGGGCACCCCGGGCTTCACGGCGGAGAGGATCGCGAACAAGACCTCGCTGCGCATGGTCGAGAACGCGGACATCACCCTGGAGGACGTCCGCGTACCGGAAGCCGACCGGCTGCAGAACGCGTCCTCCTTCCGCGATGTCGCCGAGATCCTGCGCGCCACGCGCAGCGGCGTCGCGTGGCAGGCGCTCGGCGTGATGATCGGCGCCTACGAACTGGCGCTGCGCTACGCCACCGAACGGCAGCAGTTCGGCCGGCCGGTCGCGGGTTTCCAGCTCGTCCAGGACCTCCTGGTGAAGAGCCTGGGCAACATCACGTCGAGCTGGGGCATGCTCCTGCAACTGGCGCGGCTGCAGGACTCCGGTGTGTTCCGCGACGAGCACTCCTCCCTGGCGAAGGCCCATGTGACGGCTCGTATGCGGGAGGTCGTGGCCTGGGCGCGGGAGATCTTCGGGGGCAACGGCATCGTCCTGGACTACGACGTCGCACGCTTCTTCGCCGACGCGGAGGCGATCTACTCCTTCGAGGGCACCAGGGAGATGAACACGCTGATCGTCGGCAAGGCGATCACCGGGGAGAGCGCGTTCGTCTGACACGCGGGCCCGCCTTCGGTGCACGGGTGCGCTCCCTCGCGCATATCCCTACGTCGCGTCGGCGAGTGCCGTGCGGGCGAGATCGCGCAACCAGATGTGGGCGGGATCGGTGTCGTAGCGCTGATGCCAGGACAGATACACCGGAGCCGGTGGCAGGTCGAACGGCAGGGGCAGCAAGGCGAGTTCGAGCTGGGCGGCCATCGGGCGCGTGGTGGACTCCGGGGCCGTGACGAGGAGGTCGGAGTCGCGCACGAACGCCAGGGCCGCCGCCTCGGTGGGCGCGCTCGCCACCACGCGCCGTGTGAGGCCGAGCCGCGCGAGTGCGTCGTCGAGGACGTTGCCGAGGCGTCCTCGCCGCGAGACGGTGATGTGCTCGGCCGCGGCGTACCGTGCGGCTCCCACCGTCTTGACGCGGGTCAGCGGGTGGCCGCGCCGTACGACGACGACGTGCCGTGACTCGGCCACCCGGTCGGTGCGGATCTCGGGCGCGGCCGGAGGATCGGCGTTCGCGGCCAGGTCGACCTCGCCGCGCCTCAACTCCGGTGTGTCGATGCTCGATTCCGCGATGTAGCGCAACCGCACACCAGGCGCCTGCCGGCGCACCGCGGCGAGCAGCGCGGGTCCGCTGACCGCGACGAGCGCGTCGTGCCAGCGAAGGGTGAAGGTGCGTTCCAGCGTCGTCAGGTCGAGTTCACGGCTCGGTGCCAGCACGCCGTGCACCTGCTGCAGCAGGTCGTGCACCTGCTCCCGGACGGCGATGGCGTACGGCGTCGGCGTCATCGTGCGCCCGGTGCGGACCAGGATCTGATCCCCCGTGGCACGCCGGAGCCGACCGAGGCTCCGGCTCATCGCGGGGGCGGTGACATGCAGTCGCTCGGCCGCTCCGGCGACGCTGCCCTCCTCGAGGAGCGCGTCCAGCGCCGTGAGCAGATTCAGATCCAGTTGCATGAGAGTCATCCTAGGCGTGCTTTGCATGCACTTGTTGTTAACGGTGTCCCCTTCTACGGTCGAGAAGCGGGCGCGGCACGAGGTCTCGGATTCCGACGCCGCTGCCGCGATCGACGTCACCCTCTTTCCGACAGGAGCACCGCCATGCCCGAATCGCCGCGCGAACCGGATGGTTCACCCCATGAGGCTTTCGCCCGGGACACCGCACTTCTGGAGTCGACCGTGACCGCCGTGCGCGAGGCGGGCGCCGCGCTGCGCCGGCGCTACGGCGACGTGGTCCGCTACAAGACGCGCGACGAGCTGATGCGGGCGCTCGCCGTCAACGACGACGTGGCTCTCGGTGTTCTCCGCCCCCGCCTCACCCGACTGCGCCCCGAGGCGCACTGGGTGGAGGAGGAGCTCGACGGAGGCGCCCTGCCGCCCGGGGAGTGGTGGGTCGTGGACCCCGCCGAAGGGAACGTCAACCACCTGCACGCCCTGCCGGACTGGGCGGTGACCGCGACCCTCGTGCGGGACAACCAGCCGGCGCTCACCGTGGTCCACCTGCCGCTGACCGGCGAGACCTACACCGCGCTCGCCGGCCGGGGCGCCCACCTCGACGGCCGCCCACTGCGCGTGGCGCCCACCACGGACCTGGGCCTGGGCATCGTGGCCACGAGCCAGGCCAGGCCGGACGAGGACGAGGAAGTGGTGCGCCGGGTCGGTTCATCGATCACCTCGATGCTCTTCGACGCCCTCGTGGTCCGGACGTCCGTGCCGGCCACCCTGCACCTGCTGAACGTGGCGGCCGGGCGCATCGACGCCTTCTGGCAGTTCTCCGGCGCCCGCGCGGACCTGCTCCCCGGGGCGCTGCTCGTCAGGGAGGCCGGAGGGCACGTCTCCGACGTCGAGGGCCGCCCGTGGACCCCGCGGAGCGAGAGCTTCCTGGCCGCCGCGCCCGGCGTGCACGCCGAGGCCGCGGCCTCGCTGTCCCGTTGACCCTCACCACCAGCACGCGAAGGACCATCACCATGACCAAGATCGGCATTCTGGGCAACGGCCGAGTCGGCGGCGGCCTCGCGACGGCCCTCGCACGCGCCGGGCACGACGTGACCGTGGCGGACCGTGCGCCGGGCGCCGCAGCCGAGGCCGCACGGTCGGCGGACGTCGTCGTCAACGCCACACCGGGCGCGGGCTCCCTTGAGCGGCTCGCCGCCCTGCGCGACGAGCTCCGAGGCAAGATCCTCGTGGACGTCTCCAACGCCACCGTCGACGGGCCGGACGGGCTGCCCGCCGACCTCCTCCACCACGACTCGAGCCTCGCGGAGAAGCTGCAGCGGACGCTCCCCGACACGCACGTGGTCAAAACGCTCAACACGATGCTGCACTCGGTGATGACCGCGCCCGGGTCGCTCTCCCAGCCGGCCGGCGTCTTCCTCTCCGGGGACGACCGGGCGGCCAAGGAGACCGTTCGCGGGCTCCTGGCCGACCTCGGCTGGCGCGAGGAGTGGATCGTGGACCTCGGGGGAGTGGAGACCGCACGGGCCACCGAGGCAGCCGTCCTGTTCGTGCCGCACGTGATCCGCGCCCGCGGATTCCGGCCGTTCGCCGTCTCGGTCGTCACCTGAGCCGGCCGAGTCGGCGAGGACGAGGGCTCCTTGTGGCGGGTTCGCTCTCGATCGTGGGATGGCGCGCCTGATCGGGGTCGACCAGACCGGACGGAACGGACAGCCAGTCGTCCGACGCGACGGCCGGTTCGAAGCCCTTGCGGAAGCCGCCGTCCTTGTCCTCGAGGGAGAGCAGCATGGCGAGCCTGCCGTCCCCCAGCCACCGCAGGTGGCGTACTTGGCGGCTCTTGCTCAGCAGGTCGGTCACGCGCCCGGTCTCCAGGTGCACCGCAAGCAGCAGCCCTGGAAGTCCCACGAGTCGTCGTAGCGACCGGTACCGACGGCGACGAGCGGCAGCCCGGGGTGGGGTTCGACGGCACATACCGGGTGGCGGGAGGCGACGAAATGGCGCGGACGGAGGGTGCCGGCCTCGTACACGCCGATCCGGTGGTCGGGCCACTGGCCCGTACCGCGCCACATGATGTCCCCGCGGGGCGTGGCGGCACCGTAAGGGTTCTGTCATGTCCCGACTGCTGCAGCAGGCCCTTCCGGCCGCGTTGAATGGGTGTCGGCAGACGGACTCGACAAAGGGCGAGGTAGCGATGGGGCGCGGGCGGAACGCCTTTCAGACCAGGCCGTTGATCATTTCGGCGCTGGTGGTGGCGATGGCCGGGGTCGGCTGCGGGCTGTACTGGTTCCAGCCGTGGAAGCTCTGGCAGGACGAGACCGTCCAGGAGGCGCTGCCCGAGGCCGTGGTCACTTCCGCCGCACCCACGGCGGGGGCCGGAACACCGGCCCCGCAGGCCGCGCCGCGGACGGTGGCCCGTGGTGATCTGATCAGCCATGAGCACGCCACATCGGGCAGCGTGAAGCTCGTGGAACTGGCAGACGGCTCCCATGTCGTCCGACTGGAGGACCTCGACACCAGCAACGGGCCGGATCTCCGCGTGTGGCTGACCGACGCACCCGTGAAGGAGGGCAAGGACGGCTGGCATGTCTTCGATGACGGGAAGTACGTCAGCCTGGGCAAGCTCAAGGGCAACAAGGGAGACCAGAACTACGTCCTTCCCGACGACGTCGACCCCGCCCGCTACACCAGCGTCAGCATCTGGTGCGACCGCTTCGACGTCTCCTTCGGCGCGGCCGAACTGGCCCGCGCCTGAGGACGAACGTGGTCCCTTGACACGAGCGGCGGACGGGCGAGACGGCGCTCGACCCGCCCCGTCACCGGCCTTCACTCGTCGGCACCGAGTGCGCGGCGCCCGGAAGCGACCAACGCGTATACGTCACGGGACTTCGTGGTGGAAGCCGCGGCTCGTGGCCTCGCGGGCGGCGTGCCGCATGGCTCTGATGGTGACCTCCGACCGCCTGCGCCGCAACCAGGCGAGTGCGGACGTCGAGGGGGCGAGGTCGTCCACGTCGACGTAGCGGATGCCGGGGCGCGGGAAGTACTCACGGGCGGCCGCCGGCAGAAAACACATCGCTTCACCGGCGGCGACGGTGTGCAGAAGCGATTCCATGTCGGTGACCACCGGACCGTAGCGGACGCGGCTGCCGTCGGGGCGGGGGTCGACCGCCCAGAAGTCCCACCACGGGCGCGGGACCTGCTCGGGCATGTCGACCACCGGGACGCCGGCGAGCTGAGCCAGGGTGAGCCGGGGCAGGGTCGCCAGAGGATGGTCGGCGCTGAGACAGGCCACACGTGGCTCGGTCGCCAGGTGGTGCAGCTCGATCTCCTCCGTCACCGGAGGGCGGAGGAAGACCACGTCGGCCTCCTGCTCCACGAGCGCGGCCAGGTGGTCGCCGAAGCCGAGGTTGACCAGTTGCACCGTCGTCCCGGGGTGACGGTCCTGCAGCAGACCGAGTACGGCACGGGTGTGCGCCATGGCCGCCTCGGCTCCCATGGTGCCCACGACGACTCGGCCGGAGACCCGTCGCATCTGCGCGTCGGCGACGCGCCGCAGCCCGTCGACGGCGGCGACCGCGGCGCGGGCCTCGGGAAGCAGTGCCCGCCCTGCCTCGGTCAGAGTGATCGTCCGGCTGGTGCGCTCCAGCACGCGCACTCCCAGGCGTTTCTCCAACTCCCTGATCTGCTGGCTCAGCGCGGGTTGCGTGATGAACAGGCGCGCGGCGGCCCGTCCGAAATGAAGTTCCTCGCTCAGCGTGAGATAGAGCCGAAGCTGACGGATACTCGGCTCCTTCGACATGAACGCCCCCACGGACAGGTCCCTTTCAGCTGCGCCAACCTGCTGCCATAACGCGCACGTTATCAATCGCCAGACATCATGCGCCCGCGGTTCGCTGACACCCCTGTGCTCACCGTGTGATAGTCGACGGGCCGTCAGTCGATCAGCCGGCGGGGCCCGTCCGGTGGGCCGCACCGGCCGCGCTCGCGGTGCTGCCGGACTCCGGCACACGGTGCCGGCAGTCGCGCAGTACTCACCGTCCGTCGCTCAAGGGGAGGCATCGTCATGACCAGACGTGTCATTGCCAAAGCAGCCTGTACTGCCGCCGCCGGCTTGCTGCTGGCAGGAGGAGTGTCAGTCGCCACGCCGGGTACGGCACTGGCGGCCCGGTCCGACTGCGAGGGCGGAAGGAACGGCTTCCGCGACATCGCCGACAGCACGGTAGGTGTCCCCGCCGGACCAGGGGACAAGGTGCTGCGTCCCGGTGACCCGCAAGGGCTGGTCGGGCGCATCAGTCTGCGGGCCGTCAAAATCGACGGCCAGATCCACGGATTCGCGGCGCTCACGGTCCCGCGTGCCGGAGACGACGTCTGGATGGACTGGACGCTGAACGGCAGGGACGTCCACGTCCAGTGCGGGCCCTTCCGGGCGGGTGTCGACGGGTGGCAGCTGACCAGCGCGGCGAAGGTGACGGACAACAGCCCGAACTACCGGTTCCGCGCCTGTGGTGGCGGAGGCGGCCAGGCGGTGCAGTGCACGGACTGGTGGTAGCCGAACCGGCCGCCGGGGGGCGGCACGGCTCGGCACGACGGCCCGGCCGACGAGAGGAGGAACCAGTGCGCGAATCCCTGCTCGGCTTGTTCGTGGCGGTGGCGGCCGTGCTCGCGGTGGTGCCGTTCGCGAGCGCCGACCAGAGCCGGACGGTCGCCTGCTGCGGACAGCCGCCCGGTCACCCGTGAACGGCCGCGGCCGCGTCACCGATCGAGTACCTCGTCGGCACCCGTGACGCGGGGACCGGGGTCGTGCACTCGGCCGGTGCCCGCGGCCGGCCCGGCGTATCCTGCGAGCGTGGAGCTGCGCTTCGGGATACGGCGGTCGGACTCGCCCTGGGTCGACAGCGTATGGACCTGCACCAGCGAGCGGGTCACGACGATGACGTCCGTCGCGGGTGTGCGCTGGGGCCTGGTGTTCTGGGAGCAGGACGGCAGGCCGTACGCGGCCGTCACCGGCCCCGAGACCCGCACGGGAACGGCACCCGTCCCGGAAGGCGCCGCCTTCACCGGCATCGAGTTCGCCGTCGGCACCTCGCTGCGGGTCATGCCCACACCGCGGCTGGTCGACGGCGGCGTCGAACTCCCCGACACCACACGCCGGACGTTCCGACTGGACGGCACCCGCTGGCGGACACCGGGTGCCGATGACGCGGAGGCCCTGGTGGAGCGGCTGGTCGACGCCGGGATCGTGGCGCGTGACCCGCTCGTCACCGAGGTGCTGCGCGGCCACGAACCGGCGGTCTCGGGCCGGACCGTCGAGCGCCGTTTCCGGGCCGCCACCGGTCTGACGCGCGGGGCCGTGCGGCAGATCGAGCGGGCCCGTACGGCGGCGGAGCGGCTGGCGGCCGGTGACTCGGCCGCCGACGTCGTCGCCAAGTTCGACTACTTCGACGAACCTCACCTCGCCCGGGCCCTGCGCACCTACGTGGGCCGTACCGCCGGACAACTGCGTGACGGTACGGGGGGCGCGATCGCACTGGACCTGGCTCAGCGCTCGACGTCGTAGACGAGCTTCAGGATTCCGTTGGAATAGCTCTCCGACTCCCGCAGGGACAGCATCTGCTTGTCACGGTCGGCCCGGTGGAACAGGCTCTTGCCGGCGCCGAGGAGGACGGGGAAGACGAGCAGGTTGTACTGGTCGATCAGGCCGGCCTCCGACAGCCGCCGCGCCAGGTCGGCGCTTCCGTGGATGTAGACGGCGCCGCCCTCGCTCTCCTTGAGCTCGGCGACGTCTTCCGTCGAGCGCAGGATCGTCGACGGCCCCCACCCGTCGACGAGGGCTTCGTCCGGCAGCGTGCTCGACACCACGTACTTGGGCAACTCCTTGTAGGAGGCGTGGTCCTCGGAGGCGGGCCAGACCGCTGCGAAAGCCTCGTAGCTGCGCCGGCCGAACATCAGCGCCGTCGTGTCGGCGAGTTCCTCGGCCTTCAGCGACCAGGCTTCCGGGACGAACTCGAGGTCCTTCACGACCCAGCCGCCGCTGCGGTGTCCTTCCTCGGGCCCACCGGGCGAGTCCAGAACGCCGTCGAGCGACATGAATCCGGTGTAGACCAGCTTGCGCATCTGCGTCTCCTCATCAGGGCTGAGCTCCTGACCTCAGGCTAGGTCCAGGCCGCGGCGCCGTCTTGGACGAAAGCGACACGGGTGGGGCATGCCGGCCGCGAAGAGACACGTACGCGCCGTTCAGTGTGCGCCCTCCGCAGCCACTGGCCGGGTGGACGGGGTGTCGCCCGCCGCGGCCTCCGGGGCCGACACCCCGTCGGCGGTCTCCCTCCGCGCGGCCCGTGTCATCCCGACGCCAGCGAGGACCACGGCCATGCCGAGCACCACCCTGAGGCCCAGGTTCTCGCCGAGGACGATCGCACCCAGGAGAACGGAGACCACCGGCAGGAGGTACCCGATGACGGCCGCGTCGGTGGCTCCCTCGTCGTTGATGACGCGGTAGGTGAGGTGGAACGTGATCGCGGTGCACAGGACACCGAGGGCGAGGGCCGCGATCACGACCACGGGCCCGGTGCCGACCGGCTCCAGACCGCCCAACGGCAGGGCGAGACCGGTCAGTCCGCTGGCCGCGACGAGCTGCCCGGCCGAGAGGGAGAGGGTGGGCGTTCCCTTCCCGACGAGGGTGCGGCCCATGTACGTGAACGCTACGGCGTAGCTGGCGGCCGCTCCGAGGATGGCGAGAGCGCCCCAGCCGATCCCTTCCGTCGTCTGCCAGGGCGCGAAGACGAGGAGCACACCGGCGAAGCCGAGGCCGAGGCCCGCGAGGCGGACCGGGCTCGGACCTCGTTCCGAGCCCAGGGCGAGTCCGAGGATCATCGACCAGAGCGGCGTCGTGGCGTTGAGGACGCCGGCGAGACCCGAGTCGACGGTCTGCTGCCCCAGGCTGAACAGGGCGAACGGCAGGGCGTTGCAGAAGAAGGCCGCGACGACGATGCGGCGCCACACGGTGGCCCCCCGTGGAAAGCGCCGGCCCGACACCCGGCAGGCGACGGCGAGGACGAGTGCGCCGAGGACGCAGCGGACGAACGCCACCTGGAGCGGGGAGAGCCCCCGGAGCGCGAGCTCGGTCCAGAGGAAGGTCGAGCCCCACAGCAGGGCCAGCACCACCACCCGCGCGACGCCCCTCACACTCCGCGTACTCATGCTGTGCTCCTCCACCAGTCCGACGGCCCGTCCGATCTCGGGTCCTACGACCGTGCCGCAGCCCGGACGTGAGAACAAGCGAATAGTTCTACCCAGATCGTTAAGCTGGACTACATGCTTGATGTGAGGCGACTGCAGGTCCTGCGCGCGGTGGTCACGAGCGGCACGGTCACCGCCGCCGCGGCCCACCTGGGCTACACACCGTCCGCCGTCAGCCAGCAGATCGCGGCCCTGGAGAGACAAGCCGGCACGGCACTGCTCGAGCGGGTCGGCCGGGGTGTGCGGCCCACGGCCGCCGGCCTGCTGCTGACCGAGCACGCGGCCCTGATCAGCGCGGCGGTGGCACGGGCGGAGAGCGCCCTCGCCGACCTCCGCGCCGGGCGCACGGGTCGCCTGTCCGTACGCTATTTCGCCACCGCGGGGTCCACCTTGGTGGCCCCGGCCCTGGCCCGCCTCCGCGACGAGCACCCCGACGTCCGTGTCGACCTTCGGCTCAGCGATCCTGACGACCCCTTCGAGGACGTGGCGCGAGGCCGTGCGGACCTGGCCGTGGTGGTCCGGTCGCCCGACCACGCGGGCGACGACCTCCGACTCGTCCGGCTGCTCGACGACCCGTATGCCGCCGTACTGCCCCGCGACCATCCCCTCGCCGGCGAGGAGATCGTCGACCTGCACCAACTGTCCGGCGAACAATGGGTCGGCAGCGAGCCTCCCGGGCCGTGTCTGGAACCGGTGCTCGACTCCTGCGCGGCGGCGGGATTCAGTCCTGATTTCGTCGTCCAGAGCGAGGACTACGCCACCGCCCAGGGCTTCGTCGCGGCGGGACTCGGCGTCGGCCTCATGCCGATGCTGGGACTGCGCGCCCGTCACCCGGGGGTCGTCGTACGCCGGGTACGGGGCCCCGAACCGTTCCGGGTGATCTCGGCGGCCGTACGGGAGATCGCCTTCGAACATCCCGCGCTGCGGGCCCTGGTGAAGGCGCTCCGGGGCGCAGCCCGTCTCACCGACGCTCCGACGCAGGAGGCGACCGCCACGACGGCCCCGGAGCTCTGACGATGGTCGGAAGACCGCCGTCGGTCCTGGGTACCGACGCAGGACGAGGACCATCCGGGCCCTCCCGTCCCGGAACGGTGTCCCAGGCACCCCATGTTCCCGCAGGTCAGAGGGCATGGGACGGTTCCATGGTGTCGGGTCGTCCGTCAGTCGTTGCGTTCGACCGCCGTGACCGTCGATGCTTCTGGTGTCGCGGCGACGAGGTTCGGGCTGACCAGCCGGCCTTGCCGCGGCATTCACGTCCACGCACTCATCCACGGGGGAACACCCATGTCCATGCGCAGCCGAACCAGCGCTCTCACCGCACTCGCCGTCGCCGCCCTGACCGCGGGCACGGTCCTCACGGCCCCGTCGGCCGGCGCCGCGCCCAAGGCCGCCGTACCCAAGTTCCTGTCGGCCACCCAGCTCCCGCCGCATCCGACGTCGGCGTGGACCGCCGGGCCGGTCACCGAAGGGTTCCCGGAGGGCCTCGGTCTCTGCGTGAGCACGGAGGGCGTGCCCTCCTACGAGTACCGGAACCGGGAGTTCTGGACCGATCTGGACACCGGCGCCGTCCAGTTGACCGTCGTGGCGGACTCAGCCGCTCTGGCCAAGGCCCTGGCGAAGCACTACGACGACCTGATCCGCACCTGCGCCGAGCGCATCGAGGCATCCTCGCCCGATGTCGAGGCCGAGGTCCGGGACTACGGCACGCTGCCCGTCGAGGAGGGCGCTCGCGTGCGCGGTCTGCACACCGAGACGTCGTGGGGGGCCAACGACGTCGCGCTGCTGTCGGTCGGACGGGACGGCAACACGGTCACCGTCGTCAAGTGGGGCCAGATGGGCGACTTCGACGACGCCCCCGTGACCGCCTTCAAGAAGACCACGACCACGGCTGTGAACAAGCTGTACTGACCGGGCGGTCACGCCAACGGTGGCCACGGCCGTCCCTTCGGCACGGAGAGCGGAGCGAGGGACGGCCGTGCCCGTGCTGCGCGGAGGCGGTCGTGACCGGTCCGGCTCTTCCCGGCTGTCTCACCCTGTGCGGGAAGTAGGCTGCCCAGGCCCGGCCCCGTCACGGGGGCAGGCCGACCAGGGGGTGAGTGACCTGATAGCCCGTCATCGTCCAGTGACGACCACACCGGTGGCCCGGCGGGTGACCAAGGCTCTCGGGCTGACAGCCGTCGCGGCGACCGTGCTGGCGGTGGTGCTGTTGTCGCCGTTGGTGCTGGAAGGGATCTCCGGCTCCCGAGGTGTGGACTGGAACCGGCTGAGCCAGGTCGGCGCCGCGTACGGCTTCACGTCGGCCATCGTCTCGGCGCTGGCGCTGGCCGGTGTCGCCCTGTCCTTGATCGTCCAGAACCGGCAGGCCCGGGCGGAGCAGATCCAGGCGATCCGCAGTTATTACCTGGAACTGGTCCGGCTGGAGCTCGACGACCAGGCGCTCTTCCAGCCCGTCTGGGGTGCCACGGACATCGTCGATCCGGACGACCAGAAACGGCATGTGTACGCCGACCTGATGATGAACTACGCGTGGATGGGCTTCGAGATCGGGACGATCTCCGAGAGCCTGCTGCGGGACATGGTCGCCGGAATGTTCTCAGGACGAGCGGGGCGGGAGTACTGGAGCAGGGCTCACCCGTCGTGGACGGCACGGTCCTCCGCGAGCCGTGTCGGTCGGCGCTTCGTGAGCGTGGTGGGCGAGGAGCACGCCCGTGCCGTCGCCATCGGACCCCCGCCCCGCGCTCCACGTCCTTCCGGACGGCCTCCCGCACCCGCCCCGCGGGTACCGCGCCGATGGCAGGCCCCGGCCGGCGCCTTGATCGGTCTGGGGTCCGGTCTCGCCCTCGGATCCCTTCTCCGTCGTCGACGCTGAACGCCGACTCTCCGCACGGAGCCCCCATGTGCCGAGTCGGGAGGCCGGCCGGCGGACTGGGACCGCACCCCGGACAAGGGGCACTGACAGGGGCCGGCCACGGGTGCTGCACGTCCGCCGCGCCATCACGGTGGTCTTCACCCGACCGAGCAGGGTGTCGGTGACCGGAGGCCGTGTCCGCCGCGTGACGATGGAGCCGCACCTCACGAGCCGTGCCACCGGGTGCTGCGGGAGGCGGCGACACGAGCCGCAAGGACCAAGGACGGGCAACGTGCACGACAGTCCGGAAGAGCCCGAGGGCCGCTGGGCCCGCTTCCGCGGGACGCCCCTGTGGCCGGCGACCGTGCTCTCGCTCATCCTGGCCGTGGCGGCCGGGCTGTTCGCCTGGTCGTACACCTACACCATGGCCAATCCGACGCCTCGCCGGATCCCGACGGCCGTCGTCGGGTCGTACGAGGACGCGCGGGCCCGGGCCTTCCTGGCGGGGATGGGCAAGGCGCTCGACTCCTCGCTGCACACGCGCGCCTACGACTCGCGGGAAGCGGCGCTGGAAGCCGTCGAGGAACAACGCGTCTTCGCGGTCTTCGAAGCGCGCGACGACGGACGGCGCGTGCTGCTGGACGTGACGTCGGCGTCCGGTGCGTCCGTGGCGGAGCTGCTGAGGCAGTCGGCGCCCGCGGTGGGACGGGCGACCGGGGTGTCGGTGACCGTCCGGGACGTCAATCCGCTCCAGAAGGGCGACCCGCGCGGCCTGGCCATCTTCTACATCTCGCTCGCCGCCGTGGTCATCGGCTTCGTCGGCGCGATCCAGCTCAGCGTGCACGCCCGGGCGCTCACCGCCGCCGAGCGCATCGCCTTCACGGCCGGCTACGCGCTGCTCGGCGGATTCGCCATCGCAGCGGCCGTGGACTGGCTGCTCGGCGCGCTGGACCTGCCGTTCGTGGAGTCGTGGCTGATCCTCGCGCTCACCATGTTCGCCAGTGGCATGACCTTCACCATGTTCAACACGTGGATGGGCCGATGGGCGATGATCCCGACCTGGGGTGTGATGGTCGTGCTGGGCAACCCGTCGTCGGGCGGCGCGGTGTCGTGGCCGCTGCTGCCGTCGGCGCTGGGCGTCATCGGACGGTGGCTGCCGCCCGGCGCCTCGGTCAACGCCCAGCACACGGCGGTGTACTTCGCCGGGCACCAGCACGCCTTCCCGTTCCTGGTGCTGGCCGGCTGGGCGCTGGTGTCCTGCGCGGTGTTCCTGATCTGGCAGCATCGCCACCCGGGCGGGCGGGAGCGCCGGCCGGCGGACGACGCGGCACCCGGGAGCGGCGGATCCTGACACCGGCGCCCGGACCGTCGGCGCCGGTGGCAGCCAGGCCGGCCGCCGGGAGTGCCGGAAACAGGGGTCCCAGGCCGTGTCGCCGGGAAGAATGGCCGCCATGACGCACGAAGGCTCCGCCATCGATCCGACCAGACCCAGCATCGCCCGTGTCTACGACTACCTGCTCGGCGGCAAGGACAACTACGCCGTGGACCGCGAGATCGGCGACACGTTCAAGCGCGACCTGCCAGGTTCGGTGGCCATCGCCTTCGCCAACCGTGCGGCCCTGATCCGGGCGGTCGGAGAGATCGCGAAGACCACGGGCATCCGGCAGTTCATGGACCTGGGCAGTGGTCTGCCCACCGCGGACAACGTCCACCAGGTCGCGCAACGGCACGCTCCCGAGTCCCGGGTCGTCTACGTCGACACCGACGCCCAAGTACTGGTCCACGGCCGGGCGCTTCTGGAGAACAACGACCTGACCCGTGTCGTCGCGGTGGACGTGCGCGACCCCGAAGGCATCCGCCGCCACCCCGCCACGCTCGAGATGATCGACTTCTCCCGCCCCGTCGCCGTCATCCTCAGCGCCATCCTTCACCACGTGAACGACGACGAGGACCCGGCCGGCATCGTCCGCTACTGGCGCGATCAGGTCCCGTCCGGCAGTTGCTTCTTCCTCAGTCACTTCCGCTCCGGCGACAATCCCGAGACCGTGGCGGCCGAGAAGGTGCTCCAGCAGACCTTCGGCCGCGGACGGTGGCGCACCGACGCGGAGATCGGCGCCCTGCTGGACGGCCTGGAGATCCTCGACCCGGGGATCGTCCCCGCGCCCCTGTGGCGGCCGGACGAGTCCGACCGAGCGCGAGGCGAAGAGGACCTCACGGTCTGGGAACGCCTCATCGTCGCCGGCATGGCCCGGAAGACCTGAGGCGTCCGCCCTGGCGGGGGCGTGCCGCGCCTCGACGTCGGTGCCGAGACGGGACGTATGGCCGCACGGTGGCGGGTCCGGTCGGACCGGAGGCCGGAATGGCCGGCGCGCTCACCACTCCCGGAACGGTCTCGTCGGGTGCGGCGGACGGGTGGCCGGACGAGGATGGACGGATACGAGTTTCTCGGTGAAGGAGTGGGGCATGGCGCAGGCGGACACCGGCGTGGAAGAAGTCGATCTTCTCGTCGTGGGGGGTGGCAAGGGTGGCAAGACCCTCGCCATGGACATCGCCCGCGCGGGCGGACGTGTGGCCATGGTGGAGCGAGGCATGATCGGCGGTACGTGCATCAACGTGGCGTGCATCCCCACCAAGAGCCTGGTCACCAGTGCCAGGCTTCTCGACAGCCTGAGCCGGGCGGAGCAGGTCGGCGTCCGTACCGACAAGGCCGTGGCCGACCTGGCCCTCCTGCGTGAGCACAAGGAAGGCGTGGTGGGGGGCATGGTCGACCTCAACCACCGCCAGTTCATCGACAGCGGTATGGATCTCATCCTGGGTACCGCCCGTTTCACGGGTGAGCGCACGGTGCGGGTCGAGCTGAACGACGGCGGCACCCGGGTCCTGCGCGGCAAGGACGTGGTGATCAACACCGGTACCACCCCCACGATGCCGGACATCCCCGGGCTCGCCGGGACAGAGCCCTTCACGAGCGAGACGCTCCTGCGTCTGGAGCGGCTTCCGGAGCACCTGGTCGTCATCGGCGGCGGCTACGTCGGGCTGGAGTTCGCCCAGATGTTCGCCGCGTTCGGCAGCCGGGTCACGGTGCTGCATCGCGGTGACCGGGTGTTGCCGCGGGAGGACTCCGACATCTCGGAGGCGCTGACCGGGTTCCTCGGGGAAGCGGGTGTGGACCTGCGCACGGGCGTCAAACCCATCGGAGTGTCAGGCGGCCCCGGCGGCGTCACCGTGGACCTCGGTGATCGGGGCGAGGTCACCGGGACGGACCTGCTGGTGGCCGTCGGCAGGGAACCGGTGACGGGCGATCTCGACCTGGAGGCCGCCGGTGTGCGGACGGACGCGCGTGGTTTCGTCCAGGTGGACGACCGGTTGGCGACTACGGCCCCGCACACCTGGGCGGTCGGCGACGTCGCGGGCAGCCCGCAGTTCACGCACGTCTCGCTGGACGACTACCGCATCGTCAAGGCGAACATCGCGGGCGGTGACAGGCGAACCTCCCAGCGGCTGGTGCCCTGGAACCTGTTCACCACACCCGAACTGGCACGGGTCGGCATGACCGAGACCGAGGCCCGGGCCGCCGGCCACGACGTGCGGATCGCCCGGATGCCGGTCGCGGCCATTCCGCGAGCCCGCACCCTCCGGGACACGCGCGGCCTCTGGAAGGCCGTCGTGGACCGGGACAGCGAGCGCATTCTGGGCGTCGCCCTGCTCGGTCCGGACGCCTCCGAGGTACTGACGGTCGTTCAGACGGCCATGCTGACAGGCGCTCCGTACACGCTGCTCAGGGACTCGATCATCGCTCATCCGACGATGGCGGAGGGCCTGAACATGCTCTTCAACGCCTGGACCGACTGATCCACAGCCCTTCGGCCGCGCGGGCGCGGCCGAACACCACATCACGAGGGAGGGATCCCATGTCGAACTCCGAAGCAGACGCCGAGAGGCAGATCCTCGGCCGTATCCAGGAGATGATCAGCCAGGAGAAGGACCTGCGCGACCGCCTGGCCGAGAACACCGTCGACCAGCCGACCGAGCACGAACGACTGGCCCGGCTGGAGACGGAACTCGACCAGTGCTGGGACCTGTTGCGTCAGCGCCGCGCCCGGGCCGCGGCCGGGCAGGACCCCGCCGAGGCGCAGGTGCGCCCGGCCTCACAGGTGGAGGGCTACCTCTCCTGAACCCGGCTTCGAGGAGACCGGTCCCCACCTGCTCCTGCAGGCGGGGACCGGTCTCCGTAAGAGACGACTGACGCCCAAGGCGACCAGGACCCAGCGATCAGGACGCTCAGGGAGAGCGGGCGGCGACGGCCGTCCACTGCCGAGCCGGGGCTTCCCGACCCGTCAGGCCGCCATCAGCGCCGCCATGGCGCGGTCCATCGCGGCGTTGAACTCCTCCGGCGTCAGGGGTAGACGCGCCTTGACGTCCCGGCTCCACTGGTCGGCGAGGACCTCGGCCGCGCCCGCCTCGACACCGTCGAGCGCCGCAGCGGCCAGATCCGAGGGAGCGATCTTGTCCACGGGCCAGCCCGCGGCCATGTCGGTGTCGGCCAGGCCGAGGTGCACCGCGGTGACGAGCGTCCCCTGCTCGGCGAGTTCCAGGCGGACGCCGTTGGTCATGGCCCAGGCGGCTGCCTTGGACAGGTGATAGGCGCCGGCGCCTCTGCCCCCGAACCACGACATGGCGGAGAGGACGTTGACGATCGCACCCCCGCCGTTTCGGGCGAGCACCGGAGCGAACCCCCGGATCATGTCCAGGTGGCCGAACATGTTGGTCTCCAGCTCGTGCCGCACCGCGTCCAGCGAACCGGTCACCAGGTCGGTCCCCGTACTGACTCCCGCGTTGTTGACGAGTATCGAGACGTCCGGGGCGGCCTCGGCAGCGGCCCGCACGGATGCGGGATCGGTGATGTCGAGGGGGAGGACCTCGACCCCGGGCAGGTCTACGGCCTCCGGTCGGCGGGCCGTCGCGTAGACCTTGCGGGCCCCCCTTTCGAGCAGGCTCTGGGCGAAGGCGCGGCCCAGGCCGCGGTTGGCTCCGGTGACAAGGGCGACGGAGTTGTTGATGTCCATGTCCCGTACGCTAAAACCTGACGCCAACGTCAGAGGCAAGTGCCGGCGGTCAGAGCCTGGGTGAGAGGAAAACCGATGTCCGTCACGATGGACGCGACCGAGCGGTTGATCCGCATCGGAGAGGTGGCACGGGGCGCGGGCGTCTCGGTGCGCGCCGTGCGCTACTACGAGCAGCAGGGGCTGCTCACCGCGGAGCGCAGCCCGTCCGGCCAGCGCCTGTACCGGCAGGACGCCATCGCCCTGGTCCGCTTCTTCCAGCAGATGTTCGCCGCGGGCCTGACCAGCCGAAGGATCACCGAACTCCTGCCGTGCTGGGACTCCGGGCACACGGACGCCGATCAACGAGCCATGCTGCGCGCCGAGCGCGAGCGCATCCAGGCCAAGATCGAGGACTTGGAAGCCGCACGGGATCGCCTCGACGCCGTCATCGCGATCACGGACACGCACCCGTAGCCGCGCGGTCGGCGACACGTCTCGGCCCGCGCGATGAGCTCGCGCGCGGGCCATCCTCTGTGGTCCGGCTGTCGGACGCGTGGGCGCGGGGTCGTCAGGGGCGAGCTGCGGGGTCGACGCGGAGGACGCTGCCGCCGATGGCGAAGACGTACAGTTCGCCACGGCCGCCCTGTGCGAAGGAGATGACCTCGCCGCCGTTGACCCCGAGGTCGTTCACGGCTGTCACCTTGCCGTTCTTCAACCGCAGTGAGCGGATGGTGCCGTCGCAGTAGTCGCTGAAGACGTACTGGCCCTTCAGCGCCGGGATCGCCCTGCCCCGGTAGACGTAGCCACCCGTCACCGAGCAGCCGAAGTTGCCGCGGTCGTATTCGTGGACCGGCGGTACGTGGTTCGCGGGCTCCGTGCCGCCACGGAAGGGATGGGTGCCCTCCATCTGGCCCCAGCCGTAGTTCTCTCCGCCCTTGCTGCTCGCGGGGGCCCAGTCGATCTCCTCCCAGTCGTTCTGGCCGACGTCACCGATCAGCAGGTCGCCCGTGCCCGCGTCGAAGGAGAACCGCCAGGGATTGCGCAGTCCGTACGACCAGATCTCGCCCCTGGCGCCCGGGGTGTTCACGAACGGGTTGTCCGCCGGGATCGCGTACGGCGTGCCGCCCCTGGGGTCGATCCTCAAGAGCTTGCCGAGCAGTGTGCCGAGGTTCTGTCCGTTGCCGTGCGGGTCGCCGCCGGAGCCTCCGTCGCCGAGCGCGATGTACAGGTAGCCGTCGGGGCCGAACTTGATGTCGCCGCCGTTGTGGTTCGCGTAGGGCTGCGCCTGGGTGAGGACGGTGCGGCGGGTGTGCGGCTGGATCTTTCCGCCGCGTACGGCGAACTCGTCCACCGTGCTGGTGCCTTCGAGGTTCGTGTACGAGATGTAGAAGTGGGCGTACCTCCTGTCGAACGCGATACCGAGGAGCCCGCGTTCGCCGTCGGTGGTGGTCTCGGCGGATATGTCCAGGACGGGCCTGCCGAGACCCTGGTCGCCGAGGACCCGGACCGTGCCCGCGCGTTCGGCGATCCAGAGCCTCCCTCCGGGTCCGGCGGCGCCGGCCGTGGGGTTCTTGGCCGTGGCCACGTTCGTGAGGGTGATGCGCGCCGCCTGCCGCGCGGCAGCGGGCTCGTCGGCGGACGCCGTGGTCAGGGCGAGGGAGGCGACGAGACAGATGGTGCCGATGATCGCCGAGCTTCTGGTGCGAACTCTCACCGTGTTCCTCCTGGAGGCGGTGAATCGGCAGGTCGCGTGACTGCCCCGGCCTGTTGTGCGGGATCGTCTGCGACAGCACGCGATCTGTGGGGGGTGTGGGGAGTGAACCGTGTGCTACCGGCCGGATACGGATGAGGATACGTTGACCGCCGCCCTTGGTATAGACCAACTGCGCCCTGAAGGTCGAACGGGAGCGTCGCCACGTTCAGGTCACGTGGCTGTCGGCCGTTGCCGGACACCTCCCTCCGCGTGATACGCGCTGCTCCTCTCCACCTTCGCCACGTGCAGCGTGTAGCTCTGGTACCACTCGGCACGGCCGCGCCTCTGCGCCGCGCGGTGTTCGGCGTGGCTCCGCCACTCGGCCAGCGCCTCGGCGTCGCGGAAGTATCCGACCGTGATCCCCAACCCTCCCGGGGTCTGGGCGTGGTCCATCCCGAGGTAGCCGGGGATGTCCCTCACGAGGCTCTCCATGCGGGCGTTGGTCTCGGCGTAGCCGCTCTGTTCCTGGGAGCGCACTGTCGTGAAGACGGCGACGTAGTAGGGGGGTTCGAAGGCCTCCACCGGCAGGACGGGGAGTTCGGAGTGATCGTTCATGTCGCCACACTGAGGCAGGACGGCGTCCGAGATCCACCGTTCGGTCAGGATCGGGTGGCCGACCGCCGCTACTCGTCGATCGCCGCCCCGAACCGAGCATCGGCCGCGGGTGCGCCGAGCCGGGCACCACCGTAGTTCCAGGTGCCCGCGGCGGTGAGCCCCGAGGACGAGGCGGGGAGGACCCAGACGAAGCCGTCGTTGGTGTTCTCGCCCGGTGCGGAGGCCAGCAGACCGAAGAGGCCGTCCTTGTTCGCGTCGATGAGCCGGACCTGGCCGCCCCAGCGGTCCGAGGCCTCCGCCACGCCGGGGATGCCGGCATGCTGCTGGTCGAAACTCTTCGCTCCCACATGCGTGAGCCCGCCGCGGTCGCCGCGCAGCACCCACACCGCGCCCGCGTCGGACACGCTGCCGACGTCCTCGCCGGGTGCGCCGACGGCGAGGTCCGGGTGCCCGTCGCCGTCGGTGTCGCCGGCGGACAGGTCGGCGCCCCACTGGTCGCCCGTCTCGGCCACCCCCGGGACGCCCACGGAGTCCTGGGTCCAGTACTGCGCGGGCTCCGGTTCAAGACCGGACAGGTCTCCGCGGCCCAGGTAGAGGGCGATTCCGCCGCCCTTGGGCGAGCCTGTTCCCGTGTCGCCGACGACGAGGTCGTCCTGCCCGGTTCCGTCCCAGTCGCCGGAGACGATCGCCGGCCCGCCGGGGAAGGTGCCGCCGTCGCCCATGTCCTCGACGTCCGGCGCGCCGTGCAGCACCCGCACCGAGCCGGTGCCCGCGCGCTCACCGGTCGTCACGCCGGAGACGGCGAGGTCGGCCCAGGGGTCCTCGTTGTAGTTGCCGTGGGAGAGACCGCGGAACGTGAATCCGGTGCCCGCCGGCGCGAAGTCCCGCGCCTCCACGCTGAGGTGCGACATCGTGACCCGCCGGCCTGCCTCGCCGGGGGAGGCGGTGAAGAACAGGAGGGCGTCGTCCTCCAGGACGGCTATCGAGTCACGCGGGTCGGCGTCCGGTCGTGCCGGGTCGGGCGCGAAGTAGCGTGCCGCTTCGATCGCCCGGCCGAAGTGCGCACCGGCCCGAAGCGCGTCGCCGTTCTCCAGCCAGGTGCTGTCGGTGCCGCGCAGCCCGTCCGGCGAGCCCCAGAAGACGGTGGCGGCACCCGTGTCGGAGAGCCCCGCCAGGTCCTCGCCGGGGATGCCGACGACGACGTCGTCGTAGCCGTCGTCGTCCAGGTCTCCGGAGGCCACGGCCCGGCCGAAGCCGTCGCCGCTCTCGGCGCCGCCGGGGACGCCGGAGACGTTCTGGTGCAGGACGGTCCTCCTGGTGGTGCTGAGGCCACCGGACGAGCTGTACTGCACACTCACGTAGCCGGCCCGCGCGGCGCCGCCGACCGTGGCCCCCGGCGCGCCGGTCAGCACGTCGTCGTAGCCGTCACCGTCGAAGTCGCAGTTGCGCTGCTGCCAGCCGATCGACGGGAAGGGCACCGCGGCCTCTGCGGCGGGAGCAGTGACGACCGCCCCGCCAGCGACGACGAGGAGCACCGCGGCCGTGACGACCGCGCTTCTGATGTGACGCACTGGAGAACCTCCCTGGCCCTCGGGATCTGTCGCGGCGTCCTGCTCGACGACGCCCCGCACGGCGCGGGACCGATCCAGGGCCCGACGTCCCGTGCGCTGAGCGGGTCCGTGCCGCACCCACCCGGAAGCACGCTCACTCCACAAGACAGCCGGGGCACGGTCACGGTTGTACGCCCCGTCGAACGTTCCGGCCATCAACACGGGGTGGGTGTCGGCGTAATGGTGGACGCCGGGGGGCGCTGCGAACCGGTCTCGGAGCGTTGCCGGATTCGCTAGGGTCTGCCCCATCGGCACCGGGCGTCAGGCGCGTCGCACGGGTTCTGGGGAAGCCGACGGGGGAGGACCACCATGAGTACATCGCGCGGAAGTCTGGCCGATCACCCGGTCATCGTCATCATCGGCCTCGTCGCCGCCGTGGTGGGCCTGATCGTCGGCGTGAAGGAGCTGAAGGGGGAGGACCCCGCTCCGCCGTCGGTCGCGGGTCCCACGGCGACCGACACCTTCACGGCCCCGACCACGCCGGAGGTCCCGCGCACGCCCCCTTCGCAGGAGGAGGACACGCCTGCGCCGGACGACGAGCCGGAGGCCCCCGAGCCGACGCGTGATCCCGTGACCCGGCCCGTCGAGGAGGACACTCCCGAAGCGGCCGTCGTCCAGACCCCGGGGCACACGGGTGCTCTGACCGTCCGGATCAAGCTGGGCTCGTCCGGGAAGACGGGGCCCGACACCTACCGCGCGGGGTCACGGCCCGGTGCCGACACCGAGGTCTACGACGACACCGGGCGGCTGGACCGCGGCTGCTACGTCAAGTGGACGCTGAGCCGTGGTTCCGAGGTGGTGCGGCGGGTCACGAGCGGGCGATGCCGGCCGCCGAGCATCACGCTCTTCAACTTCGAGGACAGCCTGGACGAGCCCGGGTCGTACACCTTGACGGCGGACGTCTCCACGGACTGGCGCCAGACGGGCACCGAGTCGGTCGCCTTCGAGGTCGTACCCGGCTGAGGTGGCGCGGGCAGGGGAAGGCGACGCGCGCCCATCGATGCGGCCTCGCCTCGCCGGGGACGCCGGCCGCCGCACCCTTCACGCGGACCCTGACCGGCCATGTGACGTGGCGCCCCGTGCCGCCCCCTGCTTCGTGTTCGAGTCCCACAGCGGCCGGGTGCCGAACCCCGCGACATCCAGGGCGAGTTCGGCATACATCGCGTTGGCCCAGGAGAACCACGGGCGGGTGAACCGGTGGGGGTCGTCCTTGTGGAACGACTCGTGCATGGCGCCCGTGCCGGCGTCGGTCGCGAGCAGCGTGCGCAGTGCCGTGACGCGCTCTGCCGGGTCGTCGCTGGTCAGTCCCTGTACGGCGATGCCGATGGGCCAGATGTGCCCGTCAGGT
The DNA here is from genome assembly GCF_042731455.1 of Streptomyces sp. NPDC059852. Lineage (NCBI taxonomy): Bacteria > Bacillati > Actinomycetota > Actinomycetes > Kitasatosporales > Streptomycetaceae > Streptomyces > Streptomyces sp. NPDC059852. The sequence goes on along the minus strand of NZ_JBHWJK010000008.1, from coordinate 121,275 downwards.
GTGTGCGGGCTGCCGATGCCTTCGGCCGCGTCTCCCCGGTACCAGGTGGGGTTGGCCGGTGAGAGCGCGAATCTCCTCGTGGCGAGGTAGAGCGGGTCGGTCGGGGCGATGTTCGCGACGAGGGGGAGGGAGAGCAGTCCGGGCATGTTCGCGTCGTCCATCAGCAGGGCGTTGCCCCTGCCGTCCACCTCGTACGCGTAGATCGTGCCGAACTCGGGGTGCTCCACGGTGCCGTGCCGCACCGTGGCTGCTCGTAGCTCAGCCGCCAATCGGGCCGCGTCCGCGACGAGTTCGGTGTCGCGGACCTGGTGCGCCAGTTCCGCCGCGCCGTCGAGTGCTGCGGCGGCGCACAGGTTCGCGGGGATGTTGTACCCGTAGCGGCACGCGTCGTCGCTGGGCCGGAAGCCGCTCCAGGTCATCCCGGTCCGGCCGACGGGGGTTCCTCGTCCCCCGTTCGGGAGGGTGTCGCTCGGTGGACCGCTGTGCCGCACGAAGCGGTACGCGGAGTGGTTCTCATGGTCCTGCTCCGTGCGCCACACCTCGATGGCGGTGCGCGCCGCGCGGAGCGTCTGCGGCAGGTGGTCGGTTCGTCCGCTGGCCGCCCAGAAGCGATGAGCGAGCAGGAGCGGGAAGGCGAGGGAGTCGACTTCGTACTTCTCCTCCCACACCCAGGGGTCGTCGCACAGGTCTTCCCGGTCATGAGCCCGCCCCGACGGTTCCGCGTTGAAGGCGTTGGCGTAGGGGTCGTGTGCGATCTGCTGGAACTGACGGCGCAGCACCGCGAGCAATAGGTCCTGCAGCGCGGTGTCGTCACGCAGCAACGCCAGGTAGGGCATCATCTGCGTCGAGGAGTCGCGGAGCCACATGGCGGGGATGTCTCCGGTCACGACGAAGGCGGAGCCGTCGGGCATCGGCCGGATGGTCCGGGCCAAGGTGTCGTCCAGGCAGCGCACCAGCGTCCGGCCGAAGCGTGGGTCGCCGAGGTCATCGAGTCGGTGGACGGCGCGTCGCACGACGGGGTGGTCCGCGACGCTGGTGGGGAAGTCCGGGGATCGCATGGGGAAGTCCTTCGGCGGTCGTCTGGCAGTCGTCGCCCGGGCGGCGGGGGAGGGGGCCCTCCTGATGGGACCCCGCGTCCGCGCGCACGAGGGCGGGGCGAGGGCGGTGGCTACCGCCCGCGGGTGTCCGGTGGAAAGGTCAGGCGCCCGAGCCGTAGCGGATGACGCGGGTGGGGACGGTGACGCGGCGGGAGGCCGGCGGGGCCGTGTCCCGGTGTTCGAGGCGGTCGATCAGCAGACGTGTGGCCTGGCGGCCGATCTCGTCGGCGTCGTAGGAGACGAGGGTCAGGGGCAGGCCGAGGACGTCGGACAGGTCGAAGTCGTCGAAGCCGGCGAGCGGCAGGGTGGTGCCCGCCTTGTAGAGGGCACGGATCGCGCCTTGGCTGATGCGGTTGTTGGTGCAGAACAGCGCGTCGGGGCGGTCTGCCCGCTGGAGCAGTTCGAGGGTCGCCTGCTCCGCTGTCGCCGCATCGACCAGGCCCTGGCGGATGAGTGCGTTGTCCGGCTCGATGCCTACTTCCTCGTGAGCGGCCCAGAAGCCGCGCAGACGTTCGGCACCGGTGTAGAGCGCGGGCGGGTTGCCGAGGAAGGCGATGCGGGTGTGGCTCTCGGCCAGGAGACAGGCGGTGGCCTCGCGCGCGCCGTGGAAGTCCTCGACCAGGACGCAGTCGGTGTCGAGCCCGGCGGGGGGCCGCGCGGCGAGGACGACCGGGACGTGCCGCATCGCGGCGGCCAGATGCTGCTGACGGCTGCCCGCCGGGACGACGATCAGGCCTTCGACCTGGTGGTCGACGAGTCCGTCGATGAGCTCGGGCTCGCGGTCGGCCTGCTCGGCGGAGTTGCTGAGCAGCATCCGGAAGCCGTGCTCCGTGGCGACCTCCTGGACGCCCAGGGCCAGGCGGGAGTAGAAGGGGTTGGCGAGGTTCGTGACCACCAGGCCGATCATCCCGCTGCCGCCGAGGCGGAGGCTGCGCGCGGTCTGATTGCGGCGGTAGCCCAGCTGGTCGACCGCAGCGAAGACGCGCTCACGGGTCGCTTCGGACACACCGGGGTCGTTCTTGAGGACGCGTGAGACGGTCATGGCGCTGACCTGCGCGAGCTTGCCGACGTCGTGCATGGTCGGCCCGCTGCCCCGGCGAGCGGTCATGCCCGTGCCCCTTCCTGTGCCTGCGTGCGGTGTCGCCCCGGTCCTCATGGGGCGTCCGATGTGTCCTGTGCCCAGTGAGCGGCTCCGATCAGGGGAGCCTCCGCAGGCTGCCGGGCCGGGAGAACCGGCACGTCCGACCTGGCGGCCGACGCCAGACCTGTGGTGAGCGCAGGGTGGATCAGGTGCCACGACTGGGCCATGGAGCCACCGATGACCACTGCGGCGGCTTCGAAGCGGTCGATCCATGGGGCCAGGGCCTGGCCGAGTGCGTCGAAAGCGTAGCGGAAGGCCTCTGCCGCGGCGGCGTCGCCCGTCTTGGCGCGTGCGGCGATGTCGTGGACGTCGAGGAGGGGCTGGTCGTGGGGCGCTGCGCGGAGACGGGCGTAGTGGGCGCGGATGCCGCGGCGGGAGACCGTGTCCTCGAGAGGCCGGCCGTGCACGGTCAGGTGGTGCACGTGTCCGCTGGGGGGCACCGAGGGGCCCGTGTGGACCGGGCGGCCCGTGGAGAGGAACGAGGAGCCCACGCCGGTGCCCAACGTCAGGGCGACGACACGCCGATGACCCGCGGCGGCACCGGCGCGGTACTCGCCGATGGCGAAGGCGTCCGCGTCGTTGAGGAAGCACAGCCGTTCGGCGCGGCCGGCCAGGCGCTCGCGCAGTCCGGCCCCGACGTCGACGCCGGACAGCGACTCGAACTTGCCGATACCGGTGAAGCGGCCGACGCCCGCGGCGTAGTCGAAGGGACCGGGCATCGCCACGCCCCAGGAAAGGCCGTGTCCGGCCGGCAGCGCCGAGGCGGCCAGCGCTATGGCGTCGAGGATGTCGTCGGCCGCGGCGTCCGAGCTCAGATGCCTGCGGACCATCGTGGACGGGAGGGCGACGCTCGTCGACGGGTCGACGAGGGCGGCCGTCACGTGCGTCCCGCCGATGTCGAGGACGGGGACCGGTGCGGGCGGTCGCGCGCTGGTCGCGGTCACGGCTCGACCACCAGCGCCTTGACGATCCGGACCTCGTCGTCGCCCAGCGCGCGGAGGCGGTACGGGCCGACCGCGGCGGGGATCGTGAGGGTCTCCGCGAAGGCCAGGGAGTGTGTGCGGCCGTCGAGGGTCTCGATGACGGCGCCCTGGCCGGCGGCGACGTTGAGGATGTGGAAACGGCCCGCGGTGTCGTCGGGGGCGGTGGCGTTGGGCGTCACGACGAGCCGGTGCACCGCGTAGAACATCTCGGGCAGCGCGCCGATCACCTCCTCGTGCCATCCCTCGCCGGAGCGCAGCGTACGCGGGTGCTGGACCAGGTCCTTCCGCACGTCCTCCCCGCGGCGGGCGGTGTCCAGGTTGGCGAAGCCGTGTTCGTAGGGGAGGGGCCGTGACGCACCGGCGGAGTCCCTGCGCAGCCAGTCGTAGAAGCGCAGGGAGTACAGGTAGGGAGTCGCGCTCACTTCCAGGACAAGATTGCCGGCACCCGAGGCGTGCGGTGTTCCCGCCGGGATCATGAACAGCTGGCCCACGGTCGCCGGGTGCGCCTGGACGTGGTCCTGGACGGGCATCGGGGTGCCCTTGTCGATGGCGTCCTCGACCTGGCGCCGCATGGCGTCGATGTCGGCGTCCTCGGTGAGACCCAGGAGTATTTCGGCGCCGTCCTCGCTGGCGGTGACGTAGTACGTCTCGTGCTGGGTGTACGGCCAGCCGAACACCTCCCGCATGTACTGCTCGCGCGGGTGCAGGTGCAGGGACAGGTTGCCGCCGCCCATGGTGTCGAGGTAGTCGAACCGGATGGGGAAGGAGGTGCCGAACCGGCGGTGCACCTCTTCACCGAGCAGGGCCTCGGGGTGCTCGACGCACAGCAACTGGAACGGGATCTCGACCTGTGCTCCGCCCTTCTCGCCGACCAGGACCCCCGCTTCGGGGGCGATCAGCTCGTAGCCGAGGGCCGTGTTGCCCGCCCGCGGGGTGAAACCCAGTTCACTCGCCGCCCACCGGCCGCCCCACGGGGTGGAGTTGAAGTACGGGCGGGTGCGTACGGGACCGCGTGCCAGGTGCGCCAGTGTGCTGCGCAGTGCGGTGCCGTCCAGGGAGGCCGGGGAGGCCGCGTTCTGCGTGTCGATCCAACGGTCCACGCGGCTCGCGATCGCGTCGCGGTGCCGGTCCACCACGGGCCAGTCGGTGTAGAAGAGGCGCCTCAGATCGCCTGGCTCACCGGGCCGTCCCAGATTGACGCCGACCGGCAGGTCACCGTTCGACACGGCGGCCTCCGCGTACCGCTTCGGCAGGTCGGCGTACCAGAGCACGTCCGGCTCGCACAGCGACGCTCCCGGCCCGTACACCACCACCACTCCATCATGCGCGGGTCGCTCGGGACGCGGGACGGCGTCGAACAGGTCCAGGACGTGCGCCTGGGACAGCGGGGTGAAGAACGGGTCGTCGGCAGGGACCGGCTGGGCGGCCATCCGGTCCCAGGAGGCCGGTGCGTAGTGGTCGCGGACGTCGAAGAGGTCCACGGCGCGGCCTGTCGAACGTACGGCGTGTGTCAGGCCGCCGGTCAGCGCGGCCCAGTCCAGTGCCGCGGGGCCGTCGACCCCCAGGACGAGGGCGCCCGGCGGCAGCTCCGCCGCCAGAGGCGCCCAGCCGGCGAGCACCTTCCCGTCGGTCGGCTGGTAGGTGGGCTGGGGGTCGTACGAACGGGGCGCGGGCACAAGTTGCTCCTTACTCGACTCCACGATGCGTTAACGATAACAGTACGTGGCCGAAGGCGTCGACGCCTACCCCAACTGAATCTTGCAAACCCTGAGGCGCTCTGACCTGCATTTTCGAAGAACCCGGCTTCCGTGACGGGATTCTTTTCCAGGTGAACCCTTGCTAGTTCGGAAATGGTGTCGTTAACCTCGCCGCAACACGCAGCTCGGTGGCTCCGGGATCTTCCGGCGCCAGGTGTGCCTTGTGATCCACATCCGGCCACGCACGCTGGCCCGATTCCGTGAAGGTGATCAATGTCAACATCGGGCAGGACCAGCAGTGCGGCCACGCCCCTCGCTCGGCGGAGCCTCCTGGCCGGTGCGGTCGCCGGCGCGGCCGCCCTGGCAGCAGGGGGCTGCGCGCGAGGAGCGAGCACGTCGGCGCAGCCGGGAACGACGAGCATCTCCAACGACAACGCCACCTGGGACGAGGGCTACCGCTCGGCCGGCCGGGAGCTCGAGAAGATCACCGGCTATGCCCTGAGGCCCTTGTCGAACCCGTCGGTGACCTCGTATCAGCAGGTCGTGCAGATGACCTTGCAGACCTCGAAGGCATCCGACCTCGTCAAGTGGGCGTCCGGCTATCAGCTCAAGCGCCTGGCGCGTGCGGGCGGGCTCACCGACCTGAGCCACGTCTGGCAGCGGTACGCGAACAGAGGATGGGTGCGCCGCACGTCGAGGGAGGCCCTCTCCTACCGCGGCACGGCCTACGGCATCCCGCTCTACGAGTCGTACTACGTGCTCTTCTACAGCAAACCCGTCTTCAGCAAGCTGGGCCTGTCCGCTCCCGGCAGCTGGGACGAACTGCTGCACTGCGCCGAGGTCCTCAAACGCAACAAGATCACGCCCTTCCTGGCGAGCCAGGTGGGCGGCTGGCCCGCGATCGAATGGTTCCAGGAGCTCGTCAGCAAGGTCGATCCCCGCTTCTACCAACAGCTGGTGGCGGGCGAGGCCTCCTACACCGACGAACCGGCCCGCCGGGCCATGGACATCTGGCAGGACTTCACGCGCAAGGGCTGGATGACCGCACCCGACTTCGACCAGGCCCGCGGCCCCGGCGCGCTGAAGGAGGGCACGGTGGGCATGTTCCTGCACGGCACCTGGCAGGCGTCCGGCATGGCGGCGGCGGGCATGAAGCCGGGCACCGACTACGGCGCCTTCATCCTTCCCACCGTGCGTCCCTCCACGGCGAAGAGTGTGATCGCCGAGTCGGGCGTCTTCGTCGTCCCCAGCCGCGCCTCCTCGCACCAGGCCGCCATGGCGAACGTCGGGGCCTGGCTCGATCCGTCCGTCCAGCGGGTGTGGAGCGACTTCCTGCAGGACAGCTCCGCCAACCCGAAGGTGCGCTCCGCCAATCCGGTGGTGGCCGAACTCCAGCGGGACATCGCCCGCAACCGCCGGCTGGCACTGGTCCGCTACTGGGAGGCCAGTCCGCCCAGCCTCATCCAGGGCAACACCAACGATCTCGGCGGATTCATGGCCGGGCAGGCCTCCGCGTCCGACACGCTGCGCCGGATGCAGGAGCGCGCACACGACGAATGGGCCGCCTGGAAGCGAGACGAAGCATGAGCACTCCCACGACCGACCGCCACGCGCCGACCGCCGCCGACGGGCAGGCGGCGCCCCCGTCCGCGACACGGCGCCCTTCTCGCGTCCCCACCTGGAGCGTTGCGCGTGAGCGCCTGCTGGCCGGCGGGTTCATGGCCCCGGCCGTCATCCTGGTCACGTTGTTCCTGCTGGCTCCCTTCGTGTGGACCACCTACCGCAGCTTCTTCAGCGACACGCGTACCGCCCCGTTCAGCTGGTTCGACAACTACGCGCTGTTCGCGTCCGATCCGGCGCTGTCCCGTTCCATCCAGAACACCCTGATGTGGGTGGTCGGCACGGTCGTCCTCCCCTTCGTGCTGGGCCTCGCCATCGCCTGCATGACGAACGCGGGCCGCTTCTCGCGCCTCGTCCGGCTGTGCGTCGTACTGCCCTACGCACTGTCAGGGTCCGCGGTGGCCGTGGTGTGGAACTTCATGCTCACCACGGACGGCGCCGTCAACCAGGTCCTGACCGGTCTCGGGCTCGACTCACTGGCCCAGGGATGGCTGCTGACCTGGCCCGGCAACACCGTCGTGATGATCCTCGCCAACGCCTGGCAGGCCACCGGCGTGGCCGTGATCCTCTTCCTCGTCGGACTGCAGTCCATCCCGCCCGAGACCCTGGAGGCCGGTTCCCTGGACGGCGCCGGTGCCTGGCAGCAGTTCCGCCACATCGTCCTGCCCCAGCTCCGACCGGTGTCGATCATCGTGATCGGGATGAGCCTGGTCAACGGACTGAAGTCGTTCGACCTGATCTGGGTGCTCACCCAGGGCGGCCCCGGGCGGGCCACCGAAACCCTCGCCGTGTCCATGTACAACGAGACCTTCCTCGAACTGCGGCCCGGAGCCGGAGCGGCGATCGCGGTCGTCCTCACCCTGATCGTGCTCGCGGCCTCCTGGCTCTACCTGCGCCGCCAGCTCGACGTGAAAGGCGTATGACCATGTCCCTCGGCCGAATGCTGCGCAACGCCGCCATCGCGACCCTGGCTCTGCTGTGGTTGATCCCGACCTGGCTCCTCGTCGTCAACGCGGCGGTGCCCGCGCAGAGTTATTCCGGCAGCCCGCACTGGCTGCCCCAGGACTTCGGACTCTTCGACAACATGTCCCAAGCCTGGGAGAAGGCCAACCTGGGCCCCTCGCTGGGCAACAGCCTCCTGTACTCGGCGGTCAGCGCGGGGGCCGCCGCGGTGATCGCCGGCTTCGCCGCGTTCGCCACGATCATCATGCCCGTCAAGCGGCAGGCCCTGTGGTTCTGGGTCGTCTACGCCGGCACATTGCTGCCCCTGCAGGTCTTCATCCGCCCGCTGTTCCTGTCCTACGCACGCACCTCCCTGTACGACACCCAGGTCGGACTCGTGCTGATCTACACCGCGGTCGCCGTCCCGTTCGCGTTCTTCGTCATGCGCAACTACGCCCTGACGCTGCCCCGGGAGATCATCGAGGCCGCGCGCATGGACGGTGCCTCGTGGTGGCGGGTGTTCTGGCAGATCCACGTTCCGCTGACCAGGTCCGCCATGATCGCGGTGTTCGTGTTCCAGTTCGTGGCCGTCTGGAACGACCTGCTGTTCGGCATCACCATGGTCACGAGCCGCAACATCCGGCCCGTGATGGCGGCGCTCGCGGACCTGCAGGGCAACTACTCCAACGTCGGGCCGCCCATCGTGCTGGCCGGTGCCCTCCTGGTCTCGCTGCCCACCGTGGTGCTCTTCTTCTCCGCCCAGCGCTTCTTCGTCAGCAGCCTCAAGATCCACCGCTGACCGGGCCTGTCTCCCACACCCTCCCCTCGTCGTGAAGGAGAACCATCCATGCTGCGCTCGGTGCTCATCCGCGCCACCGCACCCGTCGTCTGCGCCGGCCTGCTCTGGACCGCCGCCCCCGCACACGCCCAGAGCCCCGAACGCGCCCGCCCGGTCTCCTCCGGCGAGTGGGCCGACCGCGCCACCAGCACCTACCGGGCCCTGCAGCAGTACTTCTACGAGGGCCCGCAGGCTCACGGCCTCTACCTCGAACACACCCCCCGGCAGACCACCGACCCCGAGCACTCCTACCTGTGGCCCTTCCGTGAGGCCGCTCAGGCAGCCGTCGACATGCAGGAACTGCCCCGTACCGGGACCTCCTACCGGCAGGACGCGACCGAGCGGTTCGACACGGCCGAGCTCTACTTCACCGGGGGAGAGCGCCCCGGCTACGCGTCCTATCTGCCCGCCCCCTTGGGCGCCGGCGGCGACATCTACTACGACGACAACGCCGTGGTGGCCCTGACCCAGCTCGACCAGTACGAGGCGACCGGCGACGCGCGGTACCTGAGGCGAGCCGAACAGGTCGTACCCGTCGTCTCCCGCGCGTGGGACGACGACACCTCCAAGGCGTGCCCGGGCGGCATGGACTGGTACGACTCGCCCGGCAACACCATCCGGGCCACCAACGTCACCGCCCTCTCGGCCCAGCTCGCCGCCCGCCTCTACGAGCACACCCGCGACCGCGCCTACCTCGACAAGGCCGAACAGTGGTACGGCTGGGTCTACTCCTGCATGCGCAAGGCACCCGGCCTCTACGTCAACGACCGCGGCGACGACGGCAGCACCAACGAGACCCTGTGGACCTACAACTCCGGCGCCATGATCGGCACCGCCACCGCCCTCTACCGCGGCACCGGTGACGCCCGGTACCTGAAGAAGGCCGTGGACGACGCACGAGGCTCTCTGGCGTTCTGGACCGAGGGAAGCCGCCTGCACGACCAGCCCGCCGTCTTCAACTCCTTCTACTTCAAGGACCTCCTCGACCTGGACGAGGTTCGCCGCGACCCTGCCTATCTGAAGGCCATGAGCGCCTACGCGGACGGTACGTACCGGTCCAACCGGGACACGACCACTGGTCTGTTCCGCTTCCAGCCCTCCAACGGGGGCGACTACGACCCCGACGCGCCGGCCGCGACGCTCAACCAGTCGGCCATGGTCCAGATCTTCGCCACCCTCGCCGACGCCACCCACCAGGGCCGCCGGACCTCCTGACCCAGCGCACCGCACCCCCGACGCAAAGGACCCCACGCACCATGCCCAAGCCACCGCTGTCCCGTCCGTCCGGGTGGGACGCCGACATCGCGCGCGACCTCCTCAAGGAGCGCGTGGCGACCCTCGCCGCCCTCGGCGGTCGTCAGGTGCGGCTGTCGGGAGAGCCCCTGCTGCGCCATGACGGCGCGGGCGGCCTGCAGCAGTCCATCCGGCTTCAGGTGCGGGGACCCGGGAACGCACCCGCGCACCCGTGCGTCACCAGGGCCCTCATCACCACCGTCGGGGGCACCCCCGTGCCCTGCCGGATCCTGCCCGGACCAGGAGGCGACACCCGCCTCCTGATCCCGGAGGTCGACACCCCGACCACCTTGCGCATCGAGTTGCCGGACCTCGAAGTAGGCACCCACATCCCCTTCGAGGCGCGACCGCAGCGCCACTGGACCCTGCACCTCGTGCAGCACTCCCACCTCGACATCGGCTACACCGATCCGCAGGGACGCGTCATGGCCGAGAGCCGCGCCTACCTCGACTCACTCCTCGAGCTCTGCGACGACACCGACGACTGGCCTGCGCCCGCCCGGTTCCGGTGGGCGGTCGAAGGATTCCACTCCTTCCAGGACTGGCAGGCCAACCGGCCGCACCGGCAGGTGGAGAACTTCCTCGACCGGGTGCGGGAAGGGCGCGTCGAACTCACCGCCATGCCCTTCAACCTCCACACCGAGACCTGCTCCACCGACGAGCTCCACGAACTCCTGCGCCCGGTCACCGAGTTGCGGGACCGCCACGGCATCGACATCACCACCGCCATGCAGACGGACGTCCCCGGTCAGGTGGTCGGCCTCCCCGACGTCCTCAGCGACAACGGCATCCGCTACCTGTCCGTCGCGCACAATTGGGCAGGCCGCGCCGTACCCCACCTCGTCGGCGGAGAACACCTGCCCCGCCTCTTCCGCTGGCAGACCCCGAGCGGCAACAGCGTCCTGGTCTGGAGGACGGACACCCCGCACGGCCTCGCCTACATGGAAGGCTCGATCCTCGGCTTCGACGAGTCCTACGACCACGTCGACGACCTGCTGCCCGCCTACCTCAGCGCCCTGGCCCAGTTCCCCTACCCCCATCAAGGGCCCGGGATCCCCGGCTTCCCGGCCCTCGACCTGCCCGGCACCGCAGACCCCTACCCGTGGGACGTGCTACACCTGCGGGTCCTGGGGAAGTTCGCCGACAACGGCCCGCCGCGCCGCATCATCTCCGACACGGTCCGCCGCTGGAACGAGCAGTGGGCCTACCCGCAGCTGCGCACCTCCCGCAACCAGGACTTCTTCGAGGACGCCGAGAAGCGCGTGGGGGAACGTCTGGAGACCTACCGGGGCGACTGGAGCGACTGGTGGGTCGACGGAGTCGGCGCCGGCGCCGTCCCGCTGTCCGCCACCCGACGCGGGCAGGCGGCCCTCACCGAGGCCCAGACCATCGCCGGGTACGCCCACCTGATGGGCGTCCCCGGCAGCACGGCCGTCACCCGCGGCGCACCGGACGTCTACCGGTCCGCCTCCCTGTTCAACGAGCACACCTGGGGCGCGGGCGACCCCTGGACCCACGGCGACCACGGTCACGGATCCGGCGACAAGCAGTGGCACTGGAAGTACTCCCAGGCCGTGCGCGCCCACGACGACGCCGAGACACTCCTGGACGCCGCCTCCGCTCTGCTCGGCGAGGCGTTCGCCCCCGCGGCCGACGCGGCGGCCTCCTTCTACACTGTGAACACCTGCAGCTGGCCCCGGACGGAAACCGCCCGGCTCTTCCTTCCCGAGAGCACCGTCGCGCTCGGCGACGCCGTCCAGGTCCTGGACGCGCGCACCGGTGCGCCCCTGCCCTTCGTGGAGGAGGCCCAGAGCAACGAACGTCACCGCGCCGCCGGGCGCTTCCTGCACGTGCCCGTCACGGAGGTACCGGCCTGTGGCGCCGTACGCCTCGACATCGTCCCGGCCGCCGAGCGTGCGGAGGAGGGCGACGGGACATCCGGCGAGCTTGCCCACCCCACCGTCCTGGAGAACGAGTTCCTGCGCGTGACCGTCGACCTGCGCGAGGCGTGCATCTCCTCGATCGTCGACAAGGCCACCGGCCGTGAAATGGTGCGCCAGGACGCCACCGTCGGCTTCAACGGCTACGTCTACGACGAGTACGCCACGGCCGGAGCGTTCAACCACCAGTCCAGCAAGACCGTGGCCGACGACTCGATGCACCTGCTCGCCTCCCGCAGTACCGCACCTCCCGCGGCACTCGTCGAGCGCGTCACGGACGCCACCGGGCAGACCCTCGTCTACGCGTCCTCCCCGGCCGGCACACGCGGGCTGCGCGTGCGGGTGCACCTTCCGCATCACGCGGCACGCATCGACTTGGAGAACCGCGTCGACAAGGACGCCACCCTCACGAAGGAGAGTGCCTTCTTCGCCTTCCCCTTCGCCCTCGACAACCCCGTCGTCCACACAGAGGCGACCGGCGGCGTCCTGGGCACCGACCGGGAGACCGTACCGGGCTCCGCGACCCACATGCGCGCCATCCGCCGCTGGATCAGCCTCAGCGACGGCCGCCGCCACGCCGCACTGGCGACAGCCGACGCCCCGCTCGTCCAGTTGGGCGGAATCGCGATCCCCTACGTGCCCTACCCCCAGTCGCTGCCCCAGGAGGAGCCGGCCACCGTCTTCTCCTGGGTGCACAACAACATCTGGGACACCAACTTTCCCGCGCAGCAGGCATTCGACCACGTCTTCCGCTACAGCGTCGGCTTCGGCACCGCCGCGGAGAACCCCACGCTCCCGGCCGACGCCCTCGCCCTGCGCGTCGCGGCCGTCACCAGCCACCCGCTGGTCCCGGTCCGCGCCCGGGCGGAAAGCCCGTCTCAACCTCCGGCCGAGACGGAGTTCCTGACTCTGGACGACTCCCGCGTACGACTCGTCGGTATGACCGTCCCGGGTGACGGCAGGCTCATGGTGCGTCTGCAATCCCTGGCCGACACCCCCGTCACCTGCCGCCTGCGTACCCCCTTCACCGTTGCCCGCGCCGTGGGCACCACCTACCTGGGCCTGACTCCGCGGGATATCGGCCGGGATGAGGACGGCGCCGTCCCGGTCGACATGCCGCCGCTCGGAACGGCAGCCGTCGTGCTCCACCTCGCTCCCTCCCCGGCGAACGGGACGAGCACGCGGTCGAGCCTGTCGGCCGACTAGGAGCTCTCGGGCGATGGGGAGGCCGCACGGGTGGACCGTGACGGCCTCTTCATCACAGAGGGCTGGGCCAGGCCGTCTTCGAGGGGGCTTCGGCTGACGAGCGAGACCCGGGCGTGTGCTTTGCGGCTTTGCCGCATGGGGGAGTGGTCGAACGTGCCTGCGGGGGCATCGTGCTCCCCTGACCGGTTGATCCCGCACACGACCGCGGCGCGCTCACGGTGCCGGGCGTCCCCGTCCGCGGCCCGCGGACAGGGGAGCAACCGGCGGGCGGGAGACCGCCCCGTGCGCCACCGCTGCACGGGGCGCGAGCTGTCTGCCAACGTAAGCTGGCGCCCTTACAGAGCCCGACTGACGTCTCACGTCAGTTCGATCGTGTAGCCAAGTCGAACACGTCCCGCGCGTGCGACCGTGGCCAGCGCGTCCAGTCTCATCTCGTGGGCCCGCGCGATGGCCTTGAGAATCCGCGGCGCTCGATCGTCTCGAGCGCCTTGCTCATGTCCGTCCCCTCAGGGTTGTTGACGGTCGCGTTCGTAGCACTCGTACGTGGCGTCGTGCGCCGGCCCGCCGCAACCGGCAGCCTCGCGACCGCTCCGGCTGCCCCTACTTGCTGGTCGTGTGGGGCTTCCCGCCAATGGATTCCTGGTATGCATCCGCGTAGGTGGGGGAGTCCTTGATCAGGCCGTCGCAGAACGCGGCGACGTCGGTCCCGGTGAGTTCCAGAACTCCCCTGCCCTCGGCAACGCCCTCCTCGAAGAAGTCGACGATGCCGGGGAGGAGGGGCCCGTCGGGCAGGCTGACCGGTCCGACCTTGAACAGGTATTTCTGCATCTCCCTGTAGACGATCTGATAGTCCGGCGGGAGTGCCTTGATCCTGGCCATGTGCGCCCGCCACTGCTTCTTGCCTTCGACGATGTCCTGGATGCTCACGTCAGCCTCCCAGCCGGCTCAATTTTCTCGCGACGTTCCTGTTCAACTGCTCGCGCCACCGGTCGCGATAGGTCCGTGCCCCTGCTCCGCCCGCCAGTGCGGCGCAGAAGCCCTGGATGTCCTCGCCGAGAGCCTCATCGACGCTCTGCCCGTCCGCCGCCGCTACTTCGAGCAGGCCCAGGGCGGCGTCGAGGATCGGCATCAGGTTGCGGCCGGTGAAGTCCCCGTAGGGGAAGAGGTGGGTGACGATCGTCCCCCACGCCGCCCGGTGGCCGTCCGGAAGGACCTCGGCCCGGGCCTCGAACGTCTTCCATTCCCTGGTGAGATCGCTGCCGGTGACCTTCTCCCAGAAGTTCATCTCCCGCCTTCCTTCAGCCTGTTGATGCGTGATGAGAGGTACTGCCATTTCGCCCAGAACTTCGCGAGCTCCTCGCGCCCGGTGTCGTTGAGCGCGTAGAACTTGCGCGGCGGACCGACCCCGGAGGGTCGCTTCGTCACGTGGACGAGCCCGTTCCTCTCCAGCCGCAGCAGGATCGTGTACACGGTGCCTTCGATGACGTCGGTGAAGCCGAGATCGTTCAACTGGCGGGTGATGGCGTACCCGTAGGTCTCCTCGCTGCTGATGATCTCGAGCACGCATCCTTCGAGCGTCCCTTTCAACATCTCCGTCAGGTCGTCCATCGCCGGGTACTACTCCTCAACCCTTTCCGGTACTGCGTGATACCGAGTACCGCTATACGGTATCACCGAGTAGTGGAACGGCAACGTGTTCGGTGGACGCGATCCAGGGCCTACGGGGCCGCCTGGACCGGGTTCCAGCCGCAGCCTCATGACGCTGCGTCCGCAAGCATGCGATCAGCCCCGGCTGGACGAGGAGACCAACCGGGGCTGTCGGGCGGCTGCGGAACGTTTCTAGGGAAGGCTCATTCGAGGTAGTCGGCGACCAGGGCGGCGAAGGCGTCCGGGGTGGCCAGGCGGACCCCGAGGCTTTCCGCCTTGGCTCGTTTCGACCCCGCGCCGTCTCCGGCGACGACGAGGGTGGTCTTCTTGGAGACACTGGAGGAGGAGCGGCCACCGGCTCGTTCGATGAGTTCGTTCATCTGGTTGCGGCTGAGCTTCTCCAGAGGGCCGGTCATCGCGCCGGTGACGACGACGGTCATTCCGGCCAGCGGTCCGCCCGCGTGCACGGTGTTCTCCTCCCGGTCGCCGGTGTTGCCGTCGGACGAGGCGGGTGGGGTGGCGCCGGGTTCGGTCATGTTCACCCCGGCGGCGGCGAGTCTGTCGATCAGCGGGGCGAGTTCGGCGAGCTCGGCGACGATCGAGGGGGCCTTCTCGGTGCCGATGCCCTCGACCTGCTGCATCGCTTCCGCGTCCGCGGCCCGGATGTCGTCCATGGTGGCGAAGTGCCGGGCGATACGGCGGGACATGGAGCGGCCGGTGCCGCGGACCCCGACCGCGCACAGCACCCGCGACAGCGGCCGGCCCTTCGCGGCGGCGAGGGCGGCGAGGAGATTGTCGGTGCTCGTCGCGCCCATCCGCTCCAGGCCCATCAGCTGCTCGCGGCTCAGGGTGAACAGGTCGGCCAGGTCGGCGACGAGCCCGGCGTCGACGAGCTGGACGACGCGGGTGTGGCCGAGGCCTTCGATGTCGAGCTGGTCGCGGCCGGCCGCATAGGACAGGGCCGCCACCAGGTGGCAGT
The DNA here is from genome assembly GCF_042731455.1 of Streptomyces sp. NPDC059852. NCBI lineage: Bacteria > Bacillati > Actinomycetota > Actinomycetes > Kitasatosporales > Streptomycetaceae > Streptomyces > Streptomyces sp. NPDC059852. Next base: position 105,892 of record NZ_JBHWJK010000008.1, on the reverse strand, counting down.
TGCGCCCGTTCTCGCAGCGCCAGCGCTGCTCGCTGGTGTCGATGCCGGCCCCGCACCGCGGACACGCCTCAGGGAAGACGATGGGCTGTTCGTCGCCGGTGCGCAGGTGGGCGACGGGGGCTTCGACGCGGGGGATCACGTCGCCGGCCCGGTGCACCATGACGTGGTCGCCCAGGCGCAGGTCGCGCCGAGTGATGTCGGCCGGGTTGTGGAGGGTGGCGTAGGTGACGGTGGCGCCGTCGATCTCCACGGGCTCCAGGACGGCACGGGGGGCGATGATGCCGGTGCGGCCCACGTTCCACTGCACCTCGAGCAGCCGGGTGATCTTCTCGACCGCCGGCAGCTTGTAGGCGATCGCCCACCGCGGAGCGCGCGAACCCGATCCCGCCGATCGCTGGTCGGCGGCCAGGTCGGCCTTGATGACGATCCCGTCGATCCCGAACGGCAGCTCGGCCCGCAGGGCGGCGATCTCCCGCACCCGGTCCAGCGCCTGCTCGACCGTGTCCGCCGTGATGCCGGGCACCGCGGTGGTGACCGTGGTGTTCACCCCGTAGGCGGCGGCCTGAACCATGAGCTCGCTGTGCGCGAGTTCGCCCAGCCGTGTGGCGAGCGAGGCCTCGGTGCCGGGCAGGGGCAGCAGGCCGTAGCCGAAGAACGTCATCGGCACCGTGTAGGCGCGCTCCTTGGCGCGCAGGGTGCCCGCCGCGGCGCCGCGCGGGTTGGCGAACGGCTGTCCGCCGTGTGCGGTGCGCACCTCGTTGGCGTACTCGAACTGAGCGGTCGTCATGAGGACTTCGCCACGGACCTCCACGGTGACGGGCTCCGCGAGTCGGTCCGGCAGGCCCTCAATGGTGCCCATCGCGTGCGAGACGTCCTCCCCGGCCGTCCCGTCCCCCCGTGTGATGAGCTGCCTCAGACGACCGCCGACGTAACGGGCGGCGATCGCGAGCCCGTCCAGCTTCGGCTCGACACTGAACCGCTCGGCCTCGTGGCCGATGCGCCGGGCCAGGGACGCGGTCCAGACGGTGAACTCCTCGGGGGAGAACACGTTGTCCAGACTCAGCATCGCCACCGTGTGCGGCACGTCGCCCTCCACGGCCCCACCGGCGACCTTCCCCGTCGGAGAGCCGGGCAGCACCAGATCGGGATGCTCGGCCTCCCACGCGGCGATGCCACGCACCAGCCGGTCGTAGGAGTCGTCGTCCAACGCCGACGTCCCACTCTCGTAGTAGGCGGCCGACGCCTTCACCGCGTCCTCGACCGCCTGCGCGTAAGCGGTGGCATCCCTGATCACAGCTGCGGGTGTTGTCATGCCCGTCATCCTGCCTGCCACCACTGACATCGCCCTGGCGCAGCGAGACGCAACCGGGCGGCGCCAGCAGTTCGGCCACGTCGTCACCGGCAGGGACCGGCATGACTGCAGCACCGGTGAGGTCCTCAGGACCACGACCCGACCGGGCGTCACCCGCGACGTCCGTCCCACGGCCGCATCTGCCCCCCGGCCGACCCGGACGAGTCGGCCTCCGCGACGCTCGGGCTCCCTCCGCCCGTGAGCCGTACCGAAGGGTGGGGCCGCGTCGGCATATGCCGACGGGGCCCCACCCTGTGCAGCGGGTCGTGCGTCAGTGGTCGGAGTAGCTGAAGTCGCCCACGGTCCAGGCACTGACGTCCTCGATCGCGACGCGGTACATCCCGCCCGTCTCCGGGATCCCTACCGTTCCCTGCAGGATCCGGGCGACGTGGAAATGCAGATGCGTGGGCGGTCCGTCCTTCCCCGCGGGGGCGTCGAAGACCGCGGAGAACGCGCCCAGGTCGGCGGAGTCCGTCAGCACCTCGGACACCCTCTGCCTCCACATGGCTTCCGGGGCCAGCCGACCGGTGATGACGGCACCACTGGTGATCGCGGTCAGGGACATCTGATTGCTCTGGCCGGACTCCACGAGGGCGGCTATGGCAACGAGCAGCTCGTCAGGCTTCGGCATGGGACCGGATTCTATTCACCGGCCTGCGCTGGCGGGTGCAGCGGTGCCGCGACCGGGCGAGCCGGGCGCGGACGGCGCCACGTGATGGCGCACGACAGGCCAGGGGTGCGCATCGAGGTGCGATCACGCGTGCGTCGGCAACGGGTGCGACGAACGGTGCGGCGCAGCCCTGACGAACGATGTGTGCAGGTCACGCGTGTCGTCCGGGCCTCGCGCCCCGACCCCGTGCCGCTGCCCCACGCCGTAGGACGGAAGAGATCACACAGGCAATGGATCATCCTGTCCGGCTCTCCGGGTACCGTCAGGGTATGAGTCATCCGCACCCTGAGTTGAAGGCCGCCCCTGCCCTGCCGGAAGGAGGGCTGCGTGTCATCGCCCTGGGGGGCCTGGGTGAGATCGGCCGCAACATGACCGTCTTCGAGCACGCCGGCAAGCTGCTCATCGTCGACTGCGGCGTGCTGTTCCCCGAGGAGACCCAGCCCGGCGTGGATGTGATCCTGCCGGACTTCACCTCGATCCGGGACCGGTTGGACGACGTCGTGGCCGTGGTCCTCACCCATGGCCACGAGGACCACATCGGCGGTGTTCCGTACCTGCTGCGTGAGCGGTCCGACATCCCGGTCGTCGGCTCCAAGCTGACGCTGGCGTTCCTGGAGGCCAAGCTCAAGGAACACGGGATCCGGCCGCGCCCGGTGCGGGTGCGGGAGGGCGACCGGCGCTCCTTCGGGCCCTTCGACTGCGAGTTCGTGGCGGTCAACCACTCCATCCCCGACAGCCTCGCGGTCGCGATCCGCACGCGGGCCGGGATGGTGCTGCACACCGGCGACTTCAAGATGGACCAGTTCCCCCTCGACGACCGCATCACCGATCTGCGCGCCTTCGCCCGCCTCGGCGAGGAGGGCGTGGACCTGTTCCTCACCGACTCCACGAACGCCGAGGTACCCGGCTTCACCACGTCCGAGCGTGAGCTGAACCCGGCGATCGAACAGGTGATGCGCACCGCGCCGCGCCGGGTCATCGTCTCCAGCTTCGCCAGCCATGTGCACCGCATCCAGCAGGTCCTGGACGCCGCCCATCAGTACGGCCGCAAGGTCGCCTTCGTCGGCCGGTCGATGGTCCGCAACATGGGCATCGCCCGTGACCTGGGCTATCTCAAGGTCCCCTCGGGTCTGGTCGTGAGCACGAAGGAGCTGGAGAAGCTCCCGGACCACAAGGTCACTCTGGTGTGCACCGGCTCCCAGGGCGAGCCCATGGCCGCGCTGTCACGGATGGCCAACCGGGACCACATGATCCGCATCGGCAAGGGCGACACCGTCCTGCTCGCCAGCTCCCTCATCCCCGGCAACGAGAACGCCATCTACCGGGTGATCAACGGACTCACCCGGTGGGGTGCCCACGTGGTCCACAAGGGCAACGCCAAGGTGCACGTCTCCGGGCACGCGAGCGCCGGCGAACTCGTCTACTGCTACAACATCGTCAAGCCCCGCAACGTCATGCCGGTGCACGGCGAATGGCGCCACCTGCGGGCCAACGCCGACCTCGCCATCCGAACGGGCGTCGATCCCGAACGGGTCGTCATCGCCGAGGACGGCGTCGTGGTCGACCTCGTGGACGGGCGCGCATCCATCACCGGGAAGGTCCCCGCAGGCAACGTCTACGTGGACGGCATGGAAGTGGGCGGCGCCACCGAAGCCTCCCTCAAGGACCGCCTCACCCTCGCGGAGGAGGGCGTGGTCACGGTGGTGGCCATCGTCGACGCGGACACGGGCGCGCTCGCCGAGGCTCCCGACTTCCTGGCCCGCGGCTTCGTCCACGACGACACCACCTTCGAACCGGTCATCCCCGTCATCGAGAAAACCCTGGCCACCGCGGCGGAGGAAGGCGTAGGGGACCCGCGCCAACTCGAACAACTCCTCGCCCGCGCCGTGGCGAACTGGGCGTTCCGCACCCACCGGCGCAAGCCCCTCATCATCCCCGTCATCATCGACGCCTGAGCCGCGGGGCGGCGGGCGCCAAGGAACGCGCGCGGGGCCGGGGAGCACACCCTCGGGCGTCGTCGCCTCGGCGACGCGACGTCCGGCTCCCCGGCCGGTCCGGTGCCCGCCCGGCGAACATCCCACGTGGGAGTGCGCTCTTCCGGGTGCACTCGAGGCAGCATGCCTGCATCGACTGCGTAGAAAATCTGTCGTGACGACAGTAGAAATTCGTGGATCGCGGAGTTATGCTGTTCCACGTACCCAGGAGTCGAAGTGAGCGCGGCAGACAGGAACTGCCGCGCAGGCACGTGAAGCAAGGCGCGGCCCGCGGGTCGCGAGCATCCGCATCAACAGCGGTACCACCCGTGTAACCGAAGGTAAGGAGCGAAAGCACCATCAGGATCGCCCGGGCGAGCGAGTCAGCCCGGGTACCGCAGACCCCGGATTGGAAGGTGGTCCCCGGTCACGCATCCGCGATCCCCGCAGCACCGCCCTCGCGGGCGGATCTCCCTGCGGATACAGAAGGTCGGCGCAATGCGCCGGTAGATGGTGTTGAAAGCTCGGGGCCCGGACGCCAGGACGGCGTTCGGGCCCCCCGACGCGTCCCCGGAAGAAGAGGTCTATGCCCCCTGCCGCATCGCGTGCCGTCGACAACCTCGACGACGACGACTATCCCGCCTACACGATGGGCCGGGCCGCCGAGATGCTCGGCACCACCCCCGCTTTCCTCCGAGCCCTCGGCGACCACCGCCTGATCACTCCTCTGCGCTCCGAAGGCGGCCACCGGCGTTACTCCCGCTACCAGCTGCGCATCGCCGCCCGGGCTCGCGAGCTAGTCGACCAGGGCACTCCCATCGAGGCCGCCTGCCGCATCGTCATCCTCGAAGACCAACTCGACGAAGCACAGCGCATCAACGAGGAACTGCGCGCACACGGCCCGCGGCCGAAGCCCTCCGCCTGACCCTGCGGACCGGACTGTCGCCCGCCGCGTCGCACCGCCGTGCTGTCCAGCGTCGCACGCACGTTGCATCGGGCATGCGCGGGTGACTGCTGCGCGCGGTGGCGTTCGGACCGTCCGGGGTGGGGACACCGGCGGACGGCCCGGTCACTCGGTCAGCCCCTCAGGGCGCCCACGGCTTGAGCAAGTCCTTCATGCTGTCGGCCATGGCGAACTGCAGGAGCGGGCCGTAGGTGATGCGGCGGACGCCGAGACGGCGGAACCGCCCGAGGTCGTGCTTGGCGGGATGGGCGGTGGAGTTCACCGGAACGTCGACGGCCCCGGTCACGGCGGCGAGCAGTTCGTCGTTGTCCTGGATACCCACCGGGTAGACGCTGTCGGCGCCGGCCTCTTCCATGGCCCGCAGTCGCGCGACGGCGTCATCGAGGACGCCGGAAGCGTCCGGCGCGTGCAGGAAGAGGTCGGTGCGCCCGTTCACCCACACGGGGACCCCTGCGTCGTCAGCGGCCGCGCGCAGGTCGGCCACGAATCGTGCGTGCTCGTCCGTGCTCCGCACACGGCCACCGTCCGAGTGGACGGTGTCCTCGATGTTGAGGCCGACGCCGCCGACCTGGATGAGCCCCGCGATGAGGTCGGCGGGCTTCTGCCCGTACCCGGACTCCAGATCCACGGAGACGGGGACGTCGACCGCCGCGATGATGGGGCGGACAGCGGCGATCACCTCCTCGAAGGTCTGCCCCTCGTGGTCATCGGCTCCTCGGGAGTCCGCCAGGGGATGGCTGCCGATCGTCAGCGCGGGGAACCCGGCGGCCACCGCCGTCCGGGCGGACCAGACGTCCCAGACGGTCGGCAGCACGAGCGGCTCGTCCTGGGCGTGCATTTGCTTGAGGCGCTGAGCGCGGTCAACAGTGGTGTGAAAGTCCATGCGAGGAACGCTACCCCGGGACTCCAGGACAAAGGGCGCCCAGCTGTTGCCCGTTGATGTGAGCGTGCACTGCGATGTGGATTTCGGTCGGGGCAGCCGACTGTTCCCTGCGGTCACCGGCCCACGGCGCATACCTGGTTCTCGTCGGTCCAGGGGCTGCCCCGTCGGCAGGGCACGGCGATTCCGGATGCGAGACTGACCCGCATGTTCACTCAGCTGCTGGTGGCCACCGGTGTACTCGCTGTCCTGACCATGGTTCCCGGCCCGGACATGGCGGTGGTGACGAAACGAGCCCTCGTGGCCGGATGGCAGGACGGCCTGCGCACGGTCGGCGGCATCACGGCAGGCCTGCTCGTATGGGGTGCGCTCACCGTGGCCGGCTTGGCCGCCGTCCTTGCCACGTCCGCGACGGCCTACACGGTCGTCAAGCTCGCCGGTGCCGTCTACCTGGGCATCCTGGGAGTCCAGGCTCTGCTGCAGAGCCGGCGCAGCCGTTCCGGGAGCCCGGCGACGGGCGACGCCCCTGCCCCGGCCGGCAATCCGTGGCGCACCGGGCTGATCAGCAACCTCTTCAACCCGAAGATCGCCGTCTTCTACACGGGCCTGCTGCCCACGCTCGCGCCGTCCGGTGTTTCGCCCCACCTGGGGATGACCCTGCTGGTCCTCATCCACGCGAGCCTCACATGCCTCTGGCTCGGCGGCTATGTGCTGGTGCTGGCCCGGGCTCGTGCCTTCTTCGAGAAGCCTGCCGTGCGCCGCACCACGAACCGCGTCACCGGTGTCGTCCTGATCGGATTCGGGGTCAAGGTCGCCCTGTCCCGGCCCTGAGCCGTGAGCGCTGTGGAGCCGTGACGCCATGCCAGGCGCTGCGGTGGGCATCGCAGGCGTAGGTGTCCGAAGCGTCGGCGACTCCGTGGGACGCCGACCGGCGCCGCCGACGCTTCAACCGTCTCATCGGCGGGGCACCCCTCATTTGGTGGACAGGGACGGCGTGCTCGCGGATGCCGAGGCGGACGGCGACGGCAGCGCCCGCCCGTACAGGCCGTTCTCGTCCGGGCACGGCGGTTTCGGCTGTCAGGCCGAGGCCGGCAGCGGCGGGTCCGATCAACGACCGGGCGTCAGGTGTGGGAGAGGGCGAACGAGACCAGAAAGCCGCTGACGGTGACCAGCCCGATGGCCAGGTGCGCGTCCTGGAACGCCTCGGGGATCATCGTGTCGGCGGTCATCGCGAGGATCGCTCCTGCGGCCACCGCGGTGACGGCCGCGATCACCGTGGGGGAGAAGTGGCTGCCCGCGGTGTAGCCGAGGACAGCGGAGAGCGTGGAGGCGGCGGCGATGGCCCCCCAGACGCCGAAGACGTAGGCCTTGCTGCGTCCTGCCTTCTTCATCCCCGCCGAGCTGGACAGCCCTTCGGGGACGTTGCTGATGAACACGGCCGCCACCGTCACCATGCTCACCGCTCCGCCGTCGAGCAGGCTCACGCCGATGACGGCCGACTCCGGGACACCGTCGAGCAGCGCACCGAACGCCAGGGCGAGACCGGAGCCGCTTTGCTGCTGCTCGGAGGGCTGGGTCTGGTCGTGATGGTGTCCGGAGCGTTTGCGGTGCCTGGCGCCGCGGCGGGCCAGCCAGATGTTGCCCGCGGTGTAGGCGCCGGCGCCGACCAGCGTGCCGACCACGGCCGGGGGCAGGCCCCCTTGCTCGTACGCCTCTCCGAGCAGTTCGAAGCTGACGGCCGACAGCAGCACGCCGGCCCCGAAGGCCATCACCGTCGCGATCACCCACTGCGGCACCCGAAGCCCGTACCCCACGACCGCTCCGAGGAGCAGGGCCGAACCTGCCACCAGACCCCACAACCCCGCCTGAAGCACCTCTGTCATGGATCGTGAGTACCCGGCGCCCGCCCGCATCATCTTCCCGTCGGCGGCGCACCTGCGCCGAGCCGATGGAACGCCTCATCCCGGCAGGCCGACGATCCTGGCACGGACGGCGTGGCGGACCCGCAGGTCGGACTCTCGAAGGAGGGGACGGCCGATCCGGCGGAGCCCGGGGAGGTACGGGGCAGGGCGGTCCGCGCCGCGCCCGTTCGGCCGACAGCGCGGGCGGTCCCTGGCTCGTTGTGGGGACGTGGACGACGAACGCAGCGACCGGGACCGGTCACCGTACGGAGCGGGGCGACACCGTCGCGCGCTGAGGTTCCTCACCGAGGCCGCTCTCGCCCGCCGTCTGGGCGTGACGGCGAGGGTGCCGACCTCGCCCGGGCCGGCCGCGTCGAACGGGACCGGCCCGTGCGACGGCTGGTGCCCGCTCGTAGGCTGCCGCCATGACCGAGATTCACAACCCGACGCCTCGCGACGCGTTCGAACTGCTCATGGCCGGTAACCAGCGCTTCGTCTCCGGCACCCCCGAGCACCCGAATCAGGACGCCACCCGCCGCACCGAGACCGCCCCCTCGCAGCAGCCTTTCGCCGTGCTGTTCGGGTGCTCGGACTCGCGCCTGGCCGCCGAGATCATCTTCGACCGCGGCCTGGGAGACCTGTTCGTGGTGCGCACCGCGGGGCATGTCGCCGGTGCCGAGGTCCTCGGTTCCATCGAGTACGGCGTGAGCGTGCTCGACGCCCCGCTCGTCGTCGTACTCGGCCACGACTCGTGCGGGGCCATCGCAGCGGCCCGCGCCGCGGCCGACGGCGGCCAGGTGCCCGGCGGCTTCGTCCGTGACGTCGTCGAACGGGTGACCCCGAGCGTGCTGGCGGCCAGGGCCACCGGACGCGAGACGGCCGACGAGATCCTGGCCGGGCACATCGAGAACACCGTGGACCTGCTGCTGGAACGCTCCCGCGTGCTGGCCGAGCGGGTGGCAGCGGGCCGCGTCGGCGTGGTGGGGCTGTCCTACCGGCTGGCCGACGGCAGTGCGCAGCTCATCGCCTCCCGCGGCCTCGATGCCGTGGCCCCCGCCGCGTCCTGACCGTCCCGCCCGTAGCCGGCCGGGTGTGATGCCCGGCCGAAGGCACTCCGTATATGTGGGGGGATCCACCGGGTCCCCCCACGATCACCCCGGGTACGCACCCGGAGCAGCGGTCAGGGGAGCGCGACGGCGCTGGTCACACGGTGGCCCGGGGCCCCGCGGCGCGGCGGAGCCGGTTGGCGATCGCCAGTCCCAGGCCCTCTTCCGCCGGCAGGGACGCCACGATGAGGTCGCACCCCCGCTGGTCGAGTTCGCGCAGGTACCCGTACAGCCCGCGCGCGTAGGCGGCCATGGAGCCGGGGACCTGCACGACCGCGTGCGCCTTCACCTCGGCGCCGCCGAGAGCGGCGGGTAGGAAGACGCCGACCCGGTGGCCCAGTTCCTGCGCCAGCTCAGCCTCGGCGACGACCTTCTCCGGTTCGACCAGTACGACCCGGGCGCGCGGCGCGTAGTGCGACGGATGCTGTCCCGGAACCCGGATGTGACTGGAAGCGGGGACCGCGAGCGTGCACCCGAGCACCGCTTCGAGGTCCTCGCGCGTCACCCCGCCGGGCCGCAGAATGGTCGGGATCTCGCCCGTGGCGTCGACGATCGTCGACTCGACACCGACCTCACAGGCGCCGCCGTCCAGCACGAAGTCGACGGCATCACCGAGCTCGGCCCGGACGTCGTCCGCGGTCGTGGGGCTCACCGAGCCGAAGCGGTTCGCGGACGGGGCCGTGACACCTCCACCGAAGGCCGACAGCAGCGCGAGCGCGACGGGGTGGTCGGGCACGCGCACCGCCACCGTCTCCAGGCCACCGGTCGCCTCCAACGGCACCCGGCGCCCGCGCCGCAGGACCAGCGTCAGCGGCCCCGGCCAGAAGTGTTCGGCCAGCAGACGGGCGGTCGCCGGTACCTCCTGCACCCAGTCGTCCAGCAGCTCGGCCCCGCCGATGTGGACGATCAGCGGATGCGAGGGCGGGCGCCCCTTGACCTGGAAGATGCGCGAGACGGCGGCGGGGTCCTCGGCGTTGGCGCCCAGACCGTAGACGGTCTCGGTCGGGAGGGCCACCAGGCCCCCGGCGCGCAGCACACCGGCCGCCTTCTCGATGTCACTGGTTCCTGCCTTCACCCTCGCAATCCTAGATGGTCGAGGACCAGCGACCGTCCCGATCGTTTTCGGCGCCGGGCACGGTTCCGGTGATCCCCGGAGCTGTTCACGATCACGTGCCGGACTACGTGCTCCCGTGGGGTCATGCGGTCACAGCAGGGGGAGGCCGTCGCCGCCGAGGAGCTGCCATCCGGAGGCGGGGAGCCCGAGCTGTGAGGTGGTGAGCATCTTGCTCCCGGAGGTGGCGGGCCGGGTGGTGCCCCCGGGCAGGATCCACGCGGCTCCGGCGTAACCGTTCTCCCCGTTCGCGGTCACGACGAGTTCTGGACGCCCGTCGCGGTTGACGTCGCCGGCCGACAGGGTCGTGCCGAAGTGGTCGCCGCTCTCGCTGCCGCCGGGGACGCCCGTGGTGTCCTGGGTGTAGGCATAGGCGCCGGAGCCCGGGGTGCCGGTGCGTCTGCCGGGGATGACCGTGACCATGCCGGCGCCGGCGACGGTGCCGAGTTTCTCGCCGGGCGCGCCTACGGCGATGTCGCCGACGCCGTCGCGGTCGAAGTCCGCGACCACGACCGACGCGCCGAAGTCGTCACCCTTCTCGCCGGATCCGGGGACGCCGGTGGTGTCCTGGGACACGACGACGGGTTCGGCGTCGGTGGGGACACCTGCCGCACTGCCGTACCAGATGAGGATGCGCCCGCCGAGTTCGCCGTCGACTCCGCGCTGCTCGGGCTCGTCGGGGTCACCCGCGACGATGTCGCCGTATCCGTCGCCGTTGACGTCGCCGACCGTGGCCACCAGCGCGTCGCCATGGGTCAGGGGGACGCTCCACAGAGGTTCGTTCTCGGGGTTGACGTGGATTCGCCCACCGGTGTGTCCGCCGGCGCGCCCTGTCACAGCGACGGTGTCGGCGCTGCCGTGGTGATCGAGGTCGCCCGCGGTCACTGAACCGAACCACTCACCCAGTCCCATTCCCGCAGAGGCAGGCCCTGCCGACCGGGTGAAAGGGCCCCGGAAGGTCTGTGTGTAGTTCCAGCCGCCGACTGTCACCAGGCTGGTGGAAGAGGAACCCTTGCCGACAGCGGCGACGTCCCGCCCGATACGGTCGAAGTCCTCGGGGTCGTCCGGAGTCGGCAGCGCCCGCCCGGACACCAGGCCCGACCGGCTGCCCCACAGGATGCTGACCATGCCCTTGTCCGCACCCTGCGCGAGGTCCTCATAAGGCGCGCCGACGACCAGGTCGGCGTAGCCGTCCCGGTCGAGGTCGGCGGAGGCTGTCGAGGCACCGAAGTAATCGCCGCGCTCGGCGCTTCCGGGCACGCCGGGGGAGTTCTGAGTGATCAGGACGCGGGACTTGGCCGACAGCCCGGAGGCGGAGCCGTACAGGACGATCACAGCGCCCGCGTCCTCCCGTCCGGCGACATCGGCGCCGGGCACCCGCAGCACCACGTCGCGGTAGCCGTCACCGTTGAAGTCCGCGGGCACGGTGTCTCCGGCGGCGTGCGCGCTCGGAACCTGCACACTGCCGAGCAGCCCGGCGAGCACGACTGTGGCAACAGCCCAACCTCTGCGCCCGCGCTCGTCCTTCACCCTCATCCTGCTTCTCCCACCTCGAAGATGCCGCCGTCGAGGGGACAGCAGCTGGAACCGTCCAAGCACCGAGAGGCGTGCCGCGGATCGGGGTCGGAAGGCCTGGCCCGGGCCAGAGGCACTGCTGCCTGCCCCGCGGAAGTCCAGTCGGGCCAACAGTTGTTGACGATGTCGCCGACCACGGTGATGCAGACATCTGCCTGAGGCGGACACCCCCCCCTCCAGCGATCCGCTGTCGCACGAGTGAGCGGATGCTATCAACGAATGGAGGGCGGCGAGAGCACGGTTGGCTGGACCGCTCGACGATGCCGGAACGGCCGGCGATCGTCCTCGTCGGGCCGGCTGAGCACCTCGTACGACCTGGGGCGTTCGCGTGGCCCCGGTGTGAAAACCCTGTGGAAGCGGTGTCGGTGGGGCGTCCTATGATGCGCCGGACGATCACGCGGACCAGGGGAGGGCGCGACATGTTCGGCACGTTGTTCGGCAGGGGCGGGGACGGACCGGGGGCGGATCCGTACGCTCTTCCGGCGCCGCGCAGGAAGAACGGGACGTACGCCCTGCGCGCCCTCGGGGACACACGGGTGCTGGCGGTCGAGGAGGCTGCGGGCGCAGGTGACTGGGAGGCGGTCAAGGCCGCCCTGGCCCCCTTCGACCTGGGCCGCGACCACCCGGTCCTCGCCAAACTGGCCGTCCTGGACGGGGTGCAGGACTGGATCGGCCGCGCCGTCGAGGAGGACAAGGAGCACCGGGCCCTGGCCCTGCTGATATCCGGGGCGCGGCATGTCAACTGGGGCTGGGAGGCCCGGACCAGCGCGCGTGCCGTGGACGTCACCCGGGAGCAGTGGCAGGTCTTCCACCAGCGGCTCCGGATCGCGGAGCAGCAGTTGTTCGAGGCGGCCGAGCTGCGTCCGGACTGGATCACGCCGTGGCGCCACCTGCTCACCTCCGCACGCGGTATGTCGCTCGGCTCCGCGGTCGCGGAGACCCGGCGCGACGCCGCCCTGCGCCGCGATCCGCTCGACCTGGAGGTCCACCTCGAATGGCTGTCCCAGCTCCAGCCCCGCTGGGGCGGTGAGCCGGGCGAGGCGCTGGAGTTCGCCCGCGCCGCGTTCGCCGAGGCACCCGACGGGCACCGGCTCGGCTGCGTGGTGGCCATGGCGTACATCGAGGAGTGGGTGGAGTCCGACGACCAGTCCTGCCTCCAGCAGCCCCGGATCCGGACCGAGTTGAGGCAGGCGGCGGAGCGCAGCGTCCTGCACCACGCCTATGAGCGCCGCCTGGGCTGGCAGGGCGACTACAACATCTTCGCCATGGCCCTGTCCCTGGCCGGGAGCAGCACCGCCTCGAACGTCTTCCGCGAGCTGGAGGGCGCGTACACCGAGTGGCCGTGGACGTACATGTCCGAACCGCAGAAGACGTACGCGCGCCTCCGCAAAGCCTTCTGAGCCCCGCCTCGCCCTCTTCCGCCGCCCGTCGCACGCCTTCACACCCCGGACCGCCGATGACGACCCTGCCCGAGAACACCGCCGACCGCACCTTCCAGGTCGACCTGCGCGGCCTCGTCGACCTGCTCTCCCACCACCTCTACTCCAGCCCCCGCGTCTACCTGCGCGAACTGATGCAGAACGCGGTGGACGCGCTCACCGCCCGGTACTCGCTCGAACCCGCGGCCCCCGCCGGCACCTTCGGTATCCGGCTGTACGCCGACACCGCCGTGGTCCGCGTCGAGGACGACGGCGTCGGCCTCACCGAGGCCGACGTGCACACCTTCCTGGCCACGATCGGCCGCAGCAGCAAACGCGCCGACGGCATCGCCGAGCAACGCGGCGACTTCATCGGCCAGTTCGGCATCGGCCTGCTGTCCTGCTTCCTCGTCGCGGACGAGATCCACGTGGTCAGCCGGTCCGCCCGGACGCCCGACGCGCCCGCCGTGGAGTGGCGGGGACGCGGCGACGGCAGCTACACCGTGCGCACCCTGCCCGCCTCCGCCCGGCCCCGGCCCGGCACCACCGTCACACTGACCCCGCGCGCCGACGCCGGCGAGTGGACCCGGCCCGCGCAGGTACGGTCCCTGGCCGGGCACTTCGGCTCGCTGCTGCGCCACCCGGTGACCTTCGACGACGGCACAGGCCCCGCCGTCCCGGTCAACCCCGAGACGGCGCCCTGGACACGGACGTACCCGACGCCGGGCGCCCGCTCCCGCGCGCTGGCCGCCTACGGCGAGGAGGTGTTCGGCTTCGCCCCGCTGGACACCATCGAGCTGGACCTGCCCGCCGTGGGCCTCAAGGGCATCGCGTGCGTGCTGCCGGAGGCGGTGCCGGCCGGGCGCCGTCACGGCCACCGGGTGCACGTCAAGGGCATGCTGCTGTCGGAGCAGGCGGAGGAGATCCTGCCCGACTGGGCGTTCTTCGTCCGCTGCGTCGTCGACGCGGAGAGCCTGCGTCCGACGGCGTCCCGCGAGGCCCTGTACGAGGACGACACCCTGGCCGCCGTCCGGGACGCGCTCGCCGAGAAGCTGCGCGCGTGGATCGCCCGCGTCGCCGCCAGCGACCCGGACCTGCTGCACCGCTTCCTCCAGGCGCACCACCTGTCGGTGAAGTCGCTCGCCGTGCACGACGACGAGATCCTGCGGATGCTGCTGCCGTGGCTGCCGTTCGAGACGACCGACGGCCACTGCACCCTGGACGAGTTCTCCCGCACCCACCGCACCGTGCTGGTGACGTCCAGCGTGGAGGAGTTCCGGCAGGTCGCGGCCATCGCGTCCGCCGCCGGGCTCGGCGTGGTCAACGGCGGCTACACCTACGACCGCGAACTGGCCCACCGGCTGCCGGAGATCAGGCCCGAGGTGAGCGTCGCCGACCTCGACCCGGCGACCCTGACCGCGCACCTCGACCCGGTCGACCGGGAGACGGAGCTGGCCGCCGCGGCCTACCTGGCGCTCGCCCGGGACGCCCTCGTGGTGTTCGACTGCGATGTCGCGCTGCGCGCCTTCCAGCCGGCTTCCGCCCCAGCTCTGCTCGTCGACAGCCGCGAGGCACGGCACGAGCGCACCCGCTCCCGGCTCGCCCGTGAGCAGGACGGCGGCCTGTGGGGCGACATCCTCGGCGCCCTGCAACAGGAGGCCCCGCGCGCCCAGTTGATTCTCAACCAGCTCAACCCGCTGGTGCGCACCGCCGTCACGATCGACGAGCCCGAACTGGCCCGCACCAGCGCGGAGGCGCTGTACGGGCAGGCCGCGCTGCTGTCCCGGCGCCCGCTCAGGCCCGCCGAGTCCAGCCTCATCAACCGCTCCTTCCTCGACCTTCTCGCCCACGCCCTGCGCAAGGACAGCTGACGATGCAGACCGCACCCCAGACCACCGACGAGCTGTACGAGGCGCTGCGGGAGAACGACCGGCGCCCCTACGGCCGCACCCGCACCGTCACGGCCGAGGAACTCGCCGAGGCGGCCGAGCTGTTCGGCGAGCCGGTGCCGCTGATCCACGCCCTCCTGGAGCTCCAGGAGGCGTACACGTACGGCTCCGAGCCCCGGAAGTCGCCGGTCGTCTTCGCCCGGCTGCTGAACCTCTTCGACGAGCAGCCCGACGTGTTCGACGACCGGCTGCGCCACCAGCTGTTCTGGCGGTTCAAGTGGGTCGCCAACGCCCTGCGCAGCCTGCCCGAGGTGCCGCTGGCCAGCCTGCGCCAGTGGCAGACGGAGATGCGCGACCGCTACGAGAAGGCCGGGCTCGACCTCCAGCCGTACTACGGACAGGCGTACCAGCTCGCCGCCCACGTCGGCGAGGACACCGCCCTCGCCTACGAGCTGTGGGCGGGCCGGACCCGCAGCCCGCTCAGCGACTGCGAGGCGTGCGAGACCTGCGAGCGGGCCCTGTACCACCTGGCGGCGGGCGACGACCAGCGGGCGTTGCGCGCCTGGGAGCCGGTGCTGGCCGGCGAGGAGTCCTGCCAGGAGGAGCCGGCCCGCTCCGTGTCGTACGCGCTGCTGCCGCTGCTGCGCGCCGGCCGCACCGACGAGGCGCGCCGGCTGCACCTGGCGGGGTACCGGGGCTGCCGCCGCAACCCCTCGATGGCCGGGGAGATCGGCCGTCACCTGGAGTTCTGCGCGCTGACCGGCAACGAGGCGCGCGGCCTGGAACTGCTCGCGGAGAACCGCACCCTGTTCGACGAGGTGGACTCGCCGCTGGCCCAGCTCGACCTGCTCACCGGTGTGGAGGTGCTCCTCGCCCGGGTCGAGACGCTGGGCCACGGGGAGCTGCCCGCCGCCGGGTTCCCCGGCCGGAGCTGGACGGTGGCGTCGCTGCGCGCGGAGGTGCGGCAGCGCGCCGACGACCTGGCCACCCGCTTCGACGCCCGCAACGGCACGACGGCCCACACCGACCGCCGCGCGGCCCGTCTCCAGAGGGCGCCGCTGCTGGAGTCGCTGGAGCTGACCCTGCGGCCGCGCACCCTGGAGGACGTCGTCCCGGCGACCGCCCCGGCCGCTCCGGCACCGGCCGAGGCGCTGCCCGAGACGCCCGCCGAACTGATCAAGCGGGCACGGGAGCTTGACGAGCAGGGCCACCCGGACGCGCACGCCTGCTGGGCCCGCCTGCGCACCCTCACCACCGCCCCGGACTACGTCCACCCGGACGACCCGGACGTCGGCCCGCTGGTGCGGCTGCGGGCGGACCTGCTGGAGGAGGAGGCGACGCTGGCGGAGCGCAAGGACGCGCACGCCGACGCGGCGACGCTGTACGAGGAGGCCGCGGGTCTGTACGAGGACACGGGGCTCGCCGGCCACGCGGTGGTCGCCCGTGCGAGAGCGGTGCTGGCGGTGACGCAGGTACCGGAGGCCGGGGGCTCGGAGGGTGCTGCTTCCGAGGGCGCCGGATCTGAGGGTGCGGATCCGCAGGCGCGGGTCGCTGCCAAGGTCGCGATGTTCGCCGAGGCCCACGCGGAGCTGGTGCGGCTGCACGAGCAGGCGTCCGGGATCGCCCCGTACCTGGAGGCGCGGTTGCTGCGCCTGCGGGTGAGCGCACGGGGCCTGCGACTCCAGGCCTCGGGGGACAGCGAGCACGTGCCCCCGATCCTCGCCGAGGCGGAACTGCTGCACGACTTCGCCACGCGACACGCCCTCACCGGGCAGATCGCCGCCGCCCGGCTGCTGCGAGCGACCACGCACGCCATGGCCGGTGACCTGCCCGCCGCGCTCGCCGAGACGGACGGACTGGTCGAGCTGCTGCGGACGGACGGTCCCGCCTGGCACCTGCCCCGCGCGCTGTCCCTGCGCGGAAAGATCCAACTCGGCCTCGGGGACGCGGACGCCGCCCACGCGAGCCTCAGCGAAGGGGTACGGCTGGCCGCCGAGTGGCCCGCCGAAGCGGTCGACGCCGCGACCCTGCACGGCGAACTGGCGCAGGCCTGCATGAGTCTGGGCCGCGCCGATGAGGCGCTGCGCCATCTGACGCGGTCGGCGGAGCTGGAGATGCGGGCGGGAACCCGGTTCGACGCGTTCTGCACCTACAGCAACGCCGCCCAGATCAGCCTCGACCTGGGCCGGATCGAGGACTGCATCGCGCTGCTCGACTCCCTGCTCGTGGAGCCGGACGTCGTCGGCGGCGAGTTGGACGACCGGCTCGTCGCCCAGCTGCGCCTGACCCGCGCCCGCGCGCTGCGCGCCGGTGACGACCTCAAGGCCGCCACGGCGGAGTTCGTCGCCCTCGCGGCCGAGTCGGCCGGCTGGGACGACGACCCGGGCAGCCACGCCATGATCGCGGCGGAGACGGCCATGCTGCTCGGCGAGGCCGGTGAGTTCGCCAGGGCCCGGGAGGCCGTGGACCAGGCGCTCGCCGCCCACGCCGGCGCCCCTCGGTACGAGCAGGTCAGCAACGCCCTGCGGGAGCTGGCCCGGCTCCAGGCCCAGCAGCAGGGCCCCGAGGGCCTGACCGAAGCCCGCGCCTTCCTGGACGACGCCGGCCGGGTCGCCGACGCGGCCCGCGCCGCCGGCTTCGAGGCGCACGGCCGCTCCCTGGACACGGCCCTGGCCTACGAGCACGGGCGGATCAACGCGTACGCCGGTGCGTACGACGAGGCGCTGGCCGCCCTGGAGAAGGCCCTCGGGCTGCTCGGGGAGCCGGGTGAGGACCCCGACGTGGCCGGTGAGTGGGCGGAGTGCGTCCGCCTGGCCGGCGTCGTCGAGGGCGCATACCTGGAACGCCCCGCCCCGGCCCTGGCCCGGGTCGAGGCGGCGGCGTCCCGGCTGACGTCCCTCGGCCACACCGAGCAGGCCGAGTCCCTGACGGAGCTGGCCGAGCAGCTGCGCGACGAGCAGTGAACGGCGCGGGTGCCGGGGAGGCTTCCCCTCCCCGGCACCCGCGGCATCCCCTTTTCGGATCAGACCGCGGCCGAACCGCTCACGCGGGACCGCCTCGACGGACGACTTCCCCACGCATGCCGAACTGCACAAGAACGGCACGGCGGTGCTCCGGTACGGGTGCGCAACGGCCAGGACTCCGCGTCAAGGACTTCCTCCGCACCGTTTCGGCGACGTCCGATCATGGTGACCGTTCGACGAAACGAGAAGCGGGCTGCGACCGGCTGCGGTCAGCCGGCCGAGACCGCCTCCGCCGGGTCCGACGGCTCCGCGACCGCAGCGGGGGTGCCCTTGGGGCCGCGAAGGGCGATGTGGACGAGCAGGGCGCCCATGATGGCGGCCCCTGCCCACATGGCCTGCTGCCAGCCGTCGACGAAGGACTGGTGGGCTGCCTGCAGCAGTTCCGGTGCGTGCGGGCCGGTGCCGCCCGCCACCTCGACGGCGTTGGCGACACCTTCGCGCGCCGTGTTCGCGGCATCCTGGGGGACGCCGTGCAGCCTGTCGTCGATGGCGCTGCGATAGCCGGTGGACACGAGCGCGCCGAGCAGAGCGACGCCGAGTGCGGTGCCGAACTCGCGGGTGACGTCGTTGAGGGCGGAGGCGACACCCTGCCTCTCCCGCGGCAGGGAGGCGGTGACGGCTTCCGTGGACGGGGTCATCGACAGACCCATGCCGACGCCCATGGCGAGCAGGCCGGGCAGCACGGAGAGGTAGCCGCCGCTCACCGAGACGAACAGGGCCATGAGCGCCATGCCGACGCCGGCCAGTGCGATGCCCACCACCATGGTCGAGCGTGGGCCGATACCCACGGCCAGCTTCGGGGCCAGGCCGGAAGCCGTCATCATCGCGAGGGCCATGGGCATCATCGCGACCGTGGACAGCAGACCCGACCAGCCGAGTACGGCCTGGAAGAACGGGAAGAGGAGTACGCCGATGCCCGCCTGGACGCCGAAGACCACGAGGAGTGTCAGCGAGCCGGCTGACAGCCCGCGTTCCCGGAACAGCCGCACGTCGAGCAAGGAGGCGTCGCGGCGGTGCACCTCCCAGGCCACGAAGCCGACGGCGGCGACGAGCCCGACGGTCAGGCTGATCAGTGTCGCGGGGGCGGTCCAGCCACGTTCGGGACCTTCCTGCAGGACGAAGATGAGGCCGGTCACGGCGATCACGGAGACCAGGGCCCCGACGGTGTCGAATCGGTGAGCCGAGGCCTCGCGGGAGTTGGGAACCGACTTCAGTGTCATGGCCAGGGCCACGACGATCAGGACGACAGGGAGCGTGAACAGCCAGCGCCAGTCGGCGACGTCGACGAGAAGTGCGGCGAGGAACATGCCCAGGATGCCGCCGCCTCCGGCGACGCCCGTCCACACGCCGATCGCTTTGCCTCGCTGCTCTTCGGGAAACGTGGAGGTGATGACGGCCAGCGTGACCGGCATGATCATCGCGGCGCCGACGCCGCTGACCGCGCGGGCGGCGAGCATCACTGCCGCTGTCGGGGCCAGTGCGGCGACCACGGTGGCGATGCCGAAGACTCCCAGCCCGGCGACGAGCATGGGCTTGCGGCCCAGACGGTCGCCCAGGGCCCCGAGCGGCAGCAGCAGCGCGGCCAGGGCGAGGGTGTAGATGTTGATGATCCACAGGACCGTGTTCTGGGAGGCACCGAACTCCACGGCCATGTGGGTCTGCGCGACGTTCAGCCCGGTCACCGAGGCGATGACCGCCATCAGGGCGATGGAGACGGTGATCAGTATGGTGCGCAGCCGACGTGCGTCGGGGACGCCCCCGTCGCCGGCCTGTTTGGCTGGTACGGACTGGTTCGTACTCATGGATTCCTCTCACGATGGGCATGCCGAGCAGGCGCCGGAACAGGACCGGCCGCCGGTGAAGGAGGGTGGGCGGGGCGTGGGCCGTCACGCGCGTCGCCGATGCGCTCGAGCGGTGGGCCGGTGCCCCGTCCGAATGTCAGCGGTGCGGGGTCTCGCCCGGGGCCACGGCGAGGGCCGCGTCGGTGTGTGCGGTGGCCGACAGGCTGCCGATGCGGGCGCCGGTCAGCGCGCCGGGCGCTGGGTGAGCGCCGACCCGGGCGGCGCGGCGGTGGCGTCGCCGGTCACCCAGGCGCCCGGCACCTCGGTGGGGCCCGCCGTGCCGGACTCGAAGCGCCCGGCACCCCCGCCGTGCGTCACTCGCGTGCGGAGAAGAAGTGGTCACAGCCCTGGCCTCCTGCGTCGCCTCGTCACTGGTCCCTGACGTTGCGGACCAGCCACACACGACGCTAACCGCGCCTTGCGGGGAAGGCATACACTGTTGCCTATGACGCAAGAAGACGGAGACCTGGACAGCCTCGTACGCAAACGCATCCGCGCCTTGCGAGTGGCACAGGGCTGGTCCCTGGAAGAGCTGGCCTCCCGCGCCCACCTCAGTCAGTCCTCACTGAGCCGCATCGAGAACGGCCGGCGCCGTCTGGCACTGGATCAGCTGGTCACCCTCGCCCGCGCCCTGGACACCACGCTGGATCAGCTCGTGGAGACCGCCACCGACGACGTCGTCACCAGCCCGACGATCGACAGCGCCCACGGCCGGATGCGCTGGCCCATCAAGGCCGACCCAGGCATGAGCGTGGTGCGCCAGCGCATGACCGAACCGCCCCCCGAGAACCCGGCGCGCATGCGTGCCCACCCGGGGCGCGAATGGCTCGTCGTCCTGTCCGGCACGGCGATCCTCATGCTCGGTCACCGCCGCTTCCGCCTCGAACCCAACCAGGCCGCCGAATTCCCCACGATGATGCCGCACGCGATCGGCGCCGAGGGCGGGCCCTGCGAGATCCTGGGCATCTTCGACCGCGACGCCCGCCGGGGCCACCAAGGCGACGGCGGCGACGACACCCAAGACGCTCCCGCATGACGGCGCAGGCCGCCCGACGGCTCCGCGGGGACGACCTCCGGCGCGTCGGGCAGCGCCCCGCAACGGCTCCGGCCGCAGGGCGCGCGGGCGTCAAGCCCGGACTTCTGCCGCGCTGAGGTCGTCCCAGTGGACCGTGCGGTCGCACCAGCGGTCCAGGAGCCTGTCGTCATGGCCGACGGCGAGCAGTCCCGCGCCCGTGGCGGCCCGGTACTCCTCGACGGCCGCGACCAGGGCAGCGGCGGTGGAGGCGTCCAGCATCGCGGTCATCTCGTCGCAGATCAGCCAGCGCGGACGCAGGACCAGAGCGCGGGCGAGGCAGGCGCGCTGGAGCTGGCCGTCGCTGACCTCGTGCGGCCGACGGTCCAGGAGATCGGGGGTGAGGCCGACGGCCGGCGCGATGTCGGACAGACGCTGCGGTATTTCGTCGCGCCGGCCGGTGGCCCGCAAGGGCTCGGCGATGAGGTCGGTGAGGCGCAGCCGCGGGTCCGCGGACAGGCGGGGCTGTTGGAAGACGACCCCCAGTGCGGTGCGTTGGAGGCGTGGGGCGCGGTACCGCCAGCCCTGTACGGGTTCACCGTCGAGGCGCACGGTGCCGGTGTCGGGGCGGTGCAGCAGGGCCGCGACCCGGGCGAGGGTGGACTTGCCGCAGCCGCTGGGCCCCAGGAGCCCGAGGCTCTCACCGGCGGCGAGGGCCAGGGTGGCGTTGCGGACGACGGGGGCCCCTGTGTCGTATCCGGCGGTGATGTCGTGCAGTTCAAGCACGGAGGTCCTCCGGTACGTGCGGGTGATGGCAGGAGACGCCGTCGGCGGGCTGGGGCAGTGCGGTGCACGCGTCGGTGGCCCGCTCACAGCGTGGGGCGAAAGCACACCCCGCGGGGAGGTCGCCGAGTTCGGGCGGCGTGCCGGGAATGGGGGCGAAGGCGCGGTCGGGGAGGGCCTGGAGGAGACCGCGGCTGTAGGGGTGGCCAGGGCCGCAGGCCCCGAAGAAGCGGTCCGCATCGGTGACTTCGACGAGGCGGCCCGCGTACATCACGGCCACCCGGTCGGCGATGCGCTCGGCGGCGGCCAGGTCGTGGGTGATCACCAGCAGTGCCCGGCGACCCGTGTCGACGTGGCGGCGCAGTTCGTCCACGGTGTGTTCGACCAGGGCGCGGTCGAGACCGGTGGTCGGCTCGTCGGCCAGGAGCAGGGGAGCGTCGCCGACGAGGGCGAGGGCGGTGGCCGCGCGCTGGGCCATGCCGCCGGAGAGTTCGTGCGGGAAGCGGTCGAGGTGGCCGGCCGGGAAGGCGGCGCGTTCGGCGGCTGCCTCGGCCGCGGAGCGTACGGCTGCCCGCCCTCGCGTTTCGGTCAACGCGATGACGGTTTCCTCCAGGTGGGAGCGGACCGTGCGCACCGGCGTGAGGTGTGCGGCGGGGCTCTGCGGGATGAGGCCGATCAGGCGGCCTCGTACTGCCCGTGCCAGAGTTCGTTCGTCGGCGGCGAGCAGATCCAGGTCTCCGATGCGGGCCTCTCCCGCCGCCTGGGCGTTGGCGGGCAGCAGGCCGAGCAGGGCGGAGGCGAGGACCGACTTGCCGCAGCCGCTCTCGCCGATCAGGGCGAGGCATTCGCCGGGGGCCACGTCGAAGTGCGCGTCGGTGACCGCGGCGATCCGCCGCCCACCCGGCATGAGGAAGCGCACGGACAGCCCCCGTACGGTGAGGATCGGGGTTCGCCCGGTCACAGCATCAGCTCCGATCGACGGCGGGGATTGATCCGCTCGCGCCAGGCCCCGGCGAGCCCGGCGATGGCGAGCGTGGGCACGATGATGAGAAGGCCGGGGAAGAGGGTCGGCCACCACTGCCCGGCGAGCAGCGAGCCCCGCGCGCCCTGGATGAGACCGCCGAGGCTGGCCAGATGGGTGGGCAGGCCCAACCCGAGGAAGGACAGCGCGGATTCGTGCCACATGGCGTGCGGCACCATCAGGACGGCGGCCAGCGCGGCCTGCGGCAGCACGCCGGGCAGCAGATGCCGTATCGCCACACGCCACCGGGACGCCCCACCGGAGACCGCCGCGTCGATGTAGGGGCGCGCACGCAGCGACAGCACCTCCGCGCGCACGATCCGCGCGGTGGACAGCCAGTGGGTGAGCGCGACCGACACCATCACCGGCCACACGCCGGGCCGGAACATGGCGACGATGAAGATGCCCAGCAGCAGGTGCGGTACGGAGGAGAGCGTGTCGACGAGACGCATGAGACCTCGGTCGGCCCATCCGCCGAGTGCTCCGGCGGCCGCACCCACGGCCGTACCGATCAGGGTCGCGGTGAGCGCGGCGGCGACGCCGACCAGCAGGGAGACCCGCAGGCCGTAGACACACCGCAGGAGCAGGTCCCGGCCGAGGTCGTCGGTGCCGAAGGGATGCGACCAGCTCGGGGGCAGCAGCTTCGCGTGCAGGTCCACGGCCTGCTGGTCGAGTTGGACCAGGGGCGGGACGAGGATCACGGCGAGCACGGTGGCGGCGACCAGGGCCGCCGAGACGCGCACGCGCACCGTCCTGGTGGAGCGACGATCGGTGCCGTACGACCGCCAGACGGTGCCTTGAGGTGCCTCACATGTCATGGAACTCCACCCTCGGGTCGAAGAGGCCGTAGAGCAGGTCGGCGAGCAGGTTGCCGAGGAGTACGGCGGCGGTGGCCAGGGTCGTGAGGGCGGCGAGCAGCGGGAAGTCGACGGCGGTGGCCGCTTCGACGGTGGCCGCGGCGATGCCGGGCCAGCTGAAGACGCTCTCCACCAGGAGGGCTCCGGTGATGAGTTCGGGTACGCGGGAGCCGACCAGGGTGAGGACCGGGAGGAGGCCGGAGCGCAGGGCGTGGCCGAGCAGGACGGTGCGTTCGCTCACGCCCCGGGCGCGGGCGCCGCGTACCGGGTCCTCGGCGAGGGCGTCGCCGACGCCTTGACGTACGTACAGGGTGAACCAGGGCAGTTGGGAGACGGCGAGGATTCCGGCGGGCAGCACGATGTGGCGGGTGACCTGCCCGAAGGTGACCTGTTCGCTGGCGGTGTCGGTCAGACCGCCCGCGGGAAGCACGCCCCAACGGAGGGCGAACAGCCAGACCGCCAGCAGCGAGAGCCAGAAGACAGGTGCCGCCTCGAGCGCGTAGGCGAGCGACGTCACGGCCCGGTCGAGGATCGATCCCGGTCGCCGGGCCGCGAGCACACCCAGCACCGTGCCCGTCAGTACGGCCACCACGAACGCCACGGCACACAGCAGGGCGGACCACACGAGGCGTTCAGCGATCACCTGGGTGACCGGCTGCCGCATCACACTGGACTGCCCGAGGTCGCCTCCGAGCGCGGCGGCCAGCCAGTCCCACCAGCGGGAGACGAACGGCTTGTCCACGCCCAGGTTCTCCCGCAGCCGGGCCAGCGTCTCGGCGTCCGCGCCGAGGGCGGCCGTTCCGGCGTACGCCCTGACCGGGTCGAACGGGGAGGCGGCGGCGATCGCGAAGACGCCGAAGGTGACGACGAACAGGATCGGAGCGGCGAACAGCAGCCGCCGGCCCGCCAGTCGTGCCATGGCGTTCCAGGGCAGGGATCTTCCGTGGGCCGGCGTCACTTCTCGGGCTGCCAGGTCTCGAGGTTCCACCACGGCCCGGAGGCGAAGCCGTGCTCATGAGGTTCGACCTGCGTGGTCAGCCCGTCCCCCCAGCGGTCGGCGAGGACGTAGAGGTGGTGGATGTGGGTGAGGAACGTGTAACCGGGGTTCTTCACCAGTTCACGCTGGAGCTCGTCGTATGCGGCCTTGCGGGTCGCCGTGTCCGCGCTGCGGCGGCCGGTGTCGAGAGCCTTGTCGACGACCGGGTCGCGGTAGCGGGCCATGTTGTTGAAGCCGTCGCCGGCGAGGGAGGAGTGCAGGAGCGTGTAGAGACCGTAGTCGGGGTCTCCGTTGCTGCCGAAGCCCGCCAGGACCGCGTCGTCCTTCATGCGCGGCTCGATGACCTCCCAGGTGGCGCTCTCCACCTTCACCTCGATTCCGGCCTTCTTGGCGTCGGAGGCGTAGGCGAGGGCGTGGTCCTGGCGGACCTTGTCGCCGGAGGGGTAGAGGAGGGTGAAGGAGGCCCGCCGGCCGTTCTTGACGCGGATGCCGGAGTCGCCGGCCTTCCAGCCGGCGTCGTCCAGAATCCGCTGGGCCTCGCCGAGGTCCTGCTCGCGTTCGATGCCCTTGGCGAACCAGGGGGCGTCGACGGGCAGCGGCCCGTACGCGGGGCTTCCCGCGCCGTCGAGGATCGTGTCGACCATGCCCCGCCGGTCCACCGCGGCGTCCAGTGCCCGCCGGATGGCACGGTCGGCGGTGACCTTGTTTCCCTGCGGAAGGGTGACCGCGCGGAAGTCGTACGTCTTCGCCTCGTAGGTCTTCTTCGCGCCGTCGCTCTTGAAGGTGGCGGCGAGGTTGGGCGGCAGGACCGCGCCGTCGAGGTCTCCGGAACGCAGGCGGGTTGCGCGCACGTCGTCGTCCTTGATGACCGCCATGGTCACCTTCTTCACCTTCGGCGCTCCGCCCCAATAGCCCGGGTTGGCCTTGAAGGTCAGCTTCTCTCCCTTGCTCCAGGCGGCGAGCACGTACGGGCCCGTGCCGACGGGCTCGGTGTTGAGGGAGCCGGTGTTGGGATCCTGCCCCTTGGCGATGTGCTCGGGGACGACGGGCAGCACCGTGCGCCCGGCGAAGGGGGCGTAGGGGTACTTGAGGGTGAAGACCACCTTGTCGTCGCCGTCCGCGCGGACCTGCTTGATGGCGTCCAGCTCGCTGCGACTGGTGTTGTTGGTCTTCGCGTCGAGGATCGTCTCGTAGGTGAACACCACGTCGGCCGAGGTCAAGGGCTCGCCGTCGCTGAAGGTCACGCCGTCGCGCAGGGTGTAGGTGTAGGTCAGGCCGTTGTCGGTGATCTCGGGCAGGGCCTTGGCGAGGGCCGGCCTCAGCCTCAGGTCGGCGCCCCGGGCGAGCAGGCCGTCGAACACCTTCGAGTTGCCGTCCTTGCCGTAGCCGAGCAGCGGACTGAGTGTGTCCGGCTCGGACGCCACCCCGATGACGACGGAGTCGCCCCCGCCGCCGACTTCGCTGTCGCCGGGGGCCGAACAAGCGGCGACGCCGGTGAGTAGGGCCGCCGTGGCGGCGGCTGTCCGTATCCGACGGACCGTCATGGACCTCACACCCTTAATGATGATCATAAGCTGTTGCATATTACTTGCAACAAGGGATGTCAGGGCAGCAGGGGGCTCGGCTGGGTCTCCTGCCGGGTGGAGGGACGGGCACACCATGACCGGACGACCACGGCGCGCCGCTTAAGAAGGCCGGCTCGGCGAGCTGTCTGACGCGTTCGCCGAGGCTCTCGGCTCCGTCGCGGGCTTCAGGGTGCCCGGCCGGCCAAGTCGTCAGCCCCCATGGCGAGTTCCGGTTGGCGCGTCCTCGCCAACGAGGCGCCGAGCGGGCGCCCGACCGTCGTGCGGATTCCTCAGCAGGGCTCTGTCGGGTGAGGCGTCAGCCGCGTGGCTCCTGGTGGAGGAACGTCACCTGGGGGGCACCTGTGCGCGGGTGGACGGCCACTTCGGTCGCCACCCCGTAGACCTCGGCCAGGAGTTCGGGGGTGAGTATCTCGGCCGGAGGCCCGGAGGCGGTGACTTCGCCCTCGTTCAGGACGTAGAGGCGGTCGCAGTAGCGGGCGGCCAGGTTGAGGTCGTGCAGGGCGAGCAGCACGGTGGCGGGCAGGCGACGCAGGGCGCCGAGCACGGACAGTTGATGCCGGACGTCGAGGTGGTTGGTGGGTTCGTCGAGGACGAGCAGGGTGGGCTGCTGGGCGAGGGCCCGCGCGATGAGGACGCGTTGGCGTTCGCCGCCGGAGAGCCGGTCGAAGGTGCGGTCGGCCAGGTGGACGGCGTCGACCGCTAGGAGTGCCGAGTCGATGAGTTCGGCGTCCTCGGGGGTGTCACCCGCGAGAAGCCGTTTGTGCGGGGTGCGGCCCATGGCGACGACCTCGCGCACGGCGAGGTCGAAGTCGGCTGCCGACTCCTGGACCACCGCCGCCACGGTGCGGGCCAGGTGCCGCACCGGCAGCGACCACGCGTCGGCTCCGTCGACCCGGACCTCACCCGCGTCGGGGCGCAGCACCCGGTAGACGGCGCGCAGGAGGCTGGACTTGCCGCTGCCGTTGGGGCCCACGAGCCCGATGGTCTCGCCCGGGCGGGCGGTCAGGGACACGTCGCGCACCAGGTGGCGGGCTCCGGCGGTGAGTGTGACGCCGTCGACGCTCAGATCGGTCGCGGTCATGCCACTCCTCGGTCGGTGCCGCGCCGGGCGTCCCGGCGCATGAGCCACAGGAAGAACGGCCCGCCGCACAGGGCCGTGAGGACGCCGACGGGTATCTCCATCGGCGCGGCGATCGTCCGCGCGGCGATGTCGGCCCAGACGAGGAAGACCGCTCCGCCGAGCGCCGCGGTCGGCAGGACCCGGCGGTGGTCGCCGCCGACGAACAGACGGACGATATGCGGTGTCATCAGGCCGACGAAGCCGATCGGTCCGGCCGCCGCGACCAGCACCCCCGTGACGAGGGAGAGCAGGACGAACAGCCGGGCACGGAAACGGGCCACGTCCAGCCCCATCGTGGTGGCCGCCTCCTCGCCGGCCAGCAGCAGGTTCAAGTTGCGGGCCTGCGCCAACAGGACGCCGACTCCGAGCAGCAAGGCCGTGCTCGGCAGCCACAGCGTGCCCCAGTCGACCCCGCCGAGGCCGCCGAGTGTCCAGGCGAGGACCGCCCGGGTCTCGTTGCCCCGGTCGGTGGTGAGCAGCAACAGATCGAGGACCGCGGTGAGCATCGCGGCGATCGCCACGCCGGACAGCACGAGACGTGACGAGGTGATGCGGCCGCCGGTGCGGGCGGTGGCGTACACGAGCAGGAGTGCCCCCAACGCCCCCACGAACGCCGCTACGGACAAGGACACGGGACCGAACAGGGTGGCTCCGAACACGATCACGGAGACCGCGCCCAGGGACGCCCCCGAGGAGACGCCGAGCAGGTACGGCTCGGCGAGCGGGTTGCGTACCAGGGCCTGGAGGGCGGTGCCGACCACCGCGAGGCCGGCGCCGGTGACCGCACCGAGCAACACCCTCGGCGCCCGCACGTCCACCACGATGGTCTCCCGGGCCCGCGACCAGTCCGGCTGCTGCCAGTCGGCACCCAGTGCGTGCGTCACGATGCCCCACACCTGGCCGGGCGGCACCCGGACGGAGCCGATCGCAAGTCCCGTGATGGCGGAGGCGACGAGCAGGGCGGTGAGCACGAACAGCGTGACGGCCAGCCGGGTTCGGCCCTCTCCCGGCTCGTCGGTCTTCCGTCGTCGGACTCTCGTCCCGACGGACATGACGGTGGTGGTCCGGGTCACCGGAAGCTCTCGGGGTGCAGTCCGCGGGCCAGATCGCCGACCGCGTAGGCGGAGCGGATCCCCACCAGCGTGGCGGTCAGCGGCAGAACGACGAACCGCTTGTTCCTGACAGCGGGGACGTCGGCGAGCGCGGGCTGGGACAGCAGGAACCTCTTCTTCTGCTCGACGCTTCCGGCACCCGCGTAGTCGTAGACGGCGATGACCTCGGGTCTGCGCTCGATGACCTGCTCCCAGGAGACGTCGCCGAAGACATCGTCGAGGTCGGCGAAGACGTTCTCGCCGCCGGCCAGCCGGATCAACTCGGTGCCCAGACTCTTGCCGCCCGCGGTGAAAGCGGCCTTGTCGCCGCTGTCGTAGACGAAGACGGGCACGTCGGGCCGGCCTTCGACCTTGCCGGCGGCCTTGCCGACGCGGCTCTTGAGGTCGCTGACCAGCTTGTCGGCCCGGTCCGGGACACCGAAGATCTTGCCGATGGTGCGGACCTCGTCGTAGGTGTCCTCCATCGTCACCTTCTTCTTGCCGCAGTACTCACGGTTGAGGTAGGTGTCGATGCCGGCGTCGGCGAACGCCGCGCGGGAGCGGCCCTCCTTCTCGGCGAAGGCGCTGCCGTAGCCGCCGTAGACGAAGTCGGGTTCGGCATCCAGGACCTTCTCGAACGACGGTTCCTTCCGCGCCAGTTCGGGAACCGCCGCGTAGTCCTTCTTCAGCTCGGGCAGCACCGCGGAGTCGGGGAAGGCCGTGCCGACCATACGATCCCTCAGGCCGAGGGCGAGCATGAGTTCCGCCGGGTGCTGGTGGATGGTGACCACCCGCGACGGCGGCCTGTCGTACGTCGTCCTCACGCCGCAGTTGTCGACGGTGACCGGGAAACCCGCGGGCGCGGCCGCGGTGGACTTCGCGTCCCCGCCGCGCTCGTCGGCCGCACCGCAGCCCGTGGTCAGCAGCACTGACGACAGCGCCACGGCAGCGGCCGTGGCACGAAGGAACCCGCGCGTGCGGGCAGGGGTGAACAGCTGGGACACGTGAAGCCTCCTGGAGTCCGCGCTCCTCGGATCGGGCCCGCGACGGACCAGTGTCCTGACTCCCGGATCGACGCTTCCTCCGCCTTCCCGCGCGGTGCGCAGTGGCGTGTCGGAGGGGCGCTCCCCGGTCACAGTGGCGGGACCGTGCCGGATTCGCACCGGCTTCCTGTCTCCCGTCGCGGCGATGACCAGGTGATCCTACGTTTCCCCGAGTCATCGGCAAAAGGGCAGGCCGGTGGCGACGTCTTCGGCGTGGGCGCGGTTTCACGACTCGCGACGGCTCCGCACATCGAATGACACCGTGCGGCCGCGTCTGCTCATGTCTACGCTGGCGGAGTGACGTTGGTGTGGGTGACGGGCAATTCAGGGACGGGCAAGTCCACGGTCTGCGGGGTGCTGCAGCAGCGTGGCTTCGTCGCGCTCGACGCCGATGAGGACGGCTTCTGCCGCTGGTTCGACCGGGCTGACGGCGAGGCCGTGACGGACCCGCCGTACCCGGTTCCCGAAGGCTGGCTCGATCGATACGGGTGGGAGATCGTCCGCGAGCGGGTGGAAGCCCTCGCCGAGGAGTCCCGTTCCCGCGTCGCGTTCCTGTGCGGGTCGGCGGAGAACGAGGCGGACATCCTCGATCTTTTCGACGCCGTCGTCTGCCTGGTGATCGACGACGAGACCCTTCGCCATCGGCTCGCGACCCGCACGACGAACCCGTTCGGCCGGCATCCGGAAGAGCTCGCGGCGGCGCTGAAATGGAATCCACTGACGCGAACGATCTACGAGCGTCACGGCGCTGCGATCGTTGACGCCTCCAAGCCGTTGACCGAGGTGGTGGACCGTGTGATTGCTGTCGTTCAGGAGCTGTGAGTTCGGCCCCGTCGGCCCCTCCAGGTCGGTGGGGCCAACGACCGCGAGGTGGTCGATCGCCGGAGGCCCGGTGCTCTACTCGCTGAACTCGGTCACCGAAAGCGCCTTGTCCACGCGGGCGGCGGCCAGGTCGTCACGGCGGATCACGAAGCCCGTCTGGCGGCAGGCCGAGGCCGTCGACCCTCGGCCGCCCCGCAGTCGACGGAGAAGACGAACGGCAACGGACTGTCCCCCGCGGAAGGCCATGATGCCAAAGGCCGGCGTTCATCGGCCTGCCTGCAGGACCCCCAGCGGACCTACGGCATAGGTCCGCTCGCCGCGGCCACACATCTCGTCACCTTCCAGGTGCCTTGATCAGTTCGGCCACGGAGCGCTCATCATGCGCTCCACCGTGGTAATACGCTGGAAGCCGGGAACGAAATGCTCCAGTACATCAGAATTCACTGTTCCATTCGTGGTGTCCGGGCGGTGCTTGAGCCCCTCGACGTAAGTTTGCAAAAACTCGTTCTTGAAGTCACCCCGCGGATGGATGGCGGTGATTTCGTCCACCTGCCCGCGATCCAGTTCGCCCACGCCCAGGCCGAGAACGTCGGTCAGAACTCCCAGATTCGTGAGAGCGACCTCGGGGCCCATCCGCTCGGGAATCCCCGGAGTCGTGTGCAGGGCGATCGCCGTCCACACCACGTCGGCCGCCGAAGCCGGGAAACCGCTGTCGAGCATGAACTTACGTGCGTGGTCGGCTCCATCGACCTCGAAGCGCTGCTCGGTGTCGGAAAACGGTGTCAGGAGACCCGTGTCGTGAAACATGGCGGCCAGGTAGAGAAGCTCGGGGTCGGGCTCCAGGCCGAGCCGGTGAGCGTGTATCGCGCCGAAGACGAAAACGCGCCGGGAGTGGTGGTAGATGAGAGGGCTGGTCGTCTCCTGGACGAGGCGGGTGGCCTCGGCGACCGCCGCTGTGTCAGGGATCTCCACCCCCGCGATGACCTCGCTCATGATCTTCGCTCCTTCCGAGAACGGTGTGTTACGAATGGACGGTGCGTCCGTCCTCCACCCTGCCGATCACCCGGCCTCCGGCGCTCCCTCGGTCCGGCCATGAGTCACCCGAATCCGGACAGGCGGGCGGAGGAGCTGCGGGTTCCGCCACGCATCGGGTGTCGATCCTCGTCTACGACGGGGTCAAGCTCCTGGACGTCGTCGGCCCGGCGGAGGTGTTCGGGGAGGCGAACCGCCTCGGTGCCGACTACACGATCGTGCTGGTGTCACCGACCGGTGCCGATGTCACCTCGTCCATCGGTATCCGGGTCGCGGTCGACGCCGCCGCCACCGAGCCGGCGCCTGACACGTTCCTGGTGGCAGGCGCCGATCTCTTCCCGCGCACGCCCGTGCCCCGTGACCTGATCGAGGCGACGCGCACCCAGGCCGATCGGGCGGACCGGGTCGCGTCCATCTGTACCGGGGCCTTCATCCTCGGCGCCGCCGGTCTCCTGGACGGCAAGCGAGTGACCACACACTGGAAGGTCGCGCACGAGCTCGCCGCCCGCTGCCCGTCGAGCCGCGTGGAACCGGACGCGATCTACGTCCGTGACGGCGCCACCTACACCTCGGCGGGCGTGACCGCCGGCATCGACCTGGCACTGGCACTCGTCGAGGAGGATCACGGCCCCGATCTGACCCGGGACGTCGCCCGCGCCCTGGTGGTGTACCTGCAGCGTTCGGGCGGCCAATCACAGTTCTCCGCCCCCCTGCAAGGACCGCCGCCCCGGTCTCCTGCCCTCCGCAGAATCACCGACTTGATCACGGCGAATCCTGGAGGAAACCACTCACTCGGCGAACTCGCCAAGCACCTCAATGTGAGCCCCAGGCATCTCACGCGACTCTTCAACGAGGAGCTGTCCACCACACCGGCCCGGTATGTGGAATCGATCCGGTTCGACATGGCCAAAGCTCTGCTCGACCAGGGGCATACCGCGACCCAGACGGCGTCCCTTGCCGGATTCCCGAATTACGAGAGCATGCGGAGAGTTTTCGCGAGGAAATTGTCCCTCAGCCCCGCCGCCTACCAACGACGCTTCGGCACAGCGCGCCGAGCCAACGCGCAGGAGCAGTGACACCGCGACGGCCTGGTCCTCGGCGGAGACGCGGACGACGCCGTCGGAGCGACCTCCTCCCATGAGGCCGGACCGATTGAACATATGCCGGACCGGTGTGAGGCTGAAGAGAGACACGGTTTCGCCGTCGCGTCACGAAGAGCCTGAAAAGTCACCCTTGAGATCCAGTCACCCACCAGGCCGCGGCGGCGCGAACTGAATGCCACCCCTGCTCCGCGGAGGGGACGGCTCCTCCACGCGAAGTGAGGCGATCGAATGAGCCGGGTTCCCGAGGTGGCCGTGGTGGGAGCCGGCATCGTCGGCCTCTGCACCGCCTATGCGCTGGCCGAACGCGGCACGACGGCGCGAGTGTACGAAAGCGGCGTTCCAGGCCATGGACAGTCCAGTGGCCAGTCCCGCATCTTCCGTCACGCGCACGACGACGCCCGCCTGGTCGAATTCACCCGCCAGGGCCGCGCCATCTGGGACGAGTGGGCCGACCGGTTCGGCACGGAACTGATCTCCCAGGACGGAGTGGCCGCCCTGGGCGGTTCCGTACCCGGGAGGCTCCGCATTCTGCAGGAGGCCGGCGGCATCCCGGCCCGGGCCGTGGACAGCGCCGAGCTGCACACCCGCATGCCGCTGCTCGCCGACTACAGCGGTCCCGCGATGCTCGACGAGGACGGCGGCGCCATCCGCACCCGTGCCGCGGTCGAGAGCCTGGCCGACGCGCTGGGTGAGGCCGTGGTCACCGAGGAGGTCATCTCGCTGCATCCGACGGGCCATGGCACGGTGGAAGTGCTCAGCTCAGCCGGCCGCGCAGAGTACGAAACGGCCGTGGTGTGCGCGGGAGTGAGCAGCGCGCGGCTGGCACGCACCGTGGGGCTCTCGCTGCCCGTACGGCCGGCAGCCCACGTCCGCCTCACCTTCCAGGTCCGGGGAGCGCCCCCGGAACGGGTCGCCTGCCTGCAGGACAGCAGCGGCGACTTCGGCGAGGTCGGCGTCTACGCGGCCCCCTACCCCGGCAACAGCCGGTATGCGGTGGGCCTCAGCCAGACGGTCGACGTACGCGAGGACGGCAGCTTCGCGGACCCCAGCGCACTGGTCGCGCTCAATGACCGCGCCCGCGCCTACGTCTCCCGCGCACTGCCCGGCCTCGACCCCGAACCCGTCGAGTACCTGCACTGCTGGGTGACGAGTCTGCCGTGGAGCGAGGACGGCATGGCGGTCTGGGAAGCCGACAGGATCTTCTTCACCGCCGGGCACAACCTGTTCAAACAGGCACCTCGGCTGGGACGGGCACTGGCCGCGGCGGCCATGGCCGAAGGACTCGAGGAGAATCTGCGGCCGGCGGCAGCACTCGGCCGGCCTCGCTGACCGCGCGGGTCGACGGGACGGATGGACCGACGAGGGTGAGCTGGAAGTCTCCGGCTGCTCAGACTTGCTGCTCGAACTCCAGGCCTTCATATCGGCGCGCGGCGATGTCCTCGCGGGTGCCGACGACAAGGGTCTGCGTGTACACGTCGAGGTCGACCGACTGTCCGTGTAGCTGGGCAAGGAGGACGAGGTCGCCTTCGTCCGGCGGAGACTGCCAGGGGGTGGAGCAGCCGCCGAGTTGGACGGCGACCCCGTGTGACGCGCCGCCCGCTGCCGCTTCGCGCACGGTGTCCTCGAAGTCGTCCAGGGCGTCGTCGCGGTCCTCGCCCATTCCCAGGAACGCGCTGGTCGCCGGGCTGTCGCGCCAGTCGGGTGAGACGGTCAGTCCCGGAACCGGGTACAGAACACGCGGCCGGTAGACCTTGACCTGCTCTGGTTCCCCGGCGAATTCGTACGTCGCCGAGCGCTCCGTGGTTCCCACGCCGGCGGGAACGTGCAGCACCGCCGACGACTCCGGCTCGTACTCGATCTCGATGAAGAACAACAGGTCGCCGTCGGCGGGAAGTTCGATGTCCAGGGCCTCACGAGGGAGCGCTGCGCAGTCGACGGTCAGTATCAGGGGTTCGCGCCCATCGGGCCAGTCGACGCCGTCCGGCAGGCAGGGGAGGCCTCCCGTACGCGCGGCGGGACGGGCCTCCTGCTGCTGGGCGGGCGTCAGGTCCTGGAAGGGGACCAGGTGAAGACAGGGCCGGGATCCGGCCAGCAATTCCTGCGCCACCGGACCGGGAACGCCATGCTTTTCGGCCGCCTGCAGAATGAGCTCTTCCACGATCGGAGTGGTCATGACCGCGATCATGCCAGGACCGACTGACATTTTCCGACCTCAACTCCTGCGGCGAAGAGCGGAGTTACCGGGCCCGCCGCGACGCACTGAGACGGTGAGGTGCGGCACGCACCCCCCACGTCACAGCGGCGTGATGACGTACCTTTTGCCCGCTTGGGCGTCGAACGTGACGACGGTGCTCTCGGGGCGCTTCACGTCGGTGCGGGGACCGCCCTCGGCGTGCACCGCGACCGGTGCCGCCGTGCGCAGTCGGACCGTCCCGGTCCGGCGTGCCGCGAGGCGGGCACGGGTGAGCGCGCCGTCGCTCCATGAGACGTCGACGGTGAGGGCGCCGCGGGCGAGAAGGCCGGTGACCTGGCCCTGCGGAAGCTGCGGGGGCAGCGCCGGCAGGAGGTGGACCTCGTCGGTGTGCGACTGCACCAGCCATTCGGTCACCCCCGCGGTGGCGCCGAAGTTTCCGTCGATCTGGAACGGCGGGTGCAGGTCGAACAGGTTCGGAGCGGTGCGGTCGGGGGTGAGGAGGTCGGTGAGGAGTTCGTAGGAGCGCGATCCGTCCTCCGCGCGTGCCCAGAAATTGATCTTCCAGGCGAGGGACCAGCCGGTACCGGCGTCCCCGCGCATCTCCAGCGTCTTCAGTGCGGCACGGAACAGGTCGGGGGTGCCACGCTTGGAGATCTGGTTGCTCGGGTGCAGACCGTACAGGTGGGAGACGTGGCGGTGCTGCTGCTCGGGCGCGCCGGCGTCCCAGTCCTGCTGCCACTCCTGCAACTGCCCGAGCGCGCCGATCCTCATGGGCGGAAGCTGGGCTCGGGCCTGGCGCACCTGAGCGGCGTACGGGCTGGTGACGCCGAGCGCGTCACAGGCGGCGAGGTAACCGTCGAACAGGTCGCGCAGGATCTGGTTGTCCATGGTGGGGCCCGCGCAGGCGGACACACCGGCATGGTGGGCGTTCTCCGGAGAGACGGACGGACAGGTCACCAGATGGCCGGTGCCGGGGTCCGTGACGAGGGCGTCGAGGAAGAACCGGACGGCGCCCTCGACGACCGGCAGGCGTCGGCCCAGTGCCTCGCGGTCACCGGTGAACCGGTAGTGCTCCCAGACCGAGGTGGCCAGCCAGGCGCCCCCGGTGGGCCACATGCCCCAGAACGCGCCGTCGACCGGCGCCGTGCCGCGCCAGGCGTCGGTGTTGTGGTGGGCGA
This sequence comes from Streptomyces sp. NPDC059852, assembly GCF_042731455.1. Taxonomy (NCBI): domain Bacteria; kingdom Bacillati; phylum Actinomycetota; class Actinomycetes; order Kitasatosporales; family Streptomycetaceae; genus Streptomyces; species Streptomyces sp. NPDC059852. Next base: position 70,351 of record NZ_JBHWJK010000008.1, on the reverse strand, counting down.
CCCAGCCGTTCGCGCCGTACTGCACCCGCGCGGTCTTCTGCCCCGCCTGGGCGAGGTCGTCGAGCAGGGCGAAGATCGGTTCCCAGCACTCCAGAAGGTTGGTGGTGGAGGCCGGCCAGTAGTTCATCTCCGTGTTGATGTTGATCGTGTACTTGGAGTCCCACGGCGGGGAGAGCTGGTCGTTCCAGATGCCCTGCAGGTTGGCGGGCTGGGTGCCGGGGCGGGAGGAGGCGATGAGGAGATAGCGGCCGAACTGGTAGTGAAGGGCGACCAGATGGGGATCGTCGGACTGGGCGAAGGCGGCCACCCGCTGGTCGGTCGGTGCGGCGGCGGCATCCGTGACACCCAGGTCGAGGGCGACGCGCCGGAAGAGGGCGCGGTGGTCGCGCACATGCCGGGCGCGCAGACGTCCGTAGGGGGTGTCGACGGCTGCGTTCAGCGGGCGCTCGGCACGGGCGCGGTGGTCGCCGGAGGCGTCGCGGTAGTCGTTGTAGCTGGTCCCCACGGACACCAGCAGGGTCACCGCGTCGGCCGAGGTCACCGTGAGGGTGCCGTTCTCGCTCCCCACGGTGCCGCCCTCGGCCTGGGCACGGACCAGTGCGCGGAAGCGGACTCGTCCGGTGATCCCCTCGCGGGTCTGCCCGGTGCCTTCCAGCGCGGCGGTGATCCGGTCGGGGGAGGACTTCTGGGTCTGCTGAGGGCTGTCGAAAGCGGCGGTGAACGAGAGGGCGCCGGGCGTGTCGGCGGTCAGCCTGACCACGATCAGCTGGTCGGCATGGCTGGCGAACGCCTCGCGGCGGTAGGCCACTTCGCCACGGGTGTACGTGGTGGTGGCCACGGCGGTGTCGAGGTCCAGCTCCCGACGGTAGGAGCCGACGTCACCCGTGCCGGAGAACGTCAGGCGCAGATCGCCCACCGTCTGGTACATCAGCTCCCCGACGGGGTTGCCCAGGAAGGTCGAGTTGATCAGGTCCTGGGCCGGGCCCCACTGGCCGGCGAAGATCCGGCGTCGGATCTCGGGGAGGTTCGCCAGGCCCTGCGGGTTGGCCGGTTCGTAGGGGCCTCCCGCCCACAGTGTGTCCTCGTTGAGCTGAAGCCGTTCGGTGTCGACTCCGCCGAAGACCATGGCGCCGAGGCGGCCGTTGCCGAGGGGCAGGGCCTCCAGCCACTGGCCCGCCGGCTTGCCGTACCACAGGGCCAGGCGCGAGGGGTCCGGCGCGCCGGCGTCCTCCACCTCCACCTCCGCCGGGGTCCGCGGGGCCGCGGCCGCCGGAACACCGACGGCCAGTGCGGCCGACGTCGCCGCGGAGGTGACGAGGAAGTCTCTTCGTTCCATGAGAATGCCTGCCTTTCGAGTGCGGGTCGGGCTGGTCATCCGGGAGCGGTACGGGCCGCTGGTCGACAGCGGGTCCGGCGGGCGTCTAGTCCTGCGCCTTGCCTCCGGTGATACGGGACAGCGCCAGGGCGACGAGGATGATCGCGCCGTTGAGGGCGCCGATCCACTGGGCGGGCACGCCGCCGAGGGTGAGGACGTTCTGGATCAGGAACAGCAGCAGGATGCCGGTGAACGCGCCGAAGACCGTTCCCTTGCCGCCGTTGAGGCTGATGCCGCCGATCACGGCGGCGGCGAACACGGTGAAGATGTAGCCGTTGCCCTGGGCGGAGGCCACCGAGGCCAGGCGTCCCGAGAGGAGCAGGCCGCTCGTCGCGGCGAGGACGCTCGCGGTGACGATGACGATCCACAGCACCCGGTCGGTGCGGATGCCGGCCGCCTTCGCCGCGTCGACGTTGCCGCCGATCGCGTAGAGGGAGCGGCCGAAGCTGGTGAAGCCGAGCACCACGATGCCGATGGCGAAGAGGATCAGGCAGATCCACACCGAGGCGGGCATGCCCAGCCACTGGGTGGTGCCGAGGTACAGCATGGACTCGGGCAGCTGGAAGAAGGTCTGGCCACCGGAGATGCCGGTGAGGATGCCGCGCAGCACGATCAGCATGCCGAGCGTCACGATGAAGCCGTTGAGCCCGAACCGGATGATGAACAGCGCGTTCACCACCCCGATGAGGAGACCTACGGTCAGGGTGACGGGGATGGACCAGGCGCCGGGCAGCAGTCCGACGCCGTGTGCCGCGCCCGCCGGGACGGTGAGCCAGGCCGCGACGCCGGGGGCAAGACCGACGGTGGACTCCAGGGAGAGGTCCATCTTCTTGACGATGAGCACCAGGGTCTGGGCGAGGACCAGCAGGGCGATCTCGGACATGGTCTGCAGCACGTTGATCAGGTTGTCCGGCTGCAGAAACACCGGATTGACCAGTTGGCCGACGATCCCCATGACGATGATCGCGGGGATGAGGGCCAGGTCCCGCAGTCGTGCGAAGGCCAGCCTCCGCTCGCCTGCCCTGCGGGTGGCCGGCTGGTCGCTCGACGGGTCGGGCAGGCCGTCGTCGGGCCTCTTCGCGGCGGCCGCAGTCGCGCTCTCAGACATCGAGGTCCACTCCCTCCATTGCGGCCACGAGCTCGTGGTCGTGCCAGCCGCGGGCCTTCTCGGCCACTACTCGGCCCTGGAACATCACCAGGACCCGGTCGCACATGCGCAGGTCGTCGAGTTCGTCGGAGGCGATGAGCACACCGGTGCCGGACTCGGCGATCTCCTCCACCTTGCCGAGGAGGAACTCCTTGGACCGCACGTCGACGCCGGCGGTCGGATTGATCAGGACCAGCACCTTCGGATCGCTGGCCAGGGCGCGGGCCATGACGACCTTCTGCTGGTTGCCGCCGGAGAGCCCGGAGACGGGCAGCTCAGGTCCCGGCGTCTTGATCGCCAGGTTCTCGATCATGGAACGGGCGTAGGTGTCCCGGCGGCGTCCGTCGATGAAGCCGGGCGGACCGAGCCGTTCGGGAATGGTGAGGGTGCCGTTGTCCGCGATGGACATCTCCGGTACGTAACCCTGGTGGTGGCGGTCCTGCGGGACGAAGCCGACGCCGGCCTTCAGGGCCGCCGGCACGCTGCCGGGGCGCGGACGCACCCCGGCGATCCGCATCGTGCCGGTGTCGGCGGCGCGCAGTCCGACGACCGTCTCCGCCACGTCGATACGGCCGCTGCTCGCCGCGCCGGCCAGACCGACGATCTCCCCGCCGTGGACACGGAGGGACACGTCCTCATAGGCCCCGTCGAGCGTCGCATCCTCCACGACGAGCACATCGGGGGATGCGCCGTCCGCCGGGCGGCGGCGGGCCCTGGCGCCCTCGCTGACACCCTCGCCGGTCATGGCGGCGACCAGTTCGGCGCGGGGCAGTTCCGCGACCGGGGCGGTCAGGATGTGCCGGGCGTCGCGGAACACCGTCACCGTGTCGCAGATCTCGTAGATCTCCTCGAGGTGATGGCTGATGAACAGGAAGGTCACGCCCTGCCGTTGCAGGTCCCGGATCCGGGTGAACAGCCGGTTGATCGCGGCTCCGTCCAGTTGCGCGGTGGGTTCGTCGAGGATGATGAAGCGGGCTCCGAAGGACAGGGCACGGGCGATCTCCAGGAACTGGCGCTGTTCGACGTCGAGTTCTCCCGCCGGGGTGCGCACGTCCACGTCGACCGACCAGGTCCGCAGCAGTTCGTGTGCCCTGGCGCGTACCGTGCGCCAGCTGATCAGGCCGCCGCGACCGCGGTCGTGCCGATTGAGGAAGAGGTTCTCGGCGACCGTCAGCTCGGGGATGATGGTGGACTTCTGGTACACGCACGCCACCCGCCGCCGCCAGCCGTCCCGGTCCGCGAGCCGGGGCGCCGGCTCGCCGTTGAAGGTGACCGTGCCCTCGTCCGGTGCGTGCAGTCCGGTGAGGATGGAGACCAGCGTGGACTTGCCCGCGCCGTTGCGCCCGACGAGTGCGTGGGTCTGCCCGGGCGCGATCGTGATCCGGGCGTCGCGCAGCGCCACGGTGGAGCCGAACCGCTTCGTTATCGCCGCCGCCTGGGCGACGGGCGCAGCCGTAGACATGTCTGCGAATCGCCTTCCGGTCAGCTGAGGTTGTTGCCCCACAGGGACTTGTCATCGCTCTTGAGACTGGTGACCCCGCCATAGGTGCCGCCGTCGGCCGTCACCAGGGGCGCGGAGAGCTGGTCCTCCAGAAGGCCTTCGCGGACCTGGATGATGGTGCTGTCGTGGTCGGTCTTGCCGGGCTTGAACGTCTTGCCTTCGATCGCCGCCTTGAGGTAGGAGAGGGCGTACTTGGCGTAGAGATCGGCCGGCTGGGACACGGTGGCGTCGATCTTGCCCGCGGCGATGTTCTTGAGCTCCTCGGGGATGCCGTCGTTGGAGACAACGAACACGTGCCTCTTGTCCTCGGGACCGACCAGCAGGCCCTTCTGCTTGAGCACCTGCAGGGTGCCGGAGAGCGCGAAACTGGACTGCATGTAGACGCCCTTGATGTCGGGGTGGGCGGTCAGGTCGGTCTGGAGCTTCTGCGCCGCGACGGCGCCGTCCCAGTTGGTGGCTTCGCCGAAGACCTTGATGGCCGGGTAGTTCTTCTTCATGCAGGCGTTGAACGCCTCGGTGCGGTCACGGCCGTTGACGGAGGCGAGGTCACCCTGGAGCATGACGACCTTGCCCTTGCCGCCCAGCTTGGTCCCCAGGAACTGGCAGGCCTTCTCGCCGTAGGCGCGGTTGTCCGCCCGTACGACCATGTACACCTTGCCGGTGTCGGGGCGGGTGTCCACGGAGACGACCGGGATCTTCTTCGCCTCCAGCTGCGCCAGGGTGGGTGCGATGGCGGCGGTGTCCTGCGGTGCCATCGCGACGCCCTTGACGCCCTGGCTGATGAACGTCTGGACGTCGGCGGTGAGTTTCGCGACGTCGTTCTGCGAGTTGGTGGTCTTCAGGTCGAGTCCGAGTTCCTTGGCGAACTGCGGGGTGTACTTGATGTACGAGTTCCAGAAGTCGGTGTCGGAGCGCGGGTAGTCGACCCCGACCACGGTGGAACCACCGCCTGGGCCCGAGGCCGACGCGGATCCCGAACCCCCGCAGGCGGTGAGTGCGGGGACGGACAGGGCGGCGAGGGCGCCGAGACAGGCGTACCTGGTGAACCTGAGCTGCATGGCTCGCTCTCCTTGCTGACGGGGTCGCGCGGACGGGCTGTGTGCGGGACCGGTCGTGCGGTGCGCGGGTGCCGGTCTGGAGACAGGGTGGGAAGGAGCGTGGTCAGGCGCGCGGACGGATCCGCAGGCCCTGCATGCCGCCGTCGACGGGGAGGTCGGTGCCGGTGGTGGAGCCGGACAGAGGGCTCGCGAGGTAGGCGATGGCCGCGGCGACCTCGTCGGCGGAGACGAGACGTCCCATCGGCTGGCGGGCGTTGAGGGCGGCGCGCTCGGCCGCGGGGTCCGCGGCGCGGTCCAGGAGGCGTCCGATCCAGGGAGTGTCGGCGGTGCCGGGGTTGACGCAGTTGACGCGGATTCCGCCGTGCACGAGGTCGGCCGCCATCGCCCGCGTCATGGCGAGCACGGCCCCCTTGGTGGCGGAGTACAGGACCCGGTCGGGCAGCCCGGCGGTGGCGGCGATGGAGCAGGTGTTGACGATGGCCGCGCTGCCGGAGCGGCGCAGATGGGGGAGTGCGGCCCGGGTCACCCGGACCATGCCGACGACGTTGACGTCGAACACCCGGTGCCACTCGTCGTCGGCGTTGTCCTCGATGGTGCCCTGGGCGCCGATGCCGGCGTTGTTGACCAGGATGTCGATGCCGCCCAGGACGTCCGCGGCCTCGGCGACGGCTGTCCGCACGCCCACGTCGTCCGCCACGTCCGCGCGGATCCCGATCAGGGGATCGGGCAGGCCGTCGGGCTGGAGGTCGAGGCAGGCGACACGGGCGCCGCGGGCGGCCAGCAGGCGTGCGGTGGCCAGTCCGATGCCGGAGGCGCCGCCGGTGACGAGGGCTGTCAGGCCCGCGAGGTCGGGAGCGCTCATCCCTCGGCCTCCCCGTTCCACACCGGGCCGTCGGGGTAGCGGTGGTCCGCCAGGGACCGCCGATGGAGTTCGGCGCTGATGCCGGGTGCGGACGGGGCGAGATAGCGGCCGTCGCGGATGCGGACCGGGTCGGTGAAGTGCTCGTGCAGGTGGTCGACGTACTCGATGACGCGGTTGTCGGTGGTGCCGCTGACGGCCACGTAGTCGAACATCGCCAGGTGCTGCACCATCTCGCACAGACCGACTCCACCGGCGTGCGGGCACACCGGGACGCCGAACTTGGCGGCCAGCAGCAGGATGGCGACGTTCTCGGTGACGCCGGCGGTGCGGCTGGCGTCGAGTTGCAGGACGTCGAGGGCTTCCGCCTGCAGGAGTTGTTTGAACATCACCTGGTTGTGCGTGTGTTCGCCGGTGGCCACCTTGACCGGCGCCACGGCTCGGCGGATGGCGGCGTGGCCGAGGATGTCGTCCGGCGAGGTGGGCTCCTCGATCCAGTACGGGTCGTAGGGGGCGAGCGACGCCGTCCAGTCGATGGCCTGCTGGACTCCCCATGCCTGGTTGGCGTCGACGGCGATCCTGATGTCCGGGCCGACCGCCGCGCGGGCCAGTCGCATGCGGCGCCGGTCTGCCTCGCGGTCGGCGCCGACCTTCAGCTTGATCTGGCCGAATCCGTCGGCGACCGCCTCCTTGGACAGCCTCACCAGCTTCTCGTCGTCGTAGCCGAGCCAGCCGGGGGTCGTGGTGTACGCCGGGTAGCCGTGCTCCAGCAGGTGCGCGGTGCGCTCGGCGCGGCCGGGCTCCGCGCGGCGCAGGATGTCCAGGGCCTCGTCGCGGGTGAGGGCGTCCTGGAGGTAGCGGAAGTCGACCAGGTCGACCAGCTGTTCGGGGGAGAGCTCGGCCAGCAGCCGCCAGACCGGTTTGCCGGTGCGGCGTCCGTACAGGTCCCAGACGGCGTTGACGATCGCGGCGGCGGCCATGTGGATGGCCCCCTTCTCCGGGCCGAGCCAGCGCAGTTGGCTGTCGCCGGTCAGCCGCCGGGAGAAGGCGCCGAGATCGGCCAGCACGTCCTCCACCGGGAGCCCCGTGATCAGCGGGGCCAGGGCGCGTACGGCGGCGACCTCCACGTCGTTGCCGCGTCCCACGGTGAAGGCGAGGCCGTGTCCCCGGCCGCCGGTGCTCGTGCGGATCGTCACATACGCCGCCGAGTAGTCGGGTTCGGGGTTCATGGCGTCGGAGCCGTCGAGGTCCCGCGAGGTCGGAAACCGTACGTCCACGGCCTCGACCGCGCTGATGAGCTCACTCATCGGGCCCGGCGTCTTCGGTTCGCAGGGTCCGGTGTCGTGTCGGCTCCATGGCCACCACCCATCGTCGTGTGTCAACGGGATGTCCGCTCCGCTGGGGCAGAGGCTGGACATGGGATGGATTTATAGGGTGACCCCATCTCGGTGTCCATACCTCGGGAGGGAAATATGTGAGGGGTCGCTTCCCACCCGCTGGTTTGACGGGAGGGAAAATGTGATGACGCCTTCGACTTCACGGTCTCTTCCTGAGTGATGGGATGTATTGCTACGCTGCCGCCGCCTGGGCAACGAGCAGGGAGCAGCCGCATGTCACTGACCGACAAGGCCATCGACCGCATCAGGGACCTCATCCAGTCCGGTGAGCTGCCGCCCGGTGCCAAACTGCCCCCCGAGCAGCAGCTGGCCGCGGAGCTGGGGCTGTCCCGCAACCTGATGCGGGAGGCGGTCAAGGCTCTGGTGGTCGCACGCGTGCTGGAGATCCGCCGGGGCGACGGCACCTACGTGACCAGCCTGGAACCGGAGCTGCTGCTGAGCAGCATCGGGTCTGCGGTGGAGCTGCTCCGCGGCGACACCCTGCTGGAGCTGACCGAGGTGCGCCGGCTGTTCGAACCGGTCGCCACCGGACTGGCCGCCACTCGCATCTCGGCCGCGGAACTGGCCGAGGTGGAGCGGCATCTGGACGCGATGCGGGCGGCCCGTGAGGACATCGAGCGGCTCACCGAACATGACGCGGCGTTCCACCGGGCGGTGGTCGCGGCCACCGGCAACGCCACCCTCGCCACCCTGCTGGAGGGGATCTCCAGCCGGACGGTGCGGGCACGCGTCTGGCGCGGTCTGGTCGACGACAACGCCGCCGCCCGCACGCTCGCCGAGCACGAGGCGATCTTCCAGGCGCTGGTCGCCGGCGACGCCGGCCTGGCGCAGGCCGCGGCACTCCTGCACGTCAGCACCACCGAACAGTGGCTGCGCGAGCACCTGAAGCCGACCAGCGCCGTCCCGGACCTGCCGTGAACACGGGTGGTTCACGCCCCACCCTCGTCCATCACACGTCACCAGCCCCGTGCCCGGCCCCGAGCGCCGTGGGCCACGGCCCGGCACGCCCGCTCAGTGAGGAGCACTTCGATGAGGTTTCTGCGCGTGGGCCCCGCGGGCTCGGAACGTCCCGCCGTCCTCGACACCGACGGCCTCGCCCACGACCTGACCCCGCTGACCGCCGACATCGACGGTGTCTTCCTGGCCCGTGACGGCGTGGAGCGGGCACGCTCCGCGCTGGCCGCGGGAGCCCTGCCGCGCATCGACGTGGGCGGGCAGCGCACCGGGGCACCCGTGGCCCGCCCGGGCAAGGTCGTGTGCGTCGGGCTGAACTACGCCGATCACGCCGAGGAGACCGCCACCCCGCCCCCGGCGGAGCCGGTGATCTTCATGAAGGCGTCCAACACGGTGGTCGGACCCGACGACACCGTCCTCGTACCGCGCACCAGCACCCGCACGGACTACGAGATCGAACTCGCGGTCGTCATCGGGCGCACCGCCCGCTACCTGGACTCCCCGGCTGCCGCCGACGACGTCGTCGCGGGCTACGCCATCGCCGACGACGTCAGCGAGCGCACCTTCCAGCACGAACGCGGCGGGCAGTGGGACAAGGGCAAGTCCTGCGAGACCTTCAACCCCCTCGGCCCCTGGCTGGTGACTCCCGACGAGACAGGGGACCCCCAGGACCTGACGCTGCGGCTGTGGGTCAACGGCGAGCCGCGTCAGCACGGGCACACCAAGAACATGATCTTCGGGGTGCGCCACCTCGTCTGGTACCTGAGCCAGTTCATGGTGCTGGACCCCGGCGACGTGATCAACACCGGAACCCCGGCGGGCGTGGCCTTCGGTGCCAACGACTTCCCCTACCTGCGGGCCGGTGACGTGGTCGAGGCCGAGATCGACCGGCTCGGCCGTCAGCGGCACGTCGTCGGGCAGGCGTGATGTCCACCGCTGCGCACCCCTGGTATGCCGAACGGGTCCCCCTCGGCCGTTCAGGCGTCACCGTCAGCCGCATCGGGCTGGGCACCGCACCGCTGGGCGGTCTGTTCTCCGCGGTCGGCGGCCGGGACGCCTCTGGAACGCTGGAAGCGGCCTGGACCGCCGGGATCCGCTACTTCGACACCGCCCCGCACTACGGTGCCGGGCTCGCCGAGCGACGGCTCGGCGCCTTCCTGACCGGCCTCGGCCCAGCGCGCGCGGACTGCACCGTGTCCACCAAGGTCGGGCGGCTGCTCGTACCGGGAGAATCGGCACCAGGGGACGAGGCCTTCCACGGCGCCCCCGACCTGGTCAGGATCCGCGACTACAGTGCCGACGGCGTCTACCGCTCCCTCGCCGAGAGCCTGGAGCGCTCCGGCCTCGACGCCTTCGACATCGTGCTCATCCACGACCCGGACGACCACGGGAAGGAGGCCCTCACCGGCGCCTACCCGGCACTGGCCCGGCTGCGCGCCGAGGGAGCGGTCCGGGCGATCGGCGTCGGCATGAACCAGACGGAGATGCTCACCCGCTTCGTCACCGAGACGGACGTCGACTGCGTCCTCGTCGCCGGCCGCTACTCCCTGCTGGACCGCAGCGCGGCCGACGAACTGCTGCCCGCGTGCGCCGAACGAGAGGTGGGCGTCCTGGTCGGCGGTGTCTTCAACAGCGGAATCCTGGCGAACCTCGCACCCGACGCCACCTACGACTACAGGCCGGCCTCCGAAGCGGTGCGGCGCCACGCCCTCGCCCTCGGCGAGCGCTGCGCCGCGCACGGTGTGGCGCTGGCCGCCGCGGCCCTGCGGTTCCCGCTGCGGCACCCCGCCGTGACCGGCGTCGTCGTCGGGGCGCGCAGTTCCCAGGAGGTCACCGTCAACATCGCACACGCCGGCGCGACGATCCCCGAGGAACTCTGGGCCGAGCTCGACACCCTCGAACGCGAACGGGACGGAGCATGAGCAGGATCGACGCACACCACCACGTCTGGCGGCCCGCCTCGGCTCCCGGGTCCGACCCGGGCCCCGGCCCGCGGCGCCGCGTGCACACATGGCTCGACGCGCCCGGCATGGCCCCCCTGCGCAGGGACTTCACCATGGCGGACCTGGCGCCGTCGGCCCGGGCGGCGGGCATCGACCGTACGGTCCTGGTCCAGGTCCTGCCGGACCTCGACGAGACCGCGGAGTTCCTGTCCCTCGCCGCGACCGACGACCTGATCGCCGGCGTCGTCGGCTGGGCCGACCTCACCTCGGACGGCCTCGCCGACACCCTGGACGCCCTGCGGGCGGCGCCCGGCGGCGATCAACTGGTCGGCCTGCGGCACCTGGTGCAGAGCGAACCGGACCCCGGCTGGCTGAACCGGCCCGACGTGCGCCGGGGCCTGCACACGGTCTCGCGGGCGAACCTCGCCTACGACCTGCTCGTCCTCCCGCACCAACTGCCCGCCGCCATCAGTACCGTCCGGGAGCTGCCGGGCCTCACGTTCGTCCTCGACCATCTGGCCAAGCCGCCCATCGCCACAGGAGAACTGGAGCCCTGGGCAACGCTGATCCGTGAACTCGCCGCCCAGCCCCACGTGTTCTGCAAGCTGTCCGGCATGGTCACGGAGGCCGCCTCGAACGACCGCAGCGTGGCGACCCTGCGTCCCTACGCCGACGTCGTGCTCGACGCCTTCGGTCCGCAGCGGGTGATGTTCGGCTCCGACTGGCCCGTCTGCCTGTCGGCCGCCTCCTACGCGGAGGTCGCCGGCGCGGCGGAGGCACTGACCGCCGGCCTCACCCCGGCCGAGCGCTCCCAGGTCTTCACCACGACGGCGGAACGCGCCTACGGACTGGGCGCGAGCGACCGGCCGGGACGATCCGCGGACGACGGCCCGCTGGGGGTGGCCCGGTGAAAGTGCGCCTGGCCTACGGCCGTTCAGGGATCGACATCGAGGTCGACCCGCGCACGGCGACGGTCGTCGAACCCGTCCATCACGCGGCAGCCGCGGACCAGATGGCCGCCCTGCGCGCGGCGCTGCGCGACCCGGTCGCGGGAGCACCCCTGCGCGAGCGGGTCCGCCCGGGGCAGACCGTGGCCATCTCGGCCTGCGACGGCACCCGCCCGCAGCCCCGCCACCTGATGATCCCGGCCGTCCTGGACGAACTGGAGGGCGTCGTCCGCCGGGAGGACGTCGTGATCCTCGTCGCGACCGGCACACATCGCGGCAACGACGAGTCCGAACTCCGGGCGATGTTCGGCGACGAGATCGTCGACGGGGTACGGATCGTCAACCACGACGCCCGCGACGCCGCCCAACTGGCATGGATCGGCACCTACGGCAACGACGTACCGGTGTGGCTCAACCGCCAATGGTGGGAGGCGGACGTCCGCATCACCACCGGCTTCGTCGAACCCCACTTCTTCGCCGGCTTCTCCGGCGGTCCGAAGCTCGTCGCCCCCGGGCTCGCCGCGCTGGAGACGGTGCTCGTGCTGCACGACGCGGCCCGCATCGCAGATCCGCGCGCGACCTGGGGCATCACCCACGGCAACCCCGTCCACGACGACGTGCGTGCCATCGCCGAGGCCACCGGTGTCACCTTCGCGCTGGACGTGGTGCTCAACCGGGACAAGGACATCGTGGCCGCGTTCGGCGGCGACCTGCTGCCCATGCACGCGGCCGCGACGGCCACGGCCAAGCGGATGGCGATGCGCCCTGTCGAGGCGCCGTTCGACGTCGTCGTCACCACCAACTCCGGCTTCCCGCTGGACCAGAACCTGTACCAGGCGGTCAAGGGTATGTCGGCGGCCTACCAGGTGGTCCGGCCAGGAGGAACGATCGTGTGCGCGGCCGAATGCCGTGACGGCTTCCCCGACCACGGCTCCTACCGCCAGGTGCTGGCCTCCGCGCCGTCCCCGCAAGCCCTGTTCGCCGACATCGGCGCGCGCACCGAAACGGTTCCCGACCAGTGGCAGGTGCAGATCCAGGCCCGCATCCAGTCGGGCAGCCGCGTCATCATGCACACCTCCTTCCTCAGCGACGAGGAACTGGCCACGGCCCACCTGCGGCAGACCCACGACATCACCGCCACGGTCGCCGAGGCGCTGGCAGCCGCCGGCCCGGACGCCCGCGTGTGCGTCCTGCCCGAAGGCCCGCAGACCATTCCCTACATCGGACGGGAGCGGCCGTGAACGAGGTGCTGAACCTGGGATACGCCCGGCTCGACCTCGGCCGTGAGGCCCGGCAGGGCCTGCCGGAAGTGGTCTACGGCCCCGGCAAGACCGTGGAGCAGATCGCCGGAATCGTCACCGGCCTCCTGCGCCACAACACCGGCCCCGTCCTCGCCACCCGCGTCACCCCCGAGACGGCCACGGAGGTCCTGGGACAGGTGGAAGGCGGCACGTACGACGAGAAGGCCCGGCTGCTGACCTGGCGGCCGGCCGCCGCCGGGGAGTTCTCCGTCGTGGTGGCGGCCGCCGGCACCTCCGACGGCCCGGTGGCCGCGGAAGCCGCCGCCGTGGCCTCGGCCGTCGGGCTGGACACGACGGTCGTCCACGACGTCGGCGTGGCGGGACTCGACCGCGTCCTGCAGGTACGCGGCCTGCTGCGGGAAGCCGACGCGGTGATCGTGGTGGCCGGCATGGAAGGCGCCCTCGCCAGCGTCGTCGGCGGTCTGGTCCGCGCCCCGGTCGTCGCTGTGCCCGTCTCCACCGGATACGGCGCCTCACTGCAAGGCGTCACCGCACTGCTTGCCATGCACGCCTCCTGCGCCGCCGGGGTGACCGTGGTCAACATCGACTCCGGGTTCTCCGCGGCCATGGCGGTCCACCGCATCGCCCAGGCCCGGTCGGCGGCAGACCCCGGAGGCGCCGAGTGATCTGCTGGATCAACCCGTTCACCGGGCTGGCCGGAGACATGCTGCTCGCGGCCCTGATCGACGCCGGGGCACCGCTGGACCGGATCCGGTCCGCCGTGGCCGCCACCGGCCTGACCGGCTGGAACCTCACCGCCGAGCGCATCACGGACCACGGACTGGCCGCCACGAGAGTGCACGTGGAGGTCACCGACCCCCACACCGAGCGCCGAGCCGCCGACGTGCTGGAGATGGCGGCCCGGGCGACCCCCCGGCCCGTCGCGGCCCTCGCCACCGCCGCCGTCACCGCGATCACCGAGGCGGAGGCGCGACTCCACGACGTCGACCCGGCCGACGTCCACCTGCACGAACTCGGCGGCCACGACACCCTCGTGGACGTCGTCGGCAGCGCCGCGGCCCTGCACGCCCTGGGGGTCACCGACGTCGTCAGCGCACCCCTGCCGCTCGGCCGGGGCAGGATCCACGCCGCGCACGGCGTCCTGCCCTGCCCCGCACCGGCCACCCTCGCCCTCCTGGCGGGAGCCGCCGTCACGGGCAGCGACCTGCCGGGTGAAACGGTGACACCCACCGGCGCCGCACTGCTGCACGCCACCGGAGCCCGGTACGGCCCGCCCCCACCCATGACCCTGGACGCCACCGGCTACGGCGCGGGCACCCGCCGCCTCGTCGACCGGCCCAACGTCGTCTGCGTCAGCTTCGGTTCCGCTCTTCCCGGCGCACCGGAGGAGGACGTCGTCGTGCTGGAGACCAACCTCGACGACGTCACCGGCGAAGTTCTCGCACACGTCATCACCAGGGCGCTGGATGCCGGCGCCCTCGACGCCTGGACGACCCCGGCGGTGATGAAGAAGGGCCGACCCGCGCAGATCCTGCACGTCCTCGTCCATCCGCATCACGAACGACGGCTGCGCGACCTGGTGCTGACCGAGACCGGAGCCCTCGGCGTCCGGCGCGTCGCCGCCACCCGCACCACCCTGCCGCGTGCCTTCGAGACGGTGGAGGTCGACGGGCACCCCGTACGGGTCAAACACGGCCCTCACGCGGCCAAGCCGGAACACGACGACGTGGTGGCCGCGGCCGCCGCGCTGGGCCGGCCCCTGCGCGCCGTCGCCGCACGCGCACTGCACCTCAGCCGGGTGACATCGATGACGTCAGGTCAGGAGGAGAACAAGGAGGGAATCATGATGGCAGGTCAGGAGGAAGAACGTGCCCAGTGACGCCACTTTGGAGCACCGGCTCGCACACCGCGTGCGCGCACTCGGCGGCCCCGTGGCGGTCGCCTATTCCGGCGGCGCCGACTCCGCGCTGGTCCTCGCCGCGGCCGCCCGGGTACTCGGCCCCAACCAGGTCCTGGCGGTCACGGCCGTGTCGGAGAGCCTGGCCGGCGGAGAACTCAGTGCCGCCCGGCGTCTCGCCGACGACCTCGGGGTCACCCATCTCATGCCGCGCACGCACGAGTTGGCACGTCCCGGCTACCGGGCCAACGGCCCGGACCGCTGCTACTTCTGCAAGTCCGAGGTGCTGGACACCATCGCGGTGCTGGCCCGCGAGCACGGCTTCGACACGGTGGCCACCGGCACCAACGCGGACGACGCCGCGGACCCCTACCGGCCGGGCATCCGCGCCGGCCGGGAACGCGGCATCCGCACCCCACTCCTCGACGCGGGACTGACGAAGGCGGAGGTACGCCGCCTCAGCCGGTTCTGGTCGCTGCCCACCTGGAACAAACCGGCGACACCATGTCTCGCCAGCCGAGTTCGCTACGGCATCGAGGTCACCCCGTACCGCCTGGCCCGCGTCGACCGCGCCGAGGCGGCCGTCCGGACCCTCCTGACAGAGGCCGGACTTCAGGTGACCGACCTCCGGGTCCGCGACCTCGGTGACCGGGCCCGGGTCGAGGTGGACCCGGCGCTCGTAACGCTGACCGCGGCACTTCCGACACTCGGCGAGGCGCTCGCCGTCGCCGGCTTCGCCGGCCTGCCCCACCAGGTCGAACCGTTCCGCTCGGGCCGGCTCAACACAGAGGTCTGAGACCAAGGCGCCGGGGAGTGCCGTCTAGGCGGTGATCCCCTGCGCGTCCAGAACAGCCGGCGTGTACAGGCTGGAGAAGATCACCGCAGGCGCGCCGAACCCTGCGGCCAGCACCTCGGCGAAGTCGTTGCACTCGTCACCGCCCAGGACACGCAATCGCACCTGACCGGTCTCCTGCGGGAGCGCGGACGCGTCCTTCAACGGCGGACAGGACAGGTGGGCGGCAGCACGCCCCTCGCGCAGTGTGAGAGGGAGGCGAAGCAGTTGAAGCCTCGGCTCCGCCGACTTCGCAGCGGCTGACCCGATGCCGGCTCCCGACCGCCTGCCTGCAGTCATAAGGCCACCTTATCGACGGGCAGGGATCATGCACAGCCCCAGGCGCTGACAGCGATGACACCGTCGTGTGAGTGTGTGAGCGCCGCTCCGATCGCCGGACGCACCATGCCGGTGGACGGGCTGGCCGCGGTGTGACCGACACCGCGGCGGCCGGGGCCCATGTCCGTGTGACCAGGGCGGCGCGAGTGCCGTCCTGCACCTCGCGTGCCGACGGCCTCGCGCAGGCAAGGACCGTATCGACCAGCCGAAGTCGCCTCCTTCCGTCGACTCGCACAAGTGAGGAACCCTTCCATGCAGAAAACCGCAAGCAAGCTCCGCCTCGCCGCGGCCGCGTTCAGCGCAGTGCTCCTCGCGGGCACGGCGCTCTCCGGAAGTGCCCACGCAGCGCCCGCGAAGAAGGCCACCTCAGAGGTGGGGGTCAAGGCCTGCGGCTACTACGAGACGCAGACAGACTCGTACTACGGGCACTGCGGCAGCACTTGGGTCAAGATCCAGGTCGACATCGACTGGTGGCCGACCGACATCAAGAGGTGCGTGCCGCCGGGCGAGACCCATCTCGGCACGACCGACGAGATCGACAACGCCTGGGCCATCGAGGGCACCTGCGGCTAGGTGCCGGCCTGCTCGCTGACGCCGCCGGTCGCGCCTGGCGGGCTGTCCCCGTCGGCATGCTGCAGGGGCACTGGTCACATGCTTCGGGCTGCATGCCTGATCACCGGTGACTACGACCATGAGGGTGTGACCGGCGTCGTGTGCGCTCCCGAGTGTCATGGGATGGTTCCCCTGCTTCGCCGGCAACGGCGAGGGCTGCGCCGTGGGCGGAAGCGTCGAGACGGGCTGGGTACGGCTTCGGGCGGACGTACTCGGCGCGCCTGCTCACGGTGCCCGCTTCGCCGCGGTCATGGACGACGGGACGGAGCCGGTTGGAGATACACCTCGTCGACGTAGCACCAGGCCCACTGCGGGCCCGGTTCTGCGGAACGCACCAGGGGGTGCCCACTCGACTCGAAGTGCGCGGTCGCGTGGGCGCCCGAAGCGCTGTCACTGCATCCGACGTGCCCGCAGGCCAGGCAGATCCGCAGTCGCCTCTCGTCACGTCCGCGGGCGGCGCACCGCAGGCACACGTCGCTCTGGGGCGGGGGCGTGGGTTCTAGGTCGTCGGCGTGGCTGCAGGCGCGGCCCTCAGGGCGGCCGCCGTCGGGCCGTACCATCCACTCGGTCACGAGGTCACCTCCGGCAGTGCGGGTCCGTCCTGGCCACCAGACCTGACCGGGCTGGTAGGTGCCGGCGCTCCGTTCATGGCCCTCCGGGTCCAGGACGCCGGCGCGGCGGCTACCCCATCCGTGTCCCAAGGGCTGTCCCGTAATGCCCGCCGGCGTCGCTGCGGCAAGCGTGGAGTCGCGAGGGCAGGCTGTCGGGCCTGGTCCCTCCCGTGCCGCCTCCGGGCTCCCTCGAGTGATTCGCCTGTTGTGGCGGCGAAGGATGCGCTACAGCGCGCCCTGCTGCATGACAGCGGTCACCGGCCCGGGCGCCGCCCGGTTTCCCCAGGGTGCTCGCGCCCCGGAACTACAGTGCTGTAGAAGTCTCTTCTGGATCTTGATCACGCGACGAGCAGCCGCGCGCTCCGCGCCGACGGCCCGTCGCAGACACGGAGGAGAAGAGACAGCAGAATGCCGCAACACCCAGATCAAGTCGCCGAGGCCGACGCCCCGTCCGCACGCCGACGAGTGGCCCTGTGCTGCCGCGGTGTCACCGAGGCCCGTTGGTTCGCGCTCACCGTCTTCGCCTTGATTCTCGGCAACGCCGCCCTGCTGGGCCTGGAGACGTACTCCGGTCTCGCCGAGGAGTGGCACGGCTGGTTACGGCTGGCCGAGCACGCCTGTCTGGCCGCCTTCACCGTCGAGATCGTGCTGCGCATGGCCGCGCACGCGGACCGCCCCCGCGGCTTCTGGAAAGACCCGTGGAACGTCTTCGACCTCGCGGTCGTCCTGTGTACCTTCGCGCCCGTCGTCCGTGAGAACACCACCGTGCTCCGGCTGCTCAGGCTGGCCAGGGTCCTGCGGACCGCCCGCTTCCTGCCCCAACTGCGCATCGTGCTCGTCGCCGTAGGCCGCAGTCTTCCCGGCACCCTGAGCTTCCTGCTCGTGGGCGCCCTGCTGTTGTACGTGTACGCGATGGTCGGCTGGGTCTTCTTCGGCCGCCACGACCCCGAGCACTTCGGCTCCATCGGTCGCGCGGTCCTCACCCTTTTCCTGCTGATGACGCTGGACGGGATCGGGGACGCCGTGCGCGCCGGCCTGGAGATCTCCCGCTGGAGCCTCCTCTACTACGCCTCCTACGTCCTGCTCGCCTCGTTCGTCCTGGTCAACGTCCTCATCGGTGTCGTTCTCACCTCCCTCGAGGAGGCCAAGGACATGGACGGGGAGCGCGAGCCGCCGCGAGCACGACGCCGGGTCCCGGCACCGCAGGACGAACAACTCCTGCTCCAGCGCATCGAGCTGGCCCGCCGCGCCCTGG
This sequence comes from Streptomyces sp. NPDC059852, assembly GCF_042731455.1. Lineage (NCBI taxonomy): Bacteria > Bacillati > Actinomycetota > Actinomycetes > Kitasatosporales > Streptomycetaceae > Streptomyces > Streptomyces sp. NPDC059852. Next base: position 52,362 of record NZ_JBHWJK010000008.1, on the reverse strand, counting down.
ACGATCTCGAACGGGACATCAGCCGGTCCACCGACTCCGTGCCGCTGCGAGTCGGTCAGAGCGAACGCCACTTGCCCAGCTTGGAGGGGCGGAGGTGATGCCGATGCGGTGGTGATGTGCCGGCCGTTGTCGCGTCGCCGCCGGGAAAGGGGCTGGCTGCGAAGTCCGTGGTGTCCCATGGCCTCCCGGGGCATGAAACAGTCCTGTCTACTCCGGCCAGGCGTTCCCCTTGATGATGTCCACGAAGTCTTTCCTCTGGAAAGAAGAGTCGAAGTGGGCGAGGATGTCGTCGTTCATGGTGCCGAAGGTGGTGTCGGGGCGCTGGGCCATTCCGTCGTAGAAGGCCCGGAGAATTCGGCTCTTGAATTCGGGCCGTGGATGCGCGGCCACGACTGCGGCGCGCTGTTCCTCGGTGATCTCGTCCAGTTCGAGGCCAAGGACGTCGGTTTCCACGCCGAGCGTCACCACGGCCACCTCCGGGGCCAGGTGGTGGGGCACTTCCGGAGTGGTGTGCAGCGCGATCGCCAGCCAGACGCTGCGTGCCTCCTGCTCCGAACGGCCGTGATCCCGCAGGAAGTCGCGTGCGGCATCCGCACCGTCGATCTCGAAGCGCTGGTGCCTGGTCGCATAGGTCGAGGTGAGTCCCAGGTCGTGGAAAAGTCCGCCGACATAGGCGAGTTCAGGGTCGACCTCCAGCCCCCGGGCGGCCGCCTTGAGGGAACCCCAGAGAAATACCCGGCGAGAGTGGTTGAACAGCGTTTCGTCCGCTGCATCACGAACCAGCGCCGTAGCCTCGGTCACGAGCTTCGTGTCGGGAATGCTGATCCCGGCAATTGTTTCAGGCACGGTACCTCCATAAATGTGCTGTGCATTGATTCCATTCTCGGTCGGCGCCGACCGTTGATCCACCCGAAATCGGACAGGAGTCCCACAGATCGAGACCTCGACCATGGACGGGGGAGGGGTCCTCCCGAATGCCGTGCGTCGGCGCGAGGACTCCACGCGCTGACCCGTCCGGGGCACCACGGCCGAGGCGATGGGCGCCGGGGGCGGGTACGCGCGATCGCGGCTGCAGCGGGACGCGGACGCCGTACGAGACACGGGAGCCACCGGACTCACGGTGTTCACCCGGGACGCGGCCGGGCGCGAGACGCAGGCCCGGTCCGGGTTCACGGCCGTGGCCGTGCTCCAGCTCGTCGCCGAGGGCACGCTGAGCCTGGACGACACCGTCGAGCAGTGGCTGCCCGGGGTGGTCGCCGGCAACGGCAACGACGGCAGCCGCCTCACCCTGCGCAACCTGCTCCAGCACACCAGCGGCCTGGCCAATTACACGGACATCGCCTTCGAGGACCCGGCGGAGCTGACGCCCGAGCGCCCCCACGCACAGCGGTTCCGCCCCCAGACACCCGAGGAGCAGGTGGCCGTGGCGATGGAGCGCGCCCCCGGCTGGCTGCCGGACGCGGACGATCCGGGCGTCGAGACGCAGTGGGCGTACTCCAACAGCAATTACGTGCTGCTCCGGATGATCATCGGGAAGGCCACCGGCAACCCCTGGTCGCAGGAGGTGCACGACCGGATCATCGAACCCTTGGGACTGCGCCACACGCTGATACCGGGCACCTCGCCGTACGTGCCGATGCCCACGGCCGCCGGGTACACGCAGTTCCCCGGCCGGGACGACCTCACGGACACCACGCTGGCCGTGGGCGGCGGCGCGGACGGCGGCATCATCAGCACCACCCGCGACATGAACACCTTCTTGCGCGCCCTGATGGCCGGCCGGCTGCTGCCGCCGGAGCAACTGCAGCACATGCGTACCACCGTCCCGGCACCCGGCTACGCCACCGACGGCAGGACCCGCTACGGGCTCGGCCTCGCCTGGCGCCCGGCCGAGGGCTGCGGGGGCGGGATCTGGTACCACGGCGGCACGTCCTTCGGCACCGCCTCCGAGACCGCCGTCACGCCCGACGGACGAGTGTCGGCCGCGGCCGCCGTCTTCACCACGCGCTTCGGCGACGAGAAGCGCTTCCTCGAGCAGGCGGAGGCCGCGGAGCGCCTGCTGGACCGGGCGGTGTGCGGCGACCGGAAGCGCGGGTGACCAGAGGCGCACGCCGAGAGCAGTAAGGTCCGTCTGCCGCCGGCGGCGAGGGCCGAGATTCTAGGAGCGCTCAGTGAGATCTGATCAGCAGGAGGCTGCAGCGATGCTCATCTCGTGGACGGCAACAGACCCCGAACTGCGACAGTTCTCCGCGACTGAGCGAAGCTCCGACATCGCGGGTCTGACCGATCACTTCATGGCACTGCGCTCGCGTGGTCAGGGGTATGTGGAAGTCCGCCGCCCGGACGGCGAGTTTCCTCTGTTGGCCGTGGGCTTCCGAGACGATCAAGCAGTCATCCACCTGTTCGACGCTGCTGACAAGTCGTCCCTACTCGTCGGCGACGGCACCGCCGCAGCGGATGCCGTCGTGCAGGTGCCGATCATGGACGACCTGGTGGTGTTCAGTGGCGACTGCGTCGTCGATGTCGATCGTGCGTGGGCCCTCGTGCGCGACTTCATCCGGACCGGGGTGCCCGGCGAGCTGGGTCAGTGGCTTGAGCTGTAGTCCCGTCACCGATCACCCGTCACCGATCACCCGTCACCGATCACCGATCGCCGATCCCTGATCCCTGATCCCTGATCGAGACTCGAGGTGATGATCGTGATGGTGATCGACCGTGGCCAGTGCGGCTTGGTGATGTGGGCGTGCGGAACATTAAGGTGGGAGGCGAGGCGAGGGAGGAAGCGGTGAGAGCGACACGCGCGGTGGCGACGCTGGATGAGGTCGATGCTGGTGACCATGTGTGTCAGCTCCTGGAGATAACGGACGATGTGATGGTCCGAAGCCGGGCCTTTGTCGCGGACGGAGCTCTGTTCGGCGACAAGGTGCTGATCGTTTCGCCTTCCGCTCAGGTCACGACTGATGCCGTTGCCCTGGTACTCGACCCGACGCGGCTCGAGGAATCCCTTCTCGCGGTGGTGCGCCGGGAGGCGGCCAGTGCCGAGAGCGAGGGGTACCGGTCCCTGCGGGTGCTGCACCACGTGACAGGCGAAGCCGCCTGCGGTGGTGCCGAGCGGTTGCTGCGCAGTGAGCTGGAACTGGAAGAGTTCGCGGCTGACAGCGGCGCGTCTGTGGTCTGCGCCTATCAGAGAGGCAACTGGGACGCTGCCCTTCTGGACAAGCTCAGATGTGTGCACCCCCATCACCTGGGCAGCCGACCGATGTCGCCCTCTTTTCAGCTCTACCGGGCGGGAAAGGGCGGCTGGACGGTGAAGGGGATCGTCGACACCGAGGGTGCTGTGGCCTTCGGTGCCATCCTGCTCACGCTGCTGCGGCAGACGACCACGGTGCGGCTGCTGTGCCAAACGCTGGATTTCTTCGACGCAGCCGGCATGAGCGCCCTTGCCGATGCCGCTCGAGCACTGCCCGATCGCAAGATCGTGCTGGAGGGAACCAATGAGACCGTACGCCTGGCTTGGGATCTCTCCGGCTTCGCAGACCCTTCCATCCCCGTGGTGATGACGCCATGACCTCCTCCGAGACCCACACCACGCCGTCACCGTCCGGCGAGGGATACAGGCACGAGCTGTACCCCTACCAGGGCAGCGACGAGTTCCTCCAGGGCACCTTGGACTTCATCCGCGAGGCCCGGGACGGTGGAGAGGCTGTCGTCGTCGCCGTTCCGGAGGAGAAGGCCGCCCTCATGCGCGCCGAGATGCCGGAGGACGACACGGTTCGCTACGTCGAGACCAGCGCGGTGGCGCACCATCCGGGCCGGCTCATCGGTGCCTGGCAGGAATGGATCAAGGCGCACACCGCCGAAGGCCGCCCCGTACGCGGGATCGGCGAATCCCCGTGGGGCGAGGTGCGCAGTCCCGCGGAGGCGGAAGAGCTGCGCTACCACGAGTGGCTGCTGAACAGGGCGTTCTCCGTCGGCCCGGCGTGGTGGCTGCTGTGCCCGTACGACATCGCGGGAGAACGGGCTGAGCTGGAGCGCATGTCTCGCTGCCACCCCACCATCCGCAGTGCCGGCCAGAGCGAGACGAACGAGACCTACGACCCACGGGCCCCCTTCGACTTCAGCCCGCTCACTCATCCCTGCTGCCCCTACGAGGAGTTCGCCTACAGCCGAGGTGATCTCCCCGCGCTCAGGGAGAAGATCGCCTCCTGCGCCGAAGAGCTCGGGCTGGAAGGCGTCCGCCTGCGTGAGCTGCATCTGGCTGCTACCGAGATCGCCGCGAACAGCATCCGGCACGGTGGGGGCCAGGGCGTGTTGCGGATGTGGAGCCAGGAGCAGCGTCTGGTGTGCGAGTTCCGTGACTCCGGCTATATCGACGACCCTCTCGTGGGCCGTTCACGGCCCACCCGTACCCAGGTGGGCGGGCGGGGCCTCTGGCTCGCGCACCAACTGTGCGATCTGGTCGAGATCCGTTCGACCCCTGACGAGGGAACCACGATCCGCCTGCACACCGGAGTGACGTACTGAGACGCGAGGGTGGCGGCGCCGGACCTGACATGACCGCGGGTTCCGGGCGCCGGCGAGATGGCAGGCTGCGGTGTGCGTGGGGCGCTCGTCAGGGCCGGGGCGTTGTGGGTCTGGAGGTCCTCCCCGACGGCCGCTGCGTGACGAGGGCGTACGTCATCGCCGCGAGGGCTGTGGCCTCTCCGGTGGAGCGGAGCAGGGCGATCCGCACGGGTGGAGTCCGCCGCGCCGTCGGAGCACTCCCCGCCCCGCCCACCCCGGCCCCTGAAGGGCGTTCCGTCTGGACAACCCATGGCCTGCCCCAAGAACCGGGGCGGGGGAGAGGCGGCTCATAGTGCCGCCGCATACTCCGGCAGCGTCAAGGAGGAGTGCGTCGCCCGTCGTGTCTCCGCCTCCGCCGTCGACAGTTCCCTAGCCATCGCCTCCGGGTCGCGCAGCAGGGCGTTGCGGGCGTCCAACTGGGCGCGAGTCGTCGGTGTGACGATCGTGCCGCCGCCCGAGGCCAGCGCCTGATTGTCCTGCGCGAAGGGGCGCATCCGACGCTCGTACGCCGCGAAGGCGTCGGCGTGGTCCGCGTGCGAGGCGAGTTCGCCCGCCAGGACGTAGGCGCCGATGAGCGCGACACTCGACCCCTGCCCGGAGAGGAAGGACGTGGCGTGCGCCGCGTCGCCCGCCAGTGCGACCCGCCCGTGGGACCAGGAGGGCATGTGGATCTGGCTCACGATGTCGAAGAACAGGTCATCGGACGACCGCATCGCCGCCACCAGCTGCGGCACCTGCCACACCTGTTCGGGGAACCGCGACGCGACCAGGTCGCGTTGGGCGCGCGGGTCGCGGAACGCCTCGAACGGCGGGGTGTCGCGGACGAAGGTGAGGAATCCGTGCACGGGCTCCGAGGGCTCGTAGGCGTACAGGACCGCGCTGCGTCCCGGCTCGCTCCAGATGTACGCCTCGTGCGAGAGCCCGAGTTCGTTGGGCAGGGTGAAGCCCGCGAAGACGTGCCCCAGGTAGCGGTGGAAGGGCTCCTCGGGACCGAAGACGAGGCGGCGGGTGTTCGAGTGCAGGCCGTCCGTGCCGATCACGAGGTCGAACGTGCGGTGCGTGCCGCTCTCCAGGACGACGTGCACGGCGTCCCCGTCGTCGTCCAGCGTGGCGATCGAGTCACCGAAGAGGAACTCGACGCGGTCCCTCAGGGGCGCGTAGAGGGCGTCGGCCAGATCGCCGCGTCGGACCTCGAGGTCCTGGCCCCTCTCGCCGCCGGTCAGCTGCTCGGGCCGCACCGCGCCGACGATGTCGCCGGCGGCGTCGAGGAAGGAGATCCGGCGGGTGTCCACGTGGGCCTCGCGCAGCCGCGGCAGCAGACCCATGCGGTCCACGACCTCGCGGGCCGTGCCGCGGATGTCGATCGCGTAGCCGCCGCCGCGGACGGCGGCGGCCTTCTCAAGGACGGTCACCTCGAAGCCGTACCGGTCGAGCCAGTACGCGAGTGTGGGACCGGCGATGCTCGCCCCGGAGATCAGTACGCGGCGTCGGGGGGTGGACGTGGTCGTCGGGTGCGTCATGGGAGTGGCACCTTTCCGCCGGGCGGGCCCGGCACGGAGGCGGTACGCGGCGCGCCGCGAGGACGGCAAAAGTGCGTACCTTAGGTATCCTTTTTCCGGCCGCGCGGCACCTCTCGGATGTCGCGACCGTGTCCGCCACGATATAGATACCTAACTCAGGTATGCAACTGGAGGTGTCATGACCCCCGACTCCCCCGGGGGGCCCGCGCCCGAGCCGGCCTCCGAGTCCGCGCCCGGCCTCTCGCCCGAGGACCTGCTCGCCGTGCTGCCCCGGCTCACCCGGCTCAGCTCCGCGTTCAACAAGGGCCGGCTCGTCGAACGTGCTGCCGAGGCGGCCGGCCCGAACCTGGACCGCCCCGCCGTCGGGGTGCTGGTGACCCTGCTCGCAGCCGGGGAACCCTTGCGCATCGGGGAGATCGCCGACCGGATGCAGGTCGTGGGCCCGCACGTCACCCGTCAGGTCCAGGCCCTCGAGAAGCATCGCCTCGTACGGCGCATCGCCGATCCTTTCGACCGTCGCGCGAGCCTCGTCGAGCCGACGGAGACGGGCAACGAAGCGGCCCACCGCTATGTCGCCTCCCTGCTGGGCTGGTTCGCCGAGGTACTCGCCGACTGGCCCCGGCAGGACCGCGACGACCTCCTCCGCCTCCTCGCCCGCTTCGCCGACGACGTGGCAGCCCGGCTGGCACTGCCGGATCAGGGGGAGGGCGCGGGGACCTAGGATCCGCTGACGCAAGCGGCGCGGCGCTGATGGCACTGCTGCTGCCAGGTGTCGGTCGGCTTCGGTGCAGCCCGCGTTCTGCGCAGTTCAGCGGACGGGCGGGCCCGGCAGGGGTCTCACATGGGCGGGTGCGGGTGCGGTGGCCTCTACGCGCTTCTCGAGGCGATGGTGTTCTGACCGGTCAGCAGGTTGTGGGTTCACGGTCCCGGCGGCGGGGTCAACCCGAACCGCGCGATGACGTCCGGCAGCCACTCCGGCTGACCGAATTCGAGGCCGTACTTGGCCACGACTGCCGGGATGGCGTCCGAGGACGACGGCGGGCCGTCGGCGAACATCTCGGCCAGTTCCCGGAAGCAGCCCTCGAAACCGGCCGGACTGATGATCTCGATCATGCGGGCAGGGACCGAGCCGGCGTTCCACATGGCGTGGAGCTCGCCGCGCGGCTTGGTGATGTAGCCGCCGGCGCCCAGCACGGCTTCGCGGTCGCCGGAGCGAAAGCCGATCTCGCCTTCGGTGACGATCGAGTACTCGTCCTCACGGGTGTGCAGATGCGGCGGCACCAGCGCGCCGACCGGGAACGGATGCTCCACCACCGACAAGGCACCGTTGGTATCGGCCCCCGAGAGCTTGAAGACCACCCCGATGGAACCGAGGAACCCCTCGGCGCCCTCGCCAGGGCGGACGACCGTGAGCGGAGGGACCAGTTCCTCGGTCATCGCGATCACCCCTCTGATCGATTTCGAGGGACACTGGTGTCCTGCCTCAAGTGTCCACCCCGGACTTCCTGCGTCGCACCTTGGCGTCCGCACCGGCTCCTTCCCCCCTCGTCTCAGTGACGGTGAATACTGCGCTCCCCAAGGACAGGATGCCGTCGGAGAGTGGTGTGCAGCGCACGCCTCCCTTGCCTCGCAGCGCACGCTGGGCGCCGGTTCCGATGGTGGTCTCCATCCAGGCACAAGGTCTCGCCGCACTGTTGACTGCCAGCAGGACCGCGCCGCTGCCGGTGTCCAGACTGATTGTCGATCCCACAAACTCATCGATGTTCACCCCGCTGAGAAGCACGTTTCGGCGTGTCTGCCGCAGGTCGATCGCGCTATTGATATGCAGAGGAAGATTTTCCGCCGACATCAGAGTGATTGCGGCTCGACGATGTGCCGGGTGAGCGAAGTACCGATCGCCGACAATCCCGAGTGTCCGACGGACTTCGACGCTGTCGACCAGTTCGTCCTCTTGCGTGGGAACCGCCCCATCGGCCGGCCGCCCGACGTAGCGGTGTGTCGGTGACAACAACAGCTGAAGCACTTCCACCGTGGTCATGGATTCACAGTACGGCGGGGCGAAAAGCAGCACGCCGCAGTGTCGCCAGTGGTTCGCGGCGGCGCCGACGGCTCGATGACCGGCCCGGTCGTGAGGCGAACCGGTGACATCCGCTCCGATCGGAGGTTACGTCCGACCGGGCGGGATGGCGGCCGGGATGCGTTCCAGGACTCCGCCGGCGAAGACGTCGTACAGGGGCAGGGTCTCCAGGTGGACGTAGCCGATGTGGCAGTCGCAGACCGTCAGTGGGCATGGCCGCGGGCGCAGCGCGGCCCGGTAACTGCCGTCGTACAGGTTGCCGAGCTCGGCGCGGACGAAGTGGCAGCGGCGTACGGTGCCCTCCCCGTCGACCGAGATCACGGACTCGCCGGTGCGACAGGGCAGTCCGGCGCTGGCGTGGGGGGTGCGGCTGTAGGGGAACAGCGCGTCCAGTGCCGTCCAGTCCTCGGCCTCGGCGTCCTCGTAGGTGTGCCCCTCGGCCGCGTTGACCCACAGGTACACGTGGTCCGGCAGGTCGGCGCGCAACCGGCGGGCGGCCGGCAGGTGTTCGGGCAGGCCGACCACGCCGACGCTGTAGCGCACACCGCGCCGGGCGAGGTCGTGACACTTGGTGAGGAAGCGGTCGTAGGGCGTCTGGCCCGGGTGGTAGGTGCACCACAGGGCGAGGGTGTCGCGGTCGGCGGTGTCCAGCCAGTCGGTGCGGCAGCTGAGGTTGGTCTGGATGGCGACGCGGCGGATGTGCGGCAGATGGGACAGCTCCGCGAGGGTGCGCCGGTACCAGGAGCGCACGAGTCCCTCGCCCCACGGGGTGAACAGCAGGGAGAGCCGGTCGTCGGTCTGCGCGGCGGCCCAGGCCGCGAAGCGGTCCAGGGCGGCCCGGTCGGCGCGGAGCTGGGCGGGGGAGTCCCGCCGCTTCGCGAACGGGCAGTAGGGGCAGTCGTAGTCGCAGGAGGCGAGGGGGCCGCGGTAGAGGACGGTGAGGTCCATGGCCGGACGTCACTTCCTCTCGTAGGCGGCCATGGCGGCGCGCACGGCGGGGGAGAACAGGCGCGGACCGATGGCATCGGAGTGTGCGAGGCCCTCGGGTGTCAGCCGCAGACGGTTGGCGGTGGGGTCGGTCAGCCAGCCGTGGTGCGTGAGGGCGTCGAGTTCGGCGTCGAAGTCGTCGGCGGGCAGGGAGCCGAAGCGGGCGCGGTAGTCGGCGGTGTCCAGGCCGTCGGCCTGAAGGAGCGACTGCAGCAGGTGGCGGCGGCGTGCCTCGGGCGGGTCGATGCGGAAGCCGACCGCCGCCCGTGAGAAGTCGGTGGTGGCGACGTAGTCGTCGATGATCCCGCGGATCTCGTGCATGCCCACGGCGTAGTCGAACGAGTAGTGCAGTGCGGAGGTGTAGGAGCGGGCTCCGCAGCCGAGGCCGATCATGCCGTCGGTCTGGCAGGCGTAGTCGTCGGCGCCCTGGGGCGGGGCGTCGGCCCGGCGGAACATCCGCATCGACTGCTGGACGTATCCCTGGGACAGCAGGTGGTCGCGGCCCAAGCGGTACAGTCGCAGCCGCTGCTCGTCCCACGCCGGGTCGCAGCCGGAGTTTGGGCGGTGGCGGTCCAGGCCCGTCAGGGGGCGGACGTAGAGCGGGTACAGGTAGAGCTCCTCCGGCCGCCAGGTGAGCGCGGCGTCCAGCGAATGCAGCCAGGTCTGCTCGGTCTGGCCGTCGATGCCGTAGATGAGGTCGATGTTCAGCACCGGTATGGCCGCGTCGCGGATGCGGCCGAGGGCTGCCTCCACGTCGGCACGGCGCTGCGGGCGGACGGCGGCCCGGGCCTCGGAGTCGACGAAACTCTGCACACCGAGGCTCAGCCGGGTGGTGCCGCGTTCGGCCAGCACGGCCAGACGGTCGGAGGTGGCCGTGGCGGGCGAGGCCTCCACCGACAGCGGTATCGCGCGCAGGTCGGCGCCCATGCGGTGCTCGGCGATGTCGCAGAGCCGGTTCAGTTCCCGGGCGGTGAGGAAGGTGGGGGTGCCGCCGCCGAAAGCGGCCGTGGCGAAGCGCGTGCCGTCGCCGTCGCCCAGCGCGTCGCGCACGGCCGTCGCCTGTCGCTCCAGGGCGTCCAGGTAGGCGCCGGTCAGTCCCTCGGGGGCGCCGATGCGGGTGAAGAGGTTGCAGAACCCGCAGCGCACCTCGCAGAACGGGATGTGCAGGTAGAGGGAGAGCGCGCTCTTCTCCTCCGCCGCCCACAGAGACGTCAGCGACGGCCGGTCGGGCAGGGGCCGGTAGGCGGTCTTGTGGGGATAGGCGTAGACGTAGTGCTGATAGGGGCCGGTCGGCGGGGCGGTGGTCATCGGGCGGCCTCAGCGGGGTCGAGGAGGAACTGGGCGTACGGCACGGTCCAGACGCACTCGTGGCCGAGGCGGTGTCCGGTGTAGCCGTCGTCGCCGTAGGCGGTGCCGTGGTCGGAGCAGACGATCGCGAAACAGCGGCGCCGGGAGCTCGCGGCCGCGAACAGCCGTCCGATGTGCCGGTCGACGTACTCCAGGGCGGCGGCGTGGGTGGCACGCGTGTCACCGGCCTCCCGGGTGGCGCCGGGCAGGTGGAACCAGTTCGGCTGGTGCAGCGCCGAGACGTTGACGAAGAGGAACAGGCGTCGGTCCGGGGGCAGTCGGGCGACGACCTGCTCGGCACGCTCGATCTGGTTCTCGAAGGAGTGGGGTGAGGTGACGCCGAACTCCGGTTCCCAGTGGGATTCCTGGAACAGGTCCGGCAGCACCGACCCCAGCGGGCCCTGCTTGTTGAAGAAGCCCACCCCTCCGATGCACACCGTGTGGTAGCCAGCTTTCGCCAACCCGCCGACGAGGTCCGGGGTGTCGTAGACGAAGGTGCCTTCGGCGGTGGTCTCGCTGCCGGCGAAGCTCGCCGCGAAGAGCCGTGGATGCGGCCCGGGCGCCGCCGGGGTGGGCAGGAAGCCGGCGAAGATCGCCTGGTGCGAGGCGTAGGTGAAGCTGCCCGGCGCGTGGCGCTTCTCCCAGCGGCCACCGGGCAGATGACGCGCGAGGTGCGGGATGCGGCCCGCTGCCGCCAGTTCCTCGGCCACGTCGTGGCGCAGGGTGTCGAGGGTGACGAGGAGGATGTCGTACTCGCCGACGATGTCGTTCATGTCGGGCTGGGTCATGCGGTGTTCCTGTTCTGTACGAGTGCGGCGGCCGGCGGGGCCGGTGGTGCGGCGGCCGGGCAGGACCGGGCGGTCTCACATCGGCCGGGCGGGCGCGCGCGGGGCACCCGCCTGCGTCCCGTTCGGGTGACCGTGCAGTGAGGAAGCCGCATCTGCCGCCGACCGGGGGACGTCGGGGCGGGCGGGTCCGCGCAGCACCGCCGCGACCTGTGCGCCGTAGGTGTCCAGGCCCTCCGCGCCGCTGCCGGGCAGGCCGGTGAGACCGGGCAGCAGATCGCCGAAGGCGTTGACCTCGCCCACGACCATCCGGCGCCACCCGACGGCCGGCAGCAGGTCGACGCCGACGCACAGGGTGCGCGGAAAACACGCGGCCGCCCGCTCACACACCTCCAGCACGTCGCTCCAGCGGCCGCCCGCCGCCACGACGGCCGCACGGGCCGAGTCGAGGTCGCCGCGGCGACCGCCCAGATGGAGGTTGGTCAGGGGCGAACGGCTGGTGCGCACCACGGCGTGCGTGGCCCGGCCGGCCACCACGACCACCCGGAAGTCGGTCGCGCGGCCCTGCTGGGACGCCTTGGGCACCCACCGCTCCAGGTGCAGGCCGTCCGGGGCGAGGGCGTCGACGACGACGGCGACGTCCCGCTCGTCCTCGTAGCGGCGCAGCTTCAGGGAGTTGTACAGCCGGCCGTCCGCGGTCACCTCGACGGACGTGGTCGCCCTGATCCGGCCGCCGCCCGCCTCCACCGCGAGAACTCCGGACCCCGACGACCCGTGGGCGGGTTTGACGAACAGCCGCGCCATCCGGTGGGTGCGCATCAGCGTCCGCACGTCGTCCCAGCCGCGCACCGGGGCGCCGTCCGGTCCGGAGGTGGGGGAGAAGGGCACCGGCACGCCCGCCGCGTCCAGAACCGCGTGGCAGCGGCGCTTGTCGAACAGCACGGACACCTCGTCCGGGTCGTCCAGCCGGACGCCGCCGCGCAGACTGCGCAGCGCCGCCGTGAACCCGGCGTACCAACGCGCCGATCCCTCCACCCGGGTGGGTTCCGCAGCGCCCCGCAGCATGCGGTCCACCTCGGGATCCTCACCGGGGGAGTCGACGCGGACGATCTCGCCGGGGGCGAAGAGGGCGCCTCCCCGGCGCAGGACGTCCGTCCACGGCACCACGCGCGGGCCGGGCAGGCCCGCCGCGCGCACCGCGTCGGCGAACAGCGTCACGCGGCGGTTGCCGGGATTGCCGACCACCGCGAAGCGCGCACCGGCCGCCACCCCCGTGGTACCGGCCCTGCCGCGCTGCCCCGGGACGGGGCCGTCCGTGCTCACTCGCCGACGGAGACGTAGCGCCAGACCGTGCCGTCGTCCTCGGTCTCCTCCTCCGCGTCGTCGCGGTCGAGGTCGACGTCCACACCGGCCTGCACCAGCGTCTGCCGCACCTGCTCCTCCAAGGCCTTGCTCAGGTAGTGGTGGTGCAGGTCGAGCTTCTTCAGATGGGTCAGCGGCTGACCGCTCAGCAGCGCCCCCGCGCCCTCGTCGGTCAGCACGCCCATGGACAGGTCCAGGACCTCCAGGCGGGCCACGACGGGGGCGGCGGCGACGGCCGCGGCCACCGCGTCCTGCATCTCGCTGTTGCGCAGGGCCAGATGGCGCAGGCGCGGCAGCCGGGCACCGGACAGGATCGGCTCCAGGTCGGCGGCTTCACTGTCACCGCCGTAGTCGGGCGTGCCCAGCCACAGGTCGAGGTGCTCCAGCGCGGGCAGGTCGCTGGCGCCGATGCCGCGCACCACCGACGCGGGCAGGCCGCCGGTCTCCACGACGAGACGGCGCAGCGCGGAGTGCTGCACGGCGGTGAAGCCGAGGCCCGAGCCGCCGCGCACGCCGAACTCCTCCAGGGCGGGGAAGCCCGCCAGGAGCGGTGCGACATCGGTCTGGTTGATCCAGGAGATCTCGCACTCCTCCATCACCATGTCGCCCAGGAACAGGGCGCGCAGCGCGGGCAGCCGGTCGCGGGCGGCCAGCAGGGCCTCGATGACGTCGGAGGGGTCGGACTCGTAGGCCTCCTCCCAGGCGCCGACGATCAGGGCGCGCACCCGGGTGGTGTCGACGGTCTCGCAGAACCGGGTGAACGCCGCGGTCCAGCTCTCGTCGGAGTCGTACACGTCCGCGGAGATCCGCCAGGCGACGGAGTCCGGCTCGGGCAGAGGGCCGGCCGGGGTGCCAGGGCCGGGGAAGGCGTGAGCGGGCAGCCGGTACAGCTCGTGCAGGTGGTCACCGATGGTCATGCGGCTGCTCCTGTAAGAAAGGGTGTGCGATCCGTGATGCCGCAGTTCTACCAACTGCCACTGACAGCACCGGATGGCGGGGCGGCTTACGGGGGTTGTCAGTGGCCGCCCCTACGGTCGGGTGGTCACGAGGCCGGGGTGCGTGGTGTACCCGGCGGTGAGAGGACGGCTATGCACCGGCAGGGGGACGTACTGATCGTGGCCGTGGCGCAGGGAGGTGGTGCCTGAGCACGTGGCGCACGCGCTCAGGGGGCGGCGGGACGGGCGCGGTCGGCCGGTGCTGGCGCTCGGAGAGGTGACCGGGCGCGCCCACGCCGTGGTGGGGCCGGGGGAGTTGGTGCGGGAAAGACGGTGCACGCAGGTTGCGCGCCCTGGCCGTGGCGCTCGCCGACCGGGCCGCCGCTGAGGGGCGTGTCCAGCAGGGCAGAAGGACCCCAACGACTGGGCCGGAATGAATCCGGCGCGCCGTTGCCTGTGGCCCGGGACAGATCGCCCGGTCGGTCACAGGAGGGCGCCGCCGGAGACCTCGATGCGCTGGGCTGTCATCCAGCGCAGGCCGTCGGACGCCAGTGTGGCGATGGCGTCGCCGATCTCCTCGGGTTCGCCGACGCGGCCCAGCGCGGTCTGCCCGGCCAGACCCTGGCGCATACCCGCGTCATCCCGCATGGCACCGCCGTTGAAGTCGGTGGCGGTCGGCCCCGGGGCAATGGAGTTGACCCGGATACCTCGGGGGCCGAGTTCTGCGGCCAGAGTGCGGCTCAGAGCCTCGACGGCGGCCTTCGAGGCGGAGTAGACCGAGGTCGCGGCGCTGGTGTGGCGGGTCAACGACGACGAGACGTTGATGACGCGGGCGTCCTTCGCCAGCATCGGCACGAGGGACTGGATGAGGAAGAACGGGCCCCGCACGTTCGTGTCGAACACCGTGTCGAAGTCGTCGGTCGTGACAGCTTCCAGAGGGCCGAACACACCCACCCCCGCGTTGTTGACCACGATGTCGAGCCGCGAAGCCCCCCAGCGCTCAAGCAGTTCGCTCAGCTCGGAAGTGAAGGCTCCGAAAGAGGGGACGTCGCTGATGTCGAGACGCACGACAGCGGCGGTCCCACCCACGGCGTGCACCTGCTGCGCCGTTTCCTCGGCCCCCGACGTATCACCGCGATGGGTGACCACGACCCGCACCCCTCGCGCCGCCAGCGCAAGAGCCGTACTCCGGCCCAGACCACGGTTCCCACCGGTCACCAAAGCGATCCTGTCGGCTGCCATCCGCTACTCCCTCATCGCACGGCACCGGAGAGACACCGGGCACCGCCATCAGATGCGAGTCGATCGACTCGCCTTTCCATTGCAGCGTAGGCAGCAGCAAAGAGGCGAGTCAAGTGACTCGCCTCGGATCTGGGGCATACTGCAGGCATGGCAGCAGAGCTCTCAGCCCACCACCGCCGCCTCGCCCAGCAGAAGCGTGAGGCGATCATCTCCGCGGCCACGGATCTCTTCCTGAACCACGGTTACGACGGCACGTCCCTCGCGCGGATCGCCGAAGGGGCGGCGGTCTCGAAGTCCACCTTGTTCAAGCAGTTCCCCACCAAGGCAGCCCTCTTCGAGGCCATCGTCACCGAGTCATGGCAGCGTGACGCCCCCGGTGCCGTCGCGCGGCCTCAGGCCGGAGATCTGCGTTCCGGTCTGACCTCCATCGGCCACCGTTACGCCGACCTGATCGGCCGGCCCGGTATGACAGCCCTGTTCCGCATCGTCATCGCCGAGCTGCCTCGCTTCCCCGAACTGGGGCGGATGCAGTTCCAACTCGGCAAGCTGCCCTACTTCACCTCTGTCCAGCACTACCTGGAGTCGGAGCACGAGGCCGGTAACGCCGACGTCCCGGACGCCGAGAGCGCCGCCAATCAGTTCCTCGGGATGATCGCCAACTACGTCCTGTGGCCCCGCATGCTGCTGACCGACTGGGACCCCACGGCCTCCGACGTCCGCTACGCCGTCGAGCAGGCGGTGGAGACCATGCTCGCCCGCTACGCCTGCGATCGACCAGCCTGATCCGAAGCTGGATTCGTAGGCCGCCCTCCCGGCGCCGGGGCCCGCGCAGCCGCGACCCTGCGGGTCGTCGCTGCGCCGACCGCCTCCGCACCGCCGGTCCGGAGCCCGCCGAGCGCGCCGCGCTCGACCAAGGAGCGACCGTACGGCGCGGCCTGGGCCACACCCTGCGCGTCACCCCAGTCCCCACCGTGCACCGCCACCTGCACGCGCGGCAGGCCTTGCGGCCCCGCGCCCGGCAGTGGAACCCCCTGCGCGGGGTCGGGCCCGCTCGCGCGTCTCTTCGAAGACGTGATCAAGACGTACCGCCGGACTGGCCCCGGCCGACCTCGACGCGGCCTCTGCCAGGCGCACTGTCGTCGCGGATCGGCCCTACGCGAGATCCCAGTCCAGGCGGAGGATGGCGAGATCGTCCGTGTGCCGGTTGGCGTTGAGGGCGCGGGTCTCGACGATGAGCGCGTCGAGATGGGCGCCGGGGTCCGCGGTGCGCAGTGTGTCGAGGATGTCGAGCAGGCCCTCGACTCCGAGCCGGGTGCCGGCCGTACCGGCGAAGCCTTCGATGAGGCCGTCCGTGTAGGCGAGCAGAGCTCCGCGCGGAGGGAGGGAGAAGGTGGTCGACGGCCATTTCCCCAGGCCGGGCGCGACGCCGAGGGCGACTCCGTGCGCGGCGGTCACCTCGCGGGCGCCGGCGCTGGTCAGCAGCAGCGGTTCGTGGTGGCCGGCCAGGTGCAGGGTGCACGTCGCGGCGGCGGGGTCCAGGGTGATGAGGGTGCAGGTGGCGAACAGGTCGTGGCCGGTGCGCTCGGCGACATGTATGCGTTCCAGCAGATGAAGCAGTTGCTGGTCGCGATGGCCGCCCAGGGTCAGCGCGCGCCAGGCGATGCGCAGGCACACGCCGAGGGCCGCGGCGTCCGGGCCGTGGCCGCTGACGTCGCCGATGACGGCGTGGACCTGGCCGTCGTCGGTCTGGACGACGTCCAGAAAGTCGCCTCCGAGCAGTGCCTGTGCCCGGCCCGGGTAGTACCGGCTGGCGGCGTTGACAGTGGCCGAGGTGAGAAGGGGCTCGGGCAGCAGTCCGCGCTCCAGACGCGCGTTCTCCTCGGCGCGGAGCTGCCCGATCCGGAGCGCGGCGCTGGCCTGCTCGACGTGCTTTCGCTGCACGGCGTAGCGCACCGCGCGCTGCATCAGGTCCGGATCGACCTTGCCCTTGACGAGGTAGTCCTGGGCGCCCGCGGCGAGGGCTTCGACCCCGGCCCGGGGCTCGGCCAGGCCGGTCAGCACGATGATGGCGGCGCCGTGGGTCTCCGGCTGGAGCGCCTGGACGGTCTCCACGCCGGAGGCGTCGGGCAGGTGCAGGTCCAGAAGAACGCAGTCGACCGGCGTGGTGGCGAGCGTCGCCCGGGCTTCGGCGGCTGAGCGGCAGCGGATCAAGCTGTGCGGCAGATCGGTGTCGTACAGGAGCTCCTCGACGAGAAGGGCGTCCCCGTCGTCGTCCTCCACCAGCACGATGGTGTACTGCTCGGCACCGCCCGCTCTGGGGTCGCTCACGGCTGTGCCTCCCCCTCCGGCGCCGCGGTTCCGTTCGCCGGGACGGGGAGGGTGAAGACCACGCGGGTCCCCGGCTGGTGGTCCGGGTCGATGGTGATCGTCCCGTCGTGGAACTCCACGATCTTCTTGCACATGGCCAGGCCGATACCGGTGCCGGGGTAGGCGTCCTTGGTGTGCAGCCGCTGAAAGAGGATGAAGACCTTCTGCTGGAACTCCGGTGCGATCCCGATGCCGTTGTCGCTGACCGCGAACCGCCATACGTTGTCGTCGACGACGGCGCTGATGTGGATGCGCGGTGTCCGTTCGGGACTGCGGAACTTGATGGCGTTCGAGAGCAGGTTCTGCCAGAGCATGGTGAGCTGGGTGCTGTCCCCGGCGACGGTGGGCAGCGGGTCGCTGGTGATCTCGGCGTCGCTCTCCTCGATGGCCACGCTGAGGTTGCCCAGCGCGCTGTCGAGCACGCTCTGCAGGTCCACGGTGCGGTGGTCGTTGTGCACACGGCCCACGCGGGAGAACGCCAGCAGATCGTTGATGAGGTTCTGCATGCGGTTGGCGCCGTCGACTGCGAAGTCGATGTACTGGTCGGCCCGTTCGTCCAGCTGGCCCCCGTATCGCCGTTGCAGGAGCTGCGTGAAGCTGGACACCTTGCGCAGCGGTTCCTGCAGGTCGTGGGAGGCGACGTAGGCGAACTGCTCCAGTTCCGTGTTCGATCGCTTGAGGTCCGCCGCCTGTTCGTCCAGCAGCCTGCGGGACTCCTCGGTGGACTGAAGTTCCGCGACCAGGCGCCGGCGCATCAGGTCCACGTCGGCGGCCAGCCGGCGCAGGTCGGCCGGACCCGCGCCGTCCAGGGAACGGTCGAAGCGTCCCTGTGCGACGTCACGGGCCGACGCGCCGAGCCGGGCGAGCGGAGCGGTGATGCCGCGGCGCAGGCCTTCGAAGATGAGCACCGTGACCAGGACGATGACGACGGCGATGCCGGTGAACATCCAGTTCCGTATGGTCATGGCCGCCCGCAGCTCGCGGCTGACCTCGGTGCGCCGGTCCTGGAGGTGCGCCTGCTGGCGTGTCATGGCGGTGCGCAGCCGGTCGAAGGTGGCCTTGCCCTCCGCCGTGCGCTTCTCTGCCGCCTCGACCACGTCGTTCGGAGCCGCTGTCGACACGGGGCGGGCGATGCGCTCGTGCCAGGTACCGGCCAGCGCCTGCACCTCGGCCAGATCCTTGAGGCCCCCGTCATCGCCCTTCAGCAGGGGCTTGAGCGTCCTGAGGGCGGAGCGCTCGTCCGCCAGGCCCTGTCGGTAGGGGGCCAGGAAGTCCTCGCTGCCGGACAGTCCGTAGCCGCGGATACCGGTCTCCTGGTTGACCAGTGCTTCCTCCAGCCTGATCGAGGCGATCAGGGCAGGGGTGCGGCGATCGACGACCTCGTTGGTCAGCTGTGATGTCCGCCACATTGCCCAAGTGCCCAGGGCCCCCAGGACGGTCAGCACGGACAGGGTGACCGAGACGCCGACCCGAAGCCAACGGCGGGTGGTCCAGGCGGACAGGGCACCCTCGGCGGGCGACGGCCTTCTGCTCATCGCGGTTCGAATCTCTCCCTCAAGTAACGACTCGCGCCACGACATCCACACGCGACACGCACACTGTACCCGTGACATGACAACGGACGTTGTCCTGGGGAAGATCGAAGCCCTAGGCTGCTGTCATGCCCAGATCTTCTTCCACCGCGGCCCCCTCAGGCGGGGAGACGACCGCGCTGGTGGCACAGGTGGTCGACGAACTCACCCGCTGCATGGCGCAGCACAGCGGCGACCTCTCGGCTGACTTCACCCACATCACCGGTGAGGCCCGCCAGGGCGCACTGGCGCGCCTGCACGTCCTGGCCGGCGTCAAGGAATGCGTCCGGCACCTGGAGGATCAGGCAGCCCACGCCGCAGCCGCGCACGGCGCCGGCTACCCGGAGATCGGTCAGGCCATGAACATGAGCCGGCAAGGAGCCCGGCGCCGCTGGCCCGGCCTGATCACCAGCAGTCCACCCCATCCCACCCCCCGACCCCGGAGCTCGTGAACCATGGCCGCCGCCGCCGCAACCCATCCCTACGACGTGCTGTTGGTCGAGGACGACGCCGCCGACGCCCTGCTCATCCAGGACGCCCTCACCGAACGCGGAACCCGCAACATCACCCAGGTCTCCGACGGCATCGCGGCCCTGGAATTCCTGCGCGACCAGAGCAACGAGCGTCCCGACCTCATCGTGCTCGACCTCAACATGCCGCGGATGAACGGGCGGGAGTTCCTCGCCGTCGTGAAGGAGGACCCCGAGCTGCGCACCATCCCCGTCGTGGTCCTGACCACCTCGGCCGCCCCGGACGACGTCACCGGCGCCTATCACCACCACGCCAACGCCTACGTCACCAAGCCCGTCAACCTCGACGAGTTCGAAGCGGCGGTACGCAGCATCGACGCCTTCTACCTCGACATCGCCGTGAAGCCCCCCAAGGCCTGACCGGCCGCGCCCACCCGTTCGCGAGTTCCGGCCTGCTCGCGAACGGGTGCTCGCCGGATGCGTGAGCCTTATGTATCCACAGAGGCAGTCGACGGCCTGCGGCGAGCGCTCGGCACCCGATCGCGCCGCGAGCATGGGCCTGGTCCGAGGCGGCTCACAGGGCCGCTCGGCGCCGGCCGGCCCTTCATCGGCTCGGTGTCACGGAGCGGCGGGGCCGCTGGTCACGCTGGTCCACCGCCCGGATTCGACCGAGAGCACCGTCAGGCGCCGGTTGCGGGTGTCGCCGTAGCCGTCGAAGGCGACCCGGCCCGTGACTCCGTCGAAGGTGAGCCGCGACACGGCCTCGGGCATCCTCGCCCGCGCGTCCCCGGGCAGAGTGCCGTCGTTGGCCTTCACCAGGGCCTTGACGGCCTCGACGATGCTCCAGGCGGCGTCGTAGGCGTACGGCCCGTACCAGCCGGCTGCCTCGGCATACCCCGCCTTGCGGTACCGAGCGAGGAAGTCCGCCCCCTTCGCCTGCTGCTCGGCGGGCACACCGATGTTCACGGCGAGGTCTCCGTCGACCTCCGGTCCGGAGGTGAGGTACTGCTGGTCGTAGATGCCGTCGCCGCCCATCAGGGGCACGTCCACCCCGGCTTGGCCGAGCTGCTTGGAGAGCGCCCCTGCGGTGTCGTAGTAGCCGCCGAAGAAGACCGCGTCGGCGCCCGAAGCCCGGACCTTGGCCACGAGGCCGGAGAACCCCCTCTGGTCGGTGTCGACGTGCTCCCGGCCCACCACGCTCCCGCCGAGCTTCTCGAACTCGGCCGTGAACCCGGAGACGAGTGCGGTGCCGTAGGCGGTCCGGTCGTCCACGACGTACAGCTTGCCCTTCCCCGCGTCGTTCCGCAGATACCGCGCGGCGAACGGCCCCTGGTCCGCGTCGCTGGCCAGGGTGCGGAAGTAGGTGTCGTGAGGACGGGACTTGCCACCGGAGGCCCAGTCGGGGCCCAGCGTCAGGGCGGGGCTGGTGTTGGCCGGCGAGACGTTGACCAGATCGGCCTCGGCCAAGGGCGGCACCATCGACTCCGCCACGCTGGAACTCACGGGGCCGACCACGCCGAGCACCTTCGCGTCGGACACGAAGCCCGCGGCGTTCGTCGCGCCCCTGGCGGGGTCGCCCGCGTCGTCCACCGCCTTGATCTCGAAGCGCACACCGGGGACGACCTTCTTCTCGTTCGCCGTCCGGACGGCGAGGTCGGCGGAGTTCCGCACACCCAGCCCCAGCTCCGCCAGCGCCCCGGTGAGCGGCGCGTCCACGCCGATCGCGACGGTGACGGTGGAACCCTCGGCGCCGCTCCCGGCCGCACCGCCGCCGTGCGGCTTCTCGTTGTCACCGGACAAGGTCCAGGTCAGTGCGGAACCGGCCGCGAGCGTGGCCAGAGCCGCGCCCAGGATCACGGAGCGCCGGGTGAGGACACGTGCCCGTCCGGCCTTCCGGTCGCCCGCTTCCGCCGTGACGGTCGCCTTCAGTGACACCAGGTCCTCCGTGGGCGGAGGAGGCACGGGTCCCGGCACGGGCGGAGGACCGGTCGGGCGGTCCGGGATCGGTGAGGGACTGGTCGGGCGGTCCGGGCTGCTCGGACGCCGGGGATCGACCGGTGTCGCCCCGGAGTCCGGGACCGTGGGAACCCGCGGGTCCGCAGGGGCGGAGGGTGGGGAGGGATCGGTGGGACGTGCCGGATCCGCCTCGGCGTCGTGTTCCGCTTCGGGTGCGCGACCACGCTCGTCCGCCTCCTCCGCGGCCGGGAGGGAGCGGAGCACCGACGCCAGCATCCGGCCGGCCTCGGCGGCACCCACCCGCTGCTCGGGATCCTTGACAAGCAGCGCGTCCAGCACCGGCGCGAGCGGTCCGGCGTGCACCGGTGGTCGGTGCGGGCGGGTGAACACGGCCACCGCCAGGGCGTGCAACCCGTCCGCGTCGAACGGGGGTTGCCCCTCTACGGCGTGGTACAGCGTGGCCCCCAGCGCCCACAGGTCGTTGGCGGGAGTCGGCCGCTTCCCCTCGAGCTGCTCCGGGGACATGTACTGCGGGGTGCCGATGACCATTCCACTGCGGCTGAGCTTCGTCGTGGCGTCCGCGAGGTGCGCGATGCCGAAGTCGGTGAGGACGACACGGTCCTTGGTCAGGAGCACGTTGTCCGGCTTGATGTCACGGTGGACGATCCGCGACCCGTGTGCCTCGGTCAGGGCGTCGAGGACGATCGCGCCGATCTCCGCCACCCGCCGCACGGGCAGCCGGCCCTGCGTGCGGATGGCGGCGGCCAACGACGCACCACGGACGAACTCCATGACGATGACGGGGGCACCGCGGTGCTCCACCACGTCGTGGATCGTGATGATCCCCGGGTGGCTGAGAACGACCGCGGCACGGGCCTCACCGGTGAAGCGTCCGACGAGCGTGGCCCGCTCGTCGTCGTCCATCCCCGGGGGGAAGAGGATCTCCTTGACGGCGACCTCGCGTCCGAAGAGCTGCCGGTCCTGGGCACGCCAGACCCGGCCCATGCCGCCCTGGCCGATGCGTTCGATCAGTTCGTACCGGCCTGCGATGACTTCGGGGTTCTGCTCGGTCACGCGAACACTCTAGATCTCGTCGGGCCGTTCGGATGAGGGTGAGGATGGCTCGTTCATGACGTGGTGACAAGATCCATGAGCTGGCTGGTCTCCCCGGGGTGAAGTCTGTACGTGGCATGACGTCACGTACAGAACGCTCATGGTAGGGAGCAGGGTTCGCTGCGTATGACTTTCGCTGGATCTGCCACTATGACCAAATCCTCTGTGCTAAGCGCGGGTTGAGTCCTTGCAAGCGCCCCGCGACCGGTCGGGTTCCGGTCCTCACCCTCACCGACCTGCGCAACCTCCACCACGGCACCTAGATCTGTTCACACCGTTGACAGCCCGTCACTCTTCCCCTAACTTCGCGTCATCTTTTCGAACGAGTGACGAAATATCGAACATCTGAGAGGCGAGTGCCTGTGTCTTTCGGAACTTGCGCCACGTGGCTCGAGGTGCACGCGGGCACCGGCTCACGAAAGTCAGAGAGTCTCGGACAATGAGGCTTAGCGACGCAACGGTCCCCGATCCACAGGGCCTGGAGATGCCATGGGGACGAGCAAAGGTAGGGACCGAGTTCACCTGACCCAGAGAGGTCAACCAAATCCCGCCGCTTATGCGTTCATCGCGGTGCAATCACTCGAGGGCCCCAGTGGTGCATTTGCACGGCCCGTGGTTCGCGACACCGTTCGGTGAGTTTGTACAGCCCGCTCCACCCCTCCCCGCTGCTCCACATTTTCGCGCCCTCATCTCCTCAACGACGAGAAGAACAAGGAACGATCACCATGCTCAACCGAAGAGCCGTCCTCGCCGGAACCGTGTCTCTCGCCTTCCTGTCCGCGTGCAGCCAGAACGGTGAAGACGGCTCGGGGGGTGCTTCTGATGGTGGTGCCGTCGGTATTGCCATGCCGACGCGGGCTTCCGACCGGTGGCTCACGGACGGTAAGAGTGTCGTCCAGAGCCTGAAGGCCAGGGGCTACAAGACCAAGCTGGTCTACGGCGACGACGACCCGAAGGCCCAGGTCTCACAGATCAAGGAACTGATCGAGCAGGGCGTCGACGCTCTGATCATCGCGGCGATCGACAACAGGTCGCTGGACTCCGTGTTGCAGCGGGCCGCCGACGCGGATATCGCGGTGATCTCCTATGACCGGCTCATCCTCGGCACCCGGAACGTCGACTACTACGTCTCCTTCGACAACGAGATGGTCGGCCGGATGCAGGCCCACTACATCATCGAGAAGCTCGACCTGGAGGACGGCAAGGGCCCGTTCAACATCGAGCTGTTCGCCGGCTCACCCGACGACAACAACACCAAGTACTTCTTCGACGGTTCGATGGCCCTTCTGGAACCGTACCTGGAGAGGGGCAAGTTGGTCGTCCCGTCCGGTCAGACCGAACTCGACCGGATCACCACCCTGCGCTGGGACGGGGCCACCGCGCAACGGCGTATGAGCGGCATCCTCAGCAAGTCGTACGGTGGCAGGAAGGTCGACGCGGTCCTGTCGCCGTACGACGGCATATCCAGGGGCGTTCTGTCCGCGCTGAAGTCGGCCGGTTACGGCTCCGGCGGCAGACCGCTTCCGGTGATCACGGGTCAGGACGCCGAACTGGATTCGGTGAAGTCCATCATCGCGGGCCAGCAGTCACAGACTGTCTACAAGGATGTCCGCCAACTCGCCCAGGCCGCGGCGACCATGGTCGACGACATCCTCAACGAGAGGGAGCCTGAGGTGGACAACAGCATGGACTACGACAACGGTGTCAAGGCGGTCCCGGCCGTCCTGCTGCAGCCCACGAGCGTGGACAAGACCAACTACGACGTCCTGGTCAAGTCCGAATACTTCACAGCCGACCAGCTGAAGTAGCAGCACAGCCTCCGTGCGACGCACTGGCACGAACGCACGGGAGTGCAGAACGAACGGCGGATCCGACGACCGCGGAAGAGACGTCAAGCGACCAATGCCACCTCGGAGTTAGAAACGACGGAGTCAGACGGAGAGTGCCGCGGCGGCGCAGCCTGCGCCCGTGTCCGATGAGCATCTGGCCGCGATGCTGGTGGAGCGGGGCCGGGTGGGACGGGCTGCATCTGACCGGGCACGGCGGGCTGCTGCAGCAGCTGACGAAGCGGGCACGACGCGGCTCGGCCCGGCAGCCGCCACTCCCACAACGAGGGCCGAGTCAAACTGTGCTGACCGACGTGGGCCGGTCGAGGCCAAGGTCCCCCGGGACACCTCGGGCACGTTCGATCCGCATATCGTCGAGAAGCGGCAGGGGCGGCGCGGCGACCAGGTTCTCGTCGAGCTGCCCGGCGAGGAGGCCGGACGCCTGGGTGAGGAAGGAGAGGGCGCTACGACCGGGGTCGGTGAGATGGTCCTGTAGCTGTTCGCGAGAAGCCTCACACAAGGTGAAGCCTCCGGCCCTCTGGCCGAGGTCTACGGGGTCGAGGTGTCCAACTGGCGTGTGCAGCTGATCGGATGTGTCCGTCCGGCAAGTGATCACTGTTGCGATGTGGGACCGGGTCGAGCCGCTTATGTCGGCCGATCCGGTCCGCGGTCGGCGATGGGCCGATCACCGCCGAAACGGCGGAGGCCATCGCGGGGAAGTGCTCCCCCTGCTCGCCCTGGCGGGACCTGTCGGACGGGCCCGGCTCGTTACGTCCGTGGACCACGCGCACTCGTCTCGCGCGATCCACAAGGATCTCCGGCGGCGCGGGCTCCATGGCGTCATGTCCCAGCCGCCCGAGCAGAACGGCAACCGGCTACGCCGGGGGACGGGGAGCGCCCGCCGGCTTTGGACGCCGAGGCGTACAAGCAGCGCAACGTTGTCGAGCGGAGCATCAATCGGCTGAAGCAGTGGCGCGGCCTGGCCACGCCGCCATGAAGGGTGCCTCCTCGAATCAGGATCGGGAGACGCACGAAGCCCTGCATCTACCAACGAGTGACTACGTCCCTGACGGGCTTCGTGGGTGGGCGGCGCGGCACTCGGGGGCCAGGGCCGGCGGACATCGTGCGTGACTGTCGCTCTCCTCGGGGTACAAGCGCCACGTGACCGAGTCGGAGGCAACCGTGAATGACCACAAGTGGAATTTCGTCCCTAAGAGCCGCCCTCTCAGCGTCCTCTATCTGCTGGCCGGAACTCTGCTCATCGTGAGTGCAGCGTGGCAACTCGCGGATGGGGTGGCTCTCCTTCCGGCGATCTCGGCCGTGAGCGCGCTCGCTCTCATCGCAATGGCGGTCCTAGGACTGGTCAAGCCCGGGTCGGAAGCCAAACACGGATGAGGATGCGCACTGCCTAACGGCGTCGACGGTGGCCGGCTGGTGGAAGGCGAAGCCGATTGCTTCGGCTACCGCGGTTGCGGGGATGGCGAGTCGTTGTGCGGCGTTGCGTGCTGCGGCTTGTGCCTCGGCGGCGCCGCCCTGGTCCAGCAGCTCGCTCTGGGTGAAGCCGGGGCTGATGAGGGTGACGCTGATGTCGCGGCTCTCCTGGCAGAGGCCTTCGGAGAGGGCGCGTACGGCGTATTTCCGTCCCTTCCATGAGCGCCAAGCGGTGCTGGAGTTACACGGCGGTCTGGATCGAGGGCCTGGTCCTCGAACTCGTGCCGGGCGGGTACAGGAAGCACGAAGCGCGCACTCAGCGAGGCGATCGTCGTCGCCGTCACCGGCCTCCTTCCTGCGCCCGGCACCACCCTGCCCGGGCCGCGACGACAAAACCGCCCGCCTGCGGTACGCGGGCTGAACCGCGACGCTGGGGCCGCCAGCCTTGGGGAGCGCGGCCGGTACTCCTGACCGCCACCGCGGCAGAGGGCTGCAAGTGTGAGGACTGAACCGGCCCACACCGCCCTTCACCAAAGGCCCAGGCTGACCTAGGAATACCGCAGCCTTGGAATACGTGCCTGGTACCAGCTCCCCGCCCGGACCTCACTCCTACCGACGTGCCGCACCAGCCGTGGCAGGGATGAAGGGCGTCGGCGGTTTACGGCAGGACGTGCCTGCCCTGCTCGTCGACCACGACGACCGATGGACAAGCGGGACAGGAGAACAGACCCAGGCTGCCGAGCCAACGCCACCCCTCGTCCTACCGCGGCGCCCACCTCCCGGGCTCCGGCTTCGGGACGCTGGCACCGCTTCGCGGCTCGCCAACTATTCGCTGGCCGCCATGATCGCGTTGATGAGGTCGCCGTTGCTCTCTTTCAAGGCCCGGACCGCCTTCGCCCTTGAACAATTGACCTGGGCCATGACCAATTCGATGTCCTTGGGGTCAATCCCGGTCTCGTCGACGGTGTCCTCGATGGTGTCGTCCTCAAGCTCAGGGACGTCTTCGAAATCTTCTGGCATGAAGTCCTCCAAGGAGCGAAGAAGTACCGCTCAGCCCTTCCACCGCTCAGGCACGGTGAAACAGGCGCCCCACACCGTCACCGGCGGCGTTCGTAGCCACTCTGCGTGAGAGCTTCCAGCCGACCGCTGTGGGCGCTGGGCCCGGTCGCTTGATGAGGCCCCGCAGCGTCGGCGACCACGACCCTGGCGAGCTGAGGAGCTGAGCCCACCCGGGGCTCGCGTACTAATACCGCGGACTTGGAATACGTACCTGGTACCAGCTTTGCGCGCAGACGCGACCGCGGCGGGCTGACCACGAAGGTCCATCTCACCTGCGACGGCCAAGGGCGGGCTCCGGGGGTGCCGCATCATGCGGCGGGCGTCTGAATGCTGTCTTGTCCGCACCGGTGCGGTCGGTCACTGTCGTAATGATCGTTTCGTCCCGTCCGATGACCGACCACCATCGGAGACCTCATGCTGCGGGTCCACTTCACCGCTGACGACCTCACACGCGTACGTGTCGCGGCCGCCCCCGATCCCCTGTGGGAGATCACCAACAGTTTCCAAGTGCTGATCAGCAAGGACGCGCCGCTGCTGTTCGGGCAGTGGCGTGAGCTCGTGCGGCCGCGCATGGGGCGGGCGCACGGCCTGCTGGCCGCTCTGCTACCTCCCAGGGGATATTCTCCGGACTTCCTCACCCCTGATCTGCAAGATTTCTTCGATCTCGCGAGCGCGGTCGAGACCGTGCTCGGAACGCCCCGGTTTCGGTTGCGTCGCGATTTGGCTCTGCTTGCCGCCTCCACACACCGCTTACATCCGATGCCCCCCTCGACTCGGGCCCTGGCAGAGGGCGAACCCGCGGCGCTGCGTCGCCTGGGTGCTGCCCTGCAGGCTCAGCACCACAGCGCCCTCGCGCCGTACTGGAACCAGATCTTGGCCCAGGTGGATGCTGACCGGGCGATACGGGCCCGGTCGGTGCTGGACGGGGGAACCGACGGTCTGCTGCAAGGGTTCCGTCCCGTGCTGCGCTGGCATCCGCCTGTCCTGGAGGCGGACTACCCGGTCGAACGAAACGTGTACCTGGGTGGGCGAGGACTGCTGCTCCAGCCGTCCTTCTTCTGCCTGCGCAGACCCGTCACGGTCGCCGACGACACGCTCACGCCCGTCCTGGTGTACCCGATCGAGCACACACTCGGCTGGGCCCTCCAGAATACCGGCGCCGAAGGCGACGCATCCCTGGCCGCGCTCATCGGCCGGACCCGCGCCGCCATCCTGGAGAACGTTGTCATGGGGGCGACGACCGGTGAACTCGCCATCCGCCTGGATATCTCCGGCGCGGCGGTCAGCCAGCACACGGCTGTCCTGCGCCAGGCCGGCCTACTGGTCAGTGTGCGCCGCGGCAGGTATGTCCTGCACACCAGCACTCCCACGGGCCTCGCCCTTCTCGACGGCGTACGGCCTTCCGTTTAAGGCACCGCTTCAGTGTGTGGCGCAGAAGGAGCCGGCAGGAACAGCCTCGGGGCACGCACCAACGACCAGGGGGTTCAACGAATGCGCACAGCGCGTGCCCAGCGTTCCGTCCTCGGCGTCCTCGGCGCCCTGATACTGGCTCTGGCGGCCGTGTTTGCCGCCGGACCCGCCCAGGCTGTGTCGCCCTCGTCCGGCGCCGTAGCCGACCACGCTCTCCTCATCGCCCCACCCGCCCCGTCGGACGCCCCGGCGGGCGCGTCCCTCGCCGCCGCGTCACCGGGCATCTCACCGGCGGTCAACACCCAGCATGTACCGGCGGGCGGCTCCTTCAGCTGCGGCGACGGCAACTTCTGCGCTGCAGTATGGGACCCGACCACGAGCGACTGGAAGATCTTCTTTCTTTTCGCCTGCCAGCGGTACTCCGTGTCGAACTGGCTCGGCGACGGCGCCTACTACAACCAGCAGACCGGCAACGCCACCGCAAGCATTTATGGTCAGAGCGGCAATCTCCTGGTCAGCGCCCCGGCTGACGGCGGCATCATCCACGACATCGACTGGGACGCAGTCTGGTCCATCCGTAACTGCTAACTGCTCTGCACATCTCGTCAAGGCATGGGGCGACCACCGTCCCGGACTCTCCTTCTCCTCTCACGTCAATCCGGGAAGCTCTTGGTGAGCGGGTTCTCGACCAATACCACCCAGGTTCGCCAAGAGCTTCGTGTACTCGTCTGCCAGTCCTCCATCGGCTTGTCCACTCGCACACTGAGTTTTTTCAGAACGGCCACGATCGGGTGACGGCTGTATCCGCCGGGGCCGGCTGCTGCCGCAGCTGAAAGCCGGTCGACCAATGTCAGCAACTCACCACATGGTGTGACCGCTGAAGCAGCTCTGCGGTGCCTGGCCGGACGCCTGAAGGCCAGGCACTGGGACATCGGATCCCGGTGGCGACGGCATCCCGGGCACGTCAGTCCCTGCCCGCGGGTTCGGCCGCGGTCGCAGCGGTCTACCGCACATGTGCGAGGCCATCGAAGTTTCTGGCCGCCCTCGCCTCGATCTTGACCGAAGCGATGAAGACCATCCGGACGAAGGCGTTCGTCATCACCGATAGCTCAACCACCTCTGAAGATGGGTAATCCACCATGCACACCCCACATCCACTGCATTCAACCGAAGCGGTGAAGGCCGACCTCGCCTACGCCTCGACCAAGATCGAAGACCACCCTGACGTGGCGATGGTGTGCGGCGGCACCATCCTCCAGCGTGCGAACCGGGATTGAGCCATGGCCCGTTGGAGCAAGTGGCGTCTCATAACCGCGTTGGGTGCGATGACCGTGGCCCTGATCGCGGCCATGCTGAGCCCGTCGGCGACCGCAGCAGCGGACGCAAAGTCATCCCCGCTGCGTGACGCAGCCACCGTCACAGTGCCGCCCGGTGTCACGGCAGGAGTCGCCGTTTTCGACCGGCAGACCGGCACCTTCACCGAGCAACTCAACCCGACCATGCAATTCCGGTCGGCCTCCCTGGTCAAGCTCCTGATCGCATTGGACTACCTCTACAACCGTGACCCGGCTGACGAGATCCCGGCAAGTGACCGCGCCCAGCTGAACACAATGCTCCGCAGCAGTGACGACGGCGCAGCCAGTGACTTCTGGGTACGTAACGGCGGAGGCGCGATCGTCACCCGGATGTCCCGCCTGCTGAAACTCTCCGACACGAACCCCCCACCGGCCGGCCAGGAGGGCATGTGGGGCTACACGACCATGTCGGCAGCGGACACCGTGAAGATCTACCGCTATGTGCTGGACGAAGCAGCCACCCCCGTCCGCGACCTGATCATGGGCAACCTGAGGCAGTCCACACGCTGCTCCACCACAGACCTCTTCGACCAGCACTTCGGTATCGCAGGCGCCTTCGACCGGCCGTGGGCGGTGAAGCAGGGCTGGTCGGGCTTCGGCGGTCGTGAGAACGGTACGTGCCGCCCCGCCACGTCGGCCCGCAGCGGCAATGCGCCTGCCGTCAACGTCACGGATCCGGCGCTGCACACGAGCGGGACCGTGGGCGCGGCCGACCGCTCCATCGTGGCCGTGTTCACCCTGCATCCCACTGGCACCCCCTATGGCAAGGCCTACACCGACCTGGGCAGGCTGACCCGTTCGCTGACCGTTCCCGGCAGCGTGCGTCCAGCGGGGACGTGGTTCGGCACCTGGAGCTCCGGAGTGAACGTCCGCCCCAGCGCCTCCACCAACCCTGACGCGCTCCTCCAACTTCCGGCGGGCGTTGAGGTGTTGGTCGGCTGCCAGAAGGAGGGCCAGACCGTCTCGGTCCCTCCGTACACCAATCAGTGGTGGGCCTATCTGCCTCAGTACGGAGGCTATGTCACCAACATCTACATCAGCAGCCCAGACAATCAACTACCCGGCGTACCTGTATGCGGTGTGCAGTGACGTCATCAGCTTCCTGGCCGGAATGACCGGCGTCATCGCTGCCATCGCGACCGGCACACTGGTGCTGTTCATCGTCGCGACGGTGTTCGCCGGCGCCGGCCAGGGCATCGCCATCAGCGCCGCGACCGGGGCCTGTTGCACGGCAGCACGCTCGCCGACCGGGCGCCGATCTTCAGCGTGATCTACCTTCTCTCGTACAGCGGTGCGACGATTCCGGCCCTCATAGCCGGCCGGCTGACCTCCACCTTGTCGCTCCCACAGATCTCGCTCGGCTACGGCGCACTGGCCCTCGCCTCTGGCCTGTTCACGGTCCTGGGCGCACGTGATCCGCAGTCCACCGCGCTCGGGAACGGTAAGACGTCCGGTAGCCGTCCGATCGGCCACCGCGGTGCCGATCGCTCATGACCGCTGGGAGGTGACTGCCTGTCAGGGGATGGGCGTGATGGTGGGCAGTGGAGACGCCAGACTGGTCATCCTGCGTGGCAGCAGCGCGTCGGGGAAGTCGTCCGTCGCGGCCGGCCTGCGCGAGCGGTTCGGCCGCGGGCCGGCCCTGGTCCATAAGGATAAACTCCGCCGCATCGTGCTCCGCGAGCGCGACCGGCCCGGCGCGGCGAACATCGGCCTTATCGATGTGACGGCCCGCTACGCCCCGGACGCCGGGTTCCACGTCGTGGTCGAAGGCATCCTGTACGCCGACCGATACGGAGACATGCTGGCCCAACTGCGTGCCGACCACCGCGGCGTGACTCACGGCTACTACCTACACGTACCGCTCGGCGAAACTCTGGTCCGGACTCAACCAAGCCGATCGCCGACGATGTCAGCGAGGCCCAACTGAGGGACTGGTACCGGCAACTCGATCTGCTGCCCGGCGGGAGCGAAACTGTCATCGGCGCACACAGTGCCCGACACAAAACCGTCGACCGCATCGTGGTCGACACCGGACTCGCCCACCTGCCGCCACGGACCGCTGACCGCAGCACCGCCGCGACGAAGGCGCCGCCCGCGTAGGCCACCCTCCGGTATCGGCATATTCCAGCCGGCGAGGGTGTGGAGCACCGTGAGGGGAGACTCAGGAAACCCCGCACATCCCAGGCGCTGCGCTGCGAGCCTCGTCTGCGATCCACCACTGGCCCCGAATGGGGGGCTCCTTGAGCTCAATCGGCAAGTGGCGGCAAGGTGCGGAATCGGTCTCGGAACGGGTGCCGTTTTGGCTATGGTCTGCCCCATCGGCACCGGGCGTCAGCGCGTCGTCCGGGACCTGGGGGAGCCGACGGGGGAGGACCATCATGAGCTCTGGGCGCGGAAGTCTGGCCGACCACCCGGTCATTGTCATCATCAGTGTGGTCGCCGCCGTGGTGAGCCTGAACCCACGTCGACCTGCCCAACACCGACAACGACCGGCTGATCGTCCACGGCCGCGGAGTGTGGGACGGCGGCTGGGGCTACGACGGCACGGCCACCTGGCTCGCCGACCCGGCCGGGTTCGAGGACGTTGACCCGCCCGCGGGCACGGTCTCCGCCGTGGGCGACCTCAACGGCAACGGCTCGCCCGACCTGTCATCGGCAACCCGGAGGACCCCTCGCAGAGCCCCGGGACCGCGCCCGGCGGGCAGGTAATCGTCTACTTCGACGCTGGATACGGCGGTTCGCCGAGCAGCGTCCAGACCATCACCCAGGACACCTCCGGCGTGCCCGGAGCCGGTGAGGCCAAGGACCGCTTCGGCGCCTCCGTTGCCGTCGGTGACACCGACAAGGACGGCCGGGCCGACCTCGTGATCGGCGCCCCGGGGGAGAACGGGAACAGCCGGTCCGTCATCGTCGTCCGCGGCACCGCCGGACGGCTCGACACCGCCCACGCCAGCACGGGGGGACCCAGAACACCGCCGGCGTGGCGGGCACCTCGGAGACCGGCGACACCTTCGGTGCGGCCGTGCGCGTCCTCAACACGAACAAGGACGGACACGTCGACCTGCTCATCGGCGCCCCCGGCGAGAACGGCGGAGCGGGCAGCCTGTGGCTCCTGCGCGGCTCTGCCACGTCCGTGACGGCCACCGGCTCTGTCAACGTCGGTCCCGGCGGCGCCGGGCTCAGCTCGAGCGGTTCCGCACACTTCGCCCAGGTGGTGACCGGCCCGTGAGCAGCCGCACCGCGCACACCCCGGCTTCCCCTCTCCGGAGCAGACATGCCGTCCCCCGCCCGCATCCCCTCGCGCTCCCTCGCCTGCGCGATCGCCGTCACCACGGCGGCCACACTGACCGCCGTCGTGCTCCCGGCCAGGCCCGCGGCCGCCGCAGCGCCGTACAGGGGCGCCAACACGGCCGCCGTACAGGACGACTCAACGGCGACGGCTACCGCGACCTAGCGGTCGGCGCCGCCGGCGCCGCCGACGGCTCGGTGGACGCCGCCGGTGCGGTCGTCGTGCTCCACGGCTCGGCGAGCGGCGTCTCCGCCACCCACCGCACCGTCATCACTCAGGCCACCACCGGCGTTCCGGGCACCCCCGAAGAATCGGACGGCTTCGGCACGTCGGTCGCCTCCGCCGACCTGGACCGCGACGGCTACGCCGACCTGGACCGCGACGGCTACGCCGACCTGCTCGTGGGCACGCCGAGCGAGGCGGCGGGCACGCTGGGCGGCATCGGCTCCCTCACCCTCGTCTGGGGCGGCAGCGCCGGGCTGCCGCGCGGATGGACCCGCTGGCGTGGGGATCGGGGTGATAGCGGAAGAAGGGCAGGCTGGCACTCATCGCCGGTTCCGGATCTGTGCCCTGATGGCCACACCGCTACATTGCATGCAGGATCAGCGCACTCCCCGATGACGTGGACTGGTCGGTCCCACGCCCGCGCGTACGTAGGCATCCGCCGCTGAGCCTCCAATGAGGCCCGCACAGGCCCGACGACGTCCACGCCCTGGTCCCACTAGCCTGACCAGGGTTTAATTGGCGGCCCCGGCGTTCCTTCTCGCTGGAGAGGAGGAACGCCTGGTCCCGTCAGCTGTAGAGGCCGGTGGAGATGAACCACTGAGGGACAACCATCCCCAGACCCACCGGACCGCCCTGCCAGTCGAGCAGCAGGTGACTGCCTCTGCCTTCCAGTTGGAGGTCGAAGGCGATCTCGACGAAGGCCCATAGGCTGTAGCTGCTATTGATCTCCGACTTGGAGATCGTGATCCGCGGGAAGAAGAACCGGCGGTTCATGGGAACTTCCCGAACTTGACCGTCGTCAACGATGTTGACCAGGTTCTGTGTGTTGTCCTGCAGCCCTCCGCCGAGGTACTTGACTCCACCGAATTGAGCTTGGAAAACCGAGTGCTTCAGGTGAACCCAGCACTTGCACCAGTTGTCGCCCGAGAGGAAATCGTTTCCAGCTCTGGCCTCGAACTTCCCCTGCATGTCGGCGAAGGGGCTGGATTTGTACCATCCATCGGCGGATGGCAGGAGCCGGTTCTGGTGGAGCTCGTAGAGAGCGTTGACACCCCAGTGATAGTTGTGCAGGTTGCCGTCCGGGCATGTGATCCAGCCTGCGAACCAGAGCTTTCCCGCGGCGTTCCAGGTCCGCATCACATTTTCCCACCACCAGTTGCTCTTGTTCCACCAGAACTCGTTGTAGGCGACGCGCTCCATCTCCTGGGCTGCACTGGAGCCGTCAAGTTCCGGCGTGATGGTGGCTGGGCCCTCAGGCAGTGGCTTCAGCCCGTGAGTCCACTGTTCGGGCGACATCCGCGTGTCGATCCCCTGCAGTATGGCCTGGTAGTCGGACAGTGTCCCCTCGCTGACTCCGGCCTCCCTGAGTACTTGTTCTCGAACGGATGCGATCTTTCGTCGCTCTTTCTCGGTTCGGCTCGCGCGGCGAGCCATTTCGTCAGCGTTGCTGACCTCTACCAGCCTTCTGCGCTCCAGCAGATCGTACGCCAGCTCAACTTCATCGGGCAGGCTCCGATCGGGGTGCTGGGCGCTCGACGAAGTAAGCGCCATTACTCGTCGCCTCACATGTTTCTGTGCGGCAAAGCAACTGCTTCACCGGAAACCGTGGAATGTGCAAGGACCGCGTGGTGCGCTGGTCATAGGAGTGGGAAGACGGCTTCGCGAATGGAAGTTCCGCTTCGTCACTCAGACGGGGCAAAAACTACCCACTTCGTATTCTTCCACCACGGCGTCCTAGATGCATGCGGGTGGGAAATATTCCGTCGCGCCGAGGCAGCAAGGGGATCGATTCACGGCTCGACCCGACCTCTGGATCCGCAGCGCGACCCTCCGCCCTAAGGGCTGTCCCGTAACTGGGGCTACGGACAGGCGTCAGGCGCTCGGGTTCCTCCACAGGTGTCGCTCGTCCAGGTTCCCGAACCGCACTTCTCCGCGTGCTAGGTCGACGAGGAGGGGCCAGCAGTCCAACAGTTGCTCTCTCGGCTCCCGCGAGGCGAGGTACTGCACAGAGTTGTAGGGCACGATCAGGAGCCCGTTGCTCACACGAACCCGCTCTGCGTCGATGGCGAGAGGCGGCTCATCATCGCGCTGGCTGTCCGCGAGAAACGCCACCGCGAGTTGCAGGGCGTCATCCTGTTCCATGATTCCGTCTCCAGTCCGTCACCTCGAAGGACAAACCCTAACCAGCCTGGGATGATCTTGGTGTGGCTGGTGTGATCACGGCGTCGGAGCCGTCCTGGATAGCCCCGTTCACCGGACTGAGCCCCCCGGCAGTTCAGGAAGCTGGTGACGGTGCTGCGGCGCGAGGGGCGAACGCGGTCCGCAGGGGCCGGCCGTGGAGTCTTCCGCTGGAGGACCGGGCCCTGCTGGTCGCGGCCTACTGGCGCACGAACCTGCCCATGCGCCAGCTCGCACCGCTGTTCGGGTGGTCCAAGTCGACGGCGGACCGGATCATCGACCACCTCGGGCCGATGCTCGCCCTCCAGCCCCGCAAGCGGTTCGCCAAGGACACCGTGCTGATCGTGGACGGCACCCTGATCCCCACCCGGGACCACACCATCGCCGAGCGGTCGAAGAACTACAGGTACTCCACCAACCACCAGGTCGTCATCGACGCCGATACCTGCCTGCTCGTCGTGGTCGGCCAGCCTCTGCCCGGGAACCGCAACGATTGCAAGGCATGGGGGGAATCCGGTGCCAAGGCAGTCGTTGGCAACACGGTCACGATCGCCGACGGCGGCTATCCGGGCGCCGGACTCGTCGTCCCGCACCGCCGGCGGCGCGGCCAGGCCGAACTGCCGGACTGCCCCGCGTGGGGCCGGGTCGGCCGCGCGTCCACCCTGATCGTTTGCGGGCCGACAAGGCGTACGTCTCACGCAGGAACCGGACCTACCTGCGCAGACGTGGGATCCGCTGCACCATCCCGGACAAGGCCGACCACGTCCGCCACCGTAGCGCGGCTCCCTCGGTGGCCGTCCGCCGAAATTCGACCGGGAGGACTACGAGGCCAGGCACGCGGTCGAGTGCGGCATCAACCGCCTCAAAAGACACCGGGCCGTCTCCACCAAATACGACAAGCTCGCAGTCCGCTACGCTCAACTTCTGCTGTTCGCCGCCCATCTGGAATAGCTGCGTCACCGGCTCGCCCCGCGCCACCTTCACGCCCTGTGGGGGCAGAGCCAGGCCAACCTCACCGAGGTTCTCGGCCTGTGTACCAACGCCGAGATCTCCCGGCCGGCCAGCGCATCGCCGACTACCCCCGCCGGCGCTTCGCGCTTTCTGACGTCGCCGCCCTCCACGCCACCGTGGAGATCGGGACCGCAGTGGGGAAGGTCGTGATCGACGTCAACTGACCGCGCGAGTCCGCCGGGCGGGCTCCGTGGCCCGGTCGGCCC
Organism: Streptomyces sp. NPDC059852; assembly: GCF_042731455.1. Lineage (NCBI taxonomy): Bacteria > Bacillati > Actinomycetota > Actinomycetes > Kitasatosporales > Streptomycetaceae > Streptomyces > Streptomyces sp. NPDC059852. The sequence continues at coordinate 16,077 of NZ_JBHWJK010000008.1, read as the reverse complement.
CGAGCGGTGTCAAGGGGGGAGATCTTGAGTACGGTCGGTGTGTTGGAGATCCGCATCGGACACTCGAGGGGGAACGGTGGCACCGCGCATCGGTCTGTACTTCCCGTACGTCCACATCCGGGACGCCGCGTGGGTGAAGGCCACCGCGCTGTACTGGCCGGCGCTGGCCCGCGTCGCCGGGGCCGACTACCCGGTCCACGACTCCGATACCGTCCGCGCCCTCGCCGACGGGCTCGACTTCATCCGGCAACTGTCTCCGGGCCCGGCGGCGGAAGCGATCGCCCCGCACTTCATCAGTGTCATCCGCGAGCATCACGCGGAACTGCATCGCTACTTCGGCGTGTCCCCTGACGACATCGACGAGAGCGACCCCAGCGATCCGCAGTGGCGGCCCGTGAACCGCTACGGACGCCCCGGGGAGGTCTGGCGGCCTCGTGACGAGCGTACGTCCCTGGTCGAAGTGCACTGGGACGAGTTCGCTCCCACCCTGCGCCAAGCACTCCTCGACTCCGAACTGGGCCTCAACACCCGCCGCCCGACCCTCCTGTCAGGCGACGAGGAGTACGACTGGATGTCCGTGGACCCGAAGTTCGCCTGGGTCTACAAGATGGCGCTGACCGACGAACTGTCCCGGCGCCACGGGCTGACACCGATCACCGACAACCCTGCCTCCCAACAGCAGGTGCACGACTGGGATCAGGCGCGGATCGCCGCGGAGCTCTTCGACCACCGCCCGCCCGGCCCGAGCCCGGTTTCGGCGGTCGCCCTGCTGACCGCACAGCTCCCGCTACCCGAGGGCCTCGCGGACGTACGCGTCGAGGACATCGTCAAGCTGCGCACCGACTACGCAGCCGAGTTCGACCGTTTCGTCGACGCCCTCGACGCGGCCGCCGCCGAACTGACCGGCTCCCTGTCGGAGGAGCAGGACCCGCAGATCGTCGCCCTCCACGTGGCGCACATCCGCCGGACACACTTTGAGCAGCCGCTTCAGGACCTCAAGGCCGCGATCAAGGGGCTCAAGCTCGGCACAGGACTCGGACTGGTGAATCTGCAGACCCAACTGCCCGCTCTGGGAGCCATCGGCGGCGCGGCAGCGCAATGGCCCGCCGTCACCGCCACGTCGATCGGCTTCGGCCTTGTCGGGCTCCACCATGTCACGGCCAAGGAACGCGACCGCATCCGGGCCGACTCGCCCGTCACCTACCTGCTGCAGGCCGAGAAGGTGGCCGACCCGGCCTCCTTCATCAACCGCTGGACCCTCGCGGGCCTGCGGGGTCTCGGCATCAGCATCTAGGTGTATTGATCACGAGCCTTGTTGACGCTCGCTGGGCTTGATCATGGCGAAGACCTCCGGGAGCGTGTCCGCGCAGGCCACCCAGTTGCGCACGTCGCAGCTGAAAGGGGGCATCTCACGCTTCTGGCATGCACTCGCGGGCCATCCTCATCTGCCTCGTCAACCACGTTGATCCCGGATACCTGCCCGCCGGGCCGAAAATCCCTCGCGTGACACCCAACAGGACGTGAGGATCGACAACCGGTGTCCGGCGCTCAGCGGAGAGGAACCAGCATGATCGGTCGCGTGGAATTGCAGCAGGTGGACGAGGGAAACCTTGAAGGACTTCTTGCAGTGGCCGTCGACGACGCAGCACCCGAAGAGGTCATCCCCCCTGTCGCCGGCCCGCCAGGCTGGACTCGGGAACGAGAGGTCGCCTTCCGTAACTGGCACCGCGCTCGACTCCCTGGACTCTCCGGCCCGCTCCACGAGTCCACATTTGCGATCACGCAGGATGGGAAGATCGTGGGCTCAGCCCGTTTGGCTGTCCGTGGCTGTCCCGACGTACTGGAAGCCGGGATGTGGCTGGCGCGTTCGAAACGCGGCCGCGGAATAGGTACTGCCGCACTGCGCATGCTCCTGGACGAAGCCGCCAGGAGCGGTGCACGGACCGTGGTCGCGGATACCAAAGCTCACAACACGGCGGCGCTCACAGCGTTGCGCCGCAATGGCGCGCAAATCATTACAAGCCAGGACACTGTCGAGGTGCACGCTGCGTTGATGCCGAGCGAGATGCCGCCGCCACCGCCGACCGCGAACCTGTAAAACGGCGGGAGGTGGGGGCCCCCCCGGGAACAAGCCCGGCGCCCACCCAAAAAACCAACGGCGCCAAGAAGAAAACCTGGGGAAAAAATAGGGACACAC